>NZ_JBXUHE010000005.1:0-312534 GCF_057180585.1 Actinomycetospora sp. 2LY8.5
CTCGCAGTGCTCGGGTCGCGGCGGTGTCGGGCACCAGCGGCTGCAGCCGGTGGGCGTCGGTGCGCAGCACGTCGGCGAGCACGAACGCGTCGAAGCGGTCGTCCTTGTTGCCGGCGGTGCCGTAGCGCAGCCGTAGCGCCCGCACCTGCCGCGAGCTGATCACGAACACCGCCAGCCCGGCCGCGAGCAGCGCGTCGACCACCGGCCCGTCGCCGCGCTCGATGCCGACCCCGCGCACGCGGCGCCGGCTCAGCCGGCGCACCGCCTCGCGTAGCCCGGCCGCGTCGTGGGCGACCTCGAAGCGCTCGAGCACCGTCCCATCGACCCCGAGCACGCAGACCGCGTGCTGGTCCCACGCCCAGTCCAGCCCGGCCACCGCCGAGCCTGCCGCGCCCTGCCCATTCTCCGTACCGTTCACTTGCTGCCTCCGCTGCTTGCACCAGTGGGGGAAGCACCCGCGGTCCGGGACGTGCAGCCGGTCGCTCACTGATCGGCGCTCGTGGCGCGCAGGCCCTGTCGCCAGTCGGCACGCCCCGGGCCGTCGGGCTCGCGAACTCTCAGCCAGGCTCTCGACGAGCTGCGTCAGCATGGCGATGCACCGACGGCACCGGGGTGTCACGGCAAGCTACTCAGCCCGCCGCGCCACCAAGGGTCAAGCAGTGAGCGGTCGGCTGAGTGGTCGTTCCACCGGCGTCCTCTCCGCCGGTGAGAACCACCGGTGAGAACCCGCCGGTGAGAACTACCGTCCGGCCACGACCGACTGGCGGACCTGGGTTCCCGAACGTGGCGCGCCGCCTGCGGGCTCGCCCACCACCGGCACGTCCGCGGTGTCGCGCCGGGCGACGTCGTCGGCGTGCACCTGCCCAACGTGCAGCCGTACCCGGTCGCCTACTACGGGATCCTGCTGGCGGGGGCCACGTTCACCCCGCTGAGCCCGCAGCTGCCCGCCGTGCTCGCCCACCCCGAGGCCGCGGGGCGCGATCTCACGTCGGTCCGGACGGTCACCTCCGGCGCGGCGCCCATGCCGGTCGCGCTCGCGCGGCGCATCGCCGAGCGGATGCCCGAGGCGGTCGTCGTCGAGGGCTACGGGATGACCGAGGCGACCAGGGGGCTGACGATGGGCGCGACGGCCCGCTCGGTGCACCGGCGCAGCGGCACCGTCGGTGTCCCCGCGCCCGACACCGCGATCGCTCCACAAGGGCTACAACGTGCCCGGGGGCTCGAGGAGCTGCTGGTCGCGCGGCCCGAGGTCGCGTCGGCGGCGGTCGTCGGACGGCCGGACGCCGCGGTCGGCGAGGAGCCGGTGGCCGTCGTCGTCCCCGCGCCCGGCCACGAGCCCACCGTCGAGCTCGGGGCGACGCTCGCGACCGCCCTCGACGAGCGGGTGGCGCCCTACAAGCGGCTGCGTGCGGTGCACCTCGTCGGCGCGCTCCCGGTCTCGGCGGCGGGCAAGGTGCTCAAGCGCGAGCTCCGGGACCAGCTCCGGGACCAGCTCGGCGGCGCGCTCGGGGAGCCGGTCTGGCGTCGTGAGCAGGGCTAGAGTGTCCGCATGGCCCGGATCCGCATCGTGCGTGCCGCCGACGGACGGCAGTGGATGGTGCGCCAGAAGCTCGAGTGGACCGACCCCGCCACCGGGGAGGATTTCGAGCACGACATGCAGGGCGGCCGGCTCGCGGCGATCGGCATCGTCTCGATCATGGGCTTGCTCTGGGTGGCGCTGCTGGCCTGGTGGGCCACGGGCAGCCAGGGCGTCGTCGTCCCGATCTGGGTCTGGCTGATCCTGCTGCTCATCGTCGGGTTCTTCCCCGGCCGCTGGGTGCTGCGGCGCCCGCGCACGCTCGTCGCGGAGACCCCGGGCGGCTCCGACGGGTCGGCGCCCGAACGCTGGGTGGGCTGGGTGCGGGGCACCGCCGCCGCCCGCGAGGAGATGATGCAGACCGTGCGCAGCCTCGAGACCCGCGCGACGCCCGCCTACGCCGACAGCCCCTTGCAGCCCGTCAGCTGATGTGGCCGACGAGCTGACATGCCCGAGCTGCCCGAGGTCGAGGCCCTCGCCGAGCACCTGCGCACCCACGCGCTGGCCCGGCCCGTCGCGCGCGTCGACGTCGCGAGCATGACCGTGCTCAAGACCTTCGACCCTCCGGTGTCGGCGCTCGTCGGGCGCCTGGTCACGGGGGCGTCGCGGCACGGGAAGTTCCTCGACCTGGAGCTCGGACGGACGGACGCGGAGCCGGCCGGAGCCGGACCGTCGACACTGCACCTGGTCGTGCACCTGTCGCGGGCCGGCTGGCTGCGCTGGCACGACCAGGCGTCGGCGACCCCGCCCAAGCCCGGCAAGGGTCCGCTCGAGTTCCGCGTGCACCTCGAGACCGTCGGCGGCCCCGGGTTCGACCTCACCGAGGCGGGGACGCAGAAGCGGCTGGCGGTGTATCTCGTCGAGGACCCGCAGCAGGTCCCCGGCGTCGCCAAGCTCGGCCCGGACGCGCTGGCCGTCTCGCGGGCGGAGTTCGGCGAGCTGCTCGCCGGCAGGGGGGACGCGAAGCGCAGCGGAGCTGGACCCGTCGGGTCGATGCGGCTGAAGACGCTGCTCGCCGACCAGCAGGTCATCGCCGGTATCGGCAACGCCTACTCCGACGAGATCCTGCACGTCGCGAAGCTGTCGCCGTTCGCCGCGGCGGGCAAGCTCGACGCCGAGGCGGTCGACCGGCTGCACGCCGCGATGGTCGGCGTGCTCGCCGACGCCGTGGAGCGCGCGGTGGGCCAGGACGCGGCCCGGCTCAAGGGCGGGAAGCGCTCCGGGATGCGCGTGCACGCCCGTACCGGCCTTCCGTGCCCGGTGTGCGGCGACACCGTCCGGGAGGTCTCGTACGCCGAACGGTCCTTCCAGTACTGCCCCACGTGTCAGACACAGGGCCGCGCGCTGGCGGACCGCCGGCTGTCCCGTCTGGTCAAATAGCTGTCGTGCCCAGCTGGTTGACCGACCCGAGCCTCCTCGCCGCCATCGGCGTGCTGGTGGCGCTGGTCGTGGCGGTCCTGGTGTACCGGCGGGTGAAGCGGCGCAACCAGTTCGCCTCCCCGCTGGAGCGGGCCACCTTCTCCACGCTGCACACGGTCTCGCTGGCGGCGCCGGCGCTGCGCGAGGGGCTCTCGGAGGGCTCGGCGCAGTTCGCGGTGCCGTACCTGCGCACGCTGCTCGACACCGAGGCGCTGTCGATGACGGGCTCGGACTGCGTCCCGCTGGCCTGGGACGGCGAGGCCGAGCACCACAGCCTGGACGTGCGCCAGTACGCCGAGAAGGTCATGCGCACCGGCCGCCAGCAGGTGGCCAGTCGCAAGGACATCGAGTGCGGCTCGCAGGACTGCCCGGTGCGCGGCATCGTCGTCGTGCCGCTCGAGGTCGACGGCAACGTCGCGGGCACGCTGGCCGCGGTCAGCGCCGACACCCCCGGCCCGGTGCTGCTGCGCGCGTCCGCCGAGGTCGCCCGGTACGTCTCCAGTCAGCTCGAGCTCGCCGACCTCGACGAGTCCCGCGCCCGGCTCAACCGCGCCGAGGTCCGGGCGCTGCGCGCACAGATCTCGCCGCACTTCATCTACAACGCGCTGAACACCGTCGCCTCGTTCATCCGCACCGACCCCGAGCGGGCCCGCGAGCTGCTGATGGAGTTCGCCGACTTCACGCGCTACTCGTTCCGGCAGGCCGGCGAGTACACGACGCTCGCCGACGAGCTCAAGAACATCGACCGCTATCTCGCCCTCGAGCACGCCCGGTTCGGCAACCGACTCAACGTGAAGGTGCAGGTCGCGCCCGAGGTGCTCTCGGTGGTGCTGCCGTTCCTGGCGCTGCAGCCGCTGGTCGAGAACGCGGTGCGCCACGGACTGTCGGGCAAGCCCGGCGGCGGGACGGTGTCGCTGACCGCGGAGGACTCGGGCGCCGAGTGCACGATCATTGTCGAGGACGACGGCGTCGGCATGGACCCGCAGGCGCTCAAGGAGGAGAACCGCGACGCACACCTCTCCGGTGCGCACGTGGGGCTCGGCAACGTCGACGACCGCATGCGCTCGGCGTTCGGTCCCGACTACGGGCTCGTCGTGGAGACCGAGCGGGGCGCCGGCACGAAGATCATCCTGCGTGTGCCCAAGTTCCGGGCGGGCGTTCGCGTCTGAGGTGCGCCTCCGACGCATGTGAGCACGCCGCGCACGCGGTTGATCACGACCTCACCCGGGCGGCGGCTAGCGTGGAGGGCATGAACCTGCGCTTCGGCCCGGCCCTGTCCTCGGTCCTGCCCGGTCCCCTCGCGGCTGCGACAGGCCGGCGCACGGTGAGCGTGGTCCGCCTGCAGGGCGTGATCGCGGCGACCCACGGTCCGGTGCCGCGCGCGGTCATCAACATCACCGCGGTCGAGGACGCCCTGCGCCGTGCCTTCACGGCCGACCGCGTCGACGCCGTGGCCCTGATGATCAATTCGCCGGGCGGGTCCCCCACCCAGTCCGCGCTGGTCGCCGACCGCATCCGCGGGCTCGCCGAGGAGCACGAGATCCCGGTGCTGGCGTTCTGCGAGGACGTCGCGGCCTCGGGCGGGTACTGGCTGGCCTGCGCCGCCGACGAGATCTACGCGCACCCGACGTCGCTGGTCGGCTCGATCGGCGTCGTCTCCGGCGGGTTCGGCCTCACCGGGCTCATCGAGCGCTACGGCATCGAGCGGCGGCTGCACACCGCCGGTCAGAACAAGGCCCGCCTCGACCCGTTCCAGCCCGAGAAGTCCGAGGACGTCGAGTGGCTGCTCGGGATGCAGGGCGAGCTGCACGAGATGTTCATCGAGTGGGTCCGCGCGCGGCGCGGGAGTGCGCTGGCCGAGTCCGACGACCTGTTCACCGGCGAGGTCTGGACCGGCCGCAAGGCGAAGGAGCGCGGCCTGATCGACGACCTCGGCACGGCCCGCGAGGTGCTCGGTCGGCGCTTCCCCGACGCCGAGCTCACGACGGTGGAGCCGCGGCGCCCGCTGCTCGCGCGCCTGGGCCTCGGCGGAGTGGCGGCCCCGTTCACCGCACCCGCTGCGGTCGCGGACCCGGTCGGCTCGGCCCTCGACTGGATCGAGCATCGCGCGCTGTGGAGCCGGTTCGGTCTCTGAGGGATCCTCCCCACCGTCGCCCGCTCGGACCTACCCTCGGCAGGTCGGAGCGCTCTCGGCGACGCGGGAACGGGAGGTGGTGGGCCGTGCCGGTCCCCGGCGTCCCGTGGGGCGGACGCGACACCTCGGTCCTGAGCCACGAGCTCATCCACCGCTGGATCCACGACGGCGCCGACCCCGCCGCGCTCGACTCGGCGCGCCTGCGCCACGCCGCGCGCGGCGACGAGCTCCGGGCCGCCGCGCAGCGCCTCGAGCGCGCGCACGGCCGGCTGGGCGCCTCCTGGCGCGGCCGCGACGCCGAGGCCGCCGCCTCGCACGTGCGCACGCTCGTGGCCCGCATGAGCCGGCTCGGGGACGCCGTCACGGGGCAGGCCGGGAGCCTCCAGGGGGTCCGTGACGCCCTGGCGCGCGTGCAGTCGCTCGTCGGGCCTCCGCGGGCGCCGGCGCTGCCGGTGCTGGGGACGTCGCCCGCGACGCCCGGTCTCGCGGGCGCGCTGGCCGCCGGCGGCCCGGCCGACGGCTTCGGGACCTTCCAGGCGGCGCAGGCCGAGGAGCGCGCGGCCCAGGGCGCCTACCGCGCCTACCTCGAGCAGACCGGACTGGCGGCGCGCGGCGCCCCGTCCGCCGTCGACGGGCTCGCCGGGCGCGCGTCGGTGGGCACCGCACCGGAGGTCGGCGGCACGGCCCGGGGCGCGACGGCGGGACCTGGCGGTGTCCCGGGGGGCGGTGCCGGCGGTGCCGGCGGTGCCGGCGCTGGTGGTCCCCCGGCGGGTCGTGGCGGTGTCCTCGCGCGGGCGGCGGCGCCCGCCGGGTCCGTGACGCCCCCCGGTGCTCCGGGGCTCCCGGGCGGGGGTCCGTTCGGACGTGGTCCGGGCGCTGCCCCCGAGGCGCGGCCCGGCACGGTGGGGAGGTTCGTCTCGCGGCTGCTCGGCGGTCCCGGCGGGCCTGCGCCGGGTGATGGCGGTGCGCCCGGCTCCGGAACGCCGGGGAGGCCGGCGCCGGGCGTCGGGCCCGGCGCGGCCGGTCCGGGTGGACCCGTCGTTCCCGGCGGGCCGGGCACCCCGCGCGGCGGCGGCGCTCCGGGCGCCCCGGCCGTGCCGCGGAGCCCCGCGCGCCCGGTCGCGCCGACGGCCGCGGACCGCCTCGCCGGTGGTGGCGCCGGTGCCGGTCGTGGTGCCGGTGCCGGCGGCGCGGGCCGAGCGACCCCGTCCGAGCGTCGCCGCGAGGAGCGCGAGCCCCTGGACCGCAGCACGCCCGCCGACCGCGCCGCGGCGCGCCCGTCGCCCGGACCGTCCGCGGCGGACCGCCCGGGCGGTGCCGGCGGCACGGGAAGCACGGACAGCAGCGGCGGCGCGGTGGCGGGCCCCGGAGCGACCGGCCCGTCCCTCGCGGGCCCGACGGTCGGCGTGGGCGGCCACCCCATCCCCGACACGCCCGGCAGCGCCGGCGGCGCCGCCCCGCCCGCGACCCACGCCGGCACGGGCTCGGCAGGCCCGGACGTCCCGATGATCCCGCCGACGGCGGGGGCGGCCGCCTCCTCACCGCTGGAGGCGTCGGGCGGCGTGCGCCACCCCGAGTACCTCGTGGACGCCGACCCGTGGCGCGACCCCGCTGACGACCCCGACGAGCGGCGCCTCGTCACCCCGCCCGTCATCGGGGAGCAGGACAGCCGGTGACCGGTGTCGTGCTCGACCGTCACGAGCTGCTGTGGGTGCTCGAGCAGTGCGGGGCCGGGTGGCCCTACCCGCTGCGCCCGGTGCACTGGTCCGCGGAGACCGACGCGGAGACGCGGCGCCACCGCAGCGCCACCGAGCAGGCGCTGCGGTCCCGCGGCCTGCTCGAGCCCGCGTCGGCCCGGATGCTGCTCGACGCCGGGCAGGCCGTGGCCGGCTGGGCGCTCGCGGTCGACCTCGTCCGCCGGGACGCGACGGCGCCCGTCGCCGCGGTCGCGCTCACCGACGGGCGCACCGCGGCGCTGCTCGAGTCGCCCGAGCACGCGCAGGCGGCGGTGCGGATCGTGCCGTGTGCCCCCGACGGGCTCGCGGAGGCCGTCTTCGGCCTGGTCCCGCCCGTGCCGCCCGGCAGCGGGCCGCCCGTGCCGGTCCCGGCGGGCACCCTGCCGGTCGATCTCCCGACGACCCAGCGGACCGCGCGTGCCCGCGACGTCGCGGAGGACCTGCTCGCGTCCGTCACCGCCGTCTCCCAGGTCGGCGTGGCCGACCGGCGCGACGGGGTGCCCCGACGTCTCGCCGCGCCGCTGTGCTGGCTGGACGGGCCCCGCGGGCGCCACGTGCTGCGCTCGCCCCCGCCGGCCCCGACACCCCCGTCACCGCGCCCGTCGCTGCTGGTTCCGGCAACCGGCGGACAACTGCTGACCGACATCCGTACCGTGCTGACCGACGCAGCCGTGCCGCGTCCGTCGGGAAGGAGCACCGCATGAGCGGGCGTGGTGGCGAGGGGGCCGGTCCGGCCGGCGAGGCCTCCATGCGCCCGGACGAGACGCGCGCCTTCGCCGGCAAGGTCGACGCCCTCGAGCAGGGGGTCACCGAGGCACAGGCGGCGCTCGACGGGCTGGCGGCCGAGTCGCTCGCGGTGGGCACGGGGGAGGACAACGCCGCGATCGCCGCCTGGTACCGGGATCTGGTGACGTCCGACACGGTCCCGGCCGCCCGCATCCTCGCCGCGGAGCTCGCCGAGCTGCGTCGCGCCGTGCGCGAGAGCGCCACCGCGTGGGAACAGGCCGACGCCGACGCCGCGGCCACGTTCCGCACCGATCCGGGCCCCACCTGACGGCCGGAGGACGGTGTCGAGGGCCCGAGATGTCGATCGACCGGCCCAACGCCGACCCCCCGAACGGGTGGTCCTTCCCGCGACACCCCCGCGACACCCGAGGTGAGCCGCGGCTCGCCGTGCCGACGCGCCGGACCACGGCAGGGTGGCGAGCCGATCGGGTCCTATCGTGGACGCGGGAACCTCGGCTGGGCAGGATGGCGTGGCAGTGAACACGAGTGAGAACGACGGCCTGGTGGTCCTCGCCGTCGATGACGAAGAACCGGCGCTCATGGAGCTCGCCTACCTGCTGGAGCAGGACCAACGGGTGGGCACCGTGCTGCGGGCCTCCGACTCGATCTCGGCGCTGCGGATCCTCACCGGCGGCGACCGGGTCGATCTCGGCGGCTTCTCGGGCGGAACCCCGCCGGCGGGGCTGCCGGCCCCCGCCAAGCAGTCCGACGTGGACGTGCTCTTCCTCGACATCCGCATGCCGGGTCTCGACGGGCTGGAGCTCGCGAACGTGCTGTCCCGCTACGTCATCCCGCCGTCGGTCGTGTTCGTCACCGCGCACGACGACCGCGCGGTGGAGGCGTTCGACGTGGGCGCGGTCGACTACCTGCTCAAGCCCCTGCGCCCCGAGCGCCTCTACGCGTCGCTGTCGCGGATCCTGTCCCAGCGTGGCGCCACCGTGCCGGTGGAGCCCGCCACCGACGAGGAGAGCGACGACGAGGTGATCCCCGTCGAGCTCGCCGGCACCACCAAGCTGGTGCAGCGCTCGACGGTGCGCTGGGTGGAGGCGCAGGGTGACTACGCGCGCCTGCACACCACCGAGGGCAGCCACCTCGTGCGGATACCGCTGTCGGTGCTCGAGGAGCGCTGGTCGGACGCCGGGTTCGTGCGCATCCACCGCTCGTACCTCGTCGCGTTGCCGCTCATCACCGAGCTGCGGCTGGCCGGCTCCGGGTACGTCGTGCGGCTGGGCACCGGCGGCGACGTCGCCGAGCTGCCCGTGAGCCGCCGCCACACCCGCGAGCTCAAGGACCGTCTCGTCCGCTCGACGAAGCAGGCCTGGGGCCGACGATGACCTCCCCCGGCGGTCCGGCGCGGGCCCCGGGGCCCGCGCCGCGGGACGCCGGGACGGTCCGAGCCGTCGACGACACGCCGCGGCGCCCGACGGGGGAGGGGCTGCGCCCCGTCCCCGACCCGGCGCCCGACGATTCCGCGTCGGACGATTCCGCGTCGGACGATTCCGGGGCCGACGACGTGGACGGCGACACCGGGAGCGGCCCACGGCACTCCGAGGACCCCTCGGAGGGGCCGGAGGCCCCCGAGTCCTTCCAGGTCTCCCAGGCCCCCGGAACGTCTCCGGCTCCGCCCGGAGACGGGGTCTCCGAGGGCTGGCCCGGCCAGGGACCCGACACCGGCACCGTCCGGCGGTCGCGGCCGTCCCGGTCGCCGCGGTCCACCGTCGGCGTGCCGACCCCGCCGAGCCCCATGAACGCCGCCCCCGGCCGGGCGTCGGGCCTCGGCACGGGCCCGACGCCCACCCCGTCGCCGGCGCCCACCGGTGAGCAGCCCCGTCGCCCCGTGCCGCCGACGTTCCCGTCCCCGGGGCAGCCCCCGCCCGGCGTGGCCCGGCGCCACGGTCGCCACGCCCGCCCGGAACGGCCGGGCGCGGTCCACACCCCGCCCTCGGGCTACCGGCCGCGGCACGCGGCGCCCGACGCGGAGACCGAGCAGTTCGCGGCGACCCCGGTCACCGGGCCGGGCGGCCTCGGGCCGATGCCGCTGACCACTCGGGGTGACTCGGCGTCGGACGAGACCGCCGCCGCGCCCGCGGACAGCCCGCCCGACGGGTCCGCCGCGGCCGCGATCACCGCCGACACCCCGATCGGCGCCCCGGCGGTCGCCTCGTCGACGGGCGGGGCGGCGACGGCCGCGAGCACCGGGGGGACGCTCCTCCACACGAGCCCGGGCCTGGTCGTGCCCCCCGTCCCCGCGGACGACGGCGGCTCCGACCGTGTCCGGGTCGTGCTGGCCGAGCGCCGCGTGCCGACGCGCGCCGTGCGCACGGTCGCGGAGATCGAGCAGCAGACCGAGACCGGTGAGCTGCTCCTGCGCAACCTCCTGCGCGCGCAGCTCGCGCTCGGGCTGCGGCTCGGGCTGGTCGCGGTGTTCGTGCTCGGCGCGCTGCCGGTGCTCTTCCTCGTGCTCCCGCGACTCGGGTCGTTCGAGGTCGCGGGCGTCACGCTGCCCTGGCTGGTGCTCGGGCTCGCGCCCTACCCGTTCATGCTGCTCCTGGCCTGGCTCTACGTGCGCACCGCCGAGCACAACGAGCTCGACTTCGCCGACAACGTCGAGGACTGAGGCCTCCGTGGACACCGCGGGCGTCGTCGCGCTCGTCGCCGTCGTGGTCGTCGGCGTCGTCACCATCGTCATCGGGTCCCTCGGCGTCCGCGTCGCGCGCACCACCGACGACTTCCTCGCGGCGTCGCGCACCGTCGGCACCCGGGCCAACGCCGCCGCCATCTCCGGGCAGTACCTGTCCGCGGCATCGTTCCTCGGCGTGGCCGGCATCGTCCTCAAGGACGGCGTCGACGGGCTGTGGTATCCCGTCGGATTCACGGCCGGGTATCTCGCGCTGCTGTTCTTCGTGGCCGCGCCGCTGCGCCGCTCCGGGGCGTACACCGTGCCCGACTTCGCCGAGGTCCGGCTCGACTCGTCGCTGCTGCGCACGGTGACCACGTGGTTCGTCGTGCTCATCGGTTGGCTCTACCTGCTGCCGCAGCTGCAGGCGGCCGGGCTGGCCCTCACCGTGCTGACCACGGCGCCGACCTGGGTCGGCGTCGTCGCCGTCGGGGTCGTCGTCACCGCGAGCGTGACGTTCGGCGGCATGCGCTCGATGACCTTCGTCCAGGCGTTCCAGTACTGGCTCAAGCTCACCGCGCTCGCCGTGCCCGCCCTCGTGCTCATCGGCGTGTTCGTGCTCGGCCCGGCGCGCGACGACGCCCCCCCTCCCCCCGCGTTCACCGACGCCACCACCGTCGAGGTGAGCACGCCGGTGACGCTGCAGGTCTCCGCGCCGGTGGAGGTCGGTGTGCGGGGCGAAGTGGACGGCGCGACGCTCAACGGGTCGGTGTCCTGGGCGCCGGGGCTGCACACCGTCGACGCGGGGACCACGCTGCGTTTCCCGCCGGGGGTCCCGGTGCCGGTGGTGACCGACGCCGACCCCGACGGCGGGTCCTGGTCGGCGCCGCTGACCGGGCTCGGCGAGGACGGTCACTCGCTGCTCGCGACGTACTCGCTGATCCTGGCGCTGCTGCTGGGGACCATGGGTCTGCCGCACGTGCTCGTGCGCTTCTACACGAACCCCGACGGCCGGGCGGCGCGGCGGACCACCGTGGTCGTCCTCGTGATGCTGGGCGGCTTCTATCTGCTCCCGGTGGTCCTCGGCGCGCTCTCGCGGCTGTACGTGCCGCAGCTCCTCGTGACCGGACAGACCGACGCGGCGGTGCTCCTGCTGCCCACGGCGGCGTTGCCGGGGTGGATCGGTATCGGTCTCGCGGCCCTCGTCGCGGCCGGGGCCTTCGCGGCCTTCCTGTCCACCTCGTCCGGATTGTTGCTCTCCGTCGCGGGCGTGCTCTCCACGGACCTCCTGCCCCGCCGGCTGGGTGATTTCCGTATCGCGTCCCACGTGGCCGGTGCGGTGCCGATCGTGGCCGCGCTCGGCGCCACACGGCTCGACTTCTCCCTGACGGTCTCGCTCGCGTTCGCCCTCGCCGCCTCGACCTTCTGCCCGCTGCTCGTGCTCGGCATCTGGTGGAAGGGACTCACCGACCGCGGGGCCGTGATCGGGATGCTCGTCGGGGGCGGGCTGGCCGTCGCGGCGGTCGGGTCGACGCTCGCCGGGGTCGCACCCGAGGGGGCGTTCGGCGTGCTCCTCGCCCGCCCGGCGATCGTGACCGTGCCGCTGACGTTCCTCGTGATGGTCCTGGTCAGCCGCTCGACCCCGCACCGCGTGCCGGCGAACGTCGGACGCACGCTGCTGCGTCTGCACGCCCCCGAGCGCCTCGGACTCGGCGACGCGCGGCGTGGCGCGCGCCCGTCCGCCTGACTCCGTCGTCGCCTCCCGTAGCCTCCCTGCGACGCTGTGTGAGCGAATGCCACACGCCGTCACGTTCCGGAACGATTCGGACGAACGGGAGGAGCGGGATGGGTTCGCGAGGTGTCCCGACATGTAATGTCGCTGTGAGTATTCACTTGAATGGGCTAATAAGTGTGACGTACGGCGGTTTAGGGTTCGGCCCGATCGTGACGACCACGGACAACGCGGAGATCTCGTGAGTGCCACCGACGACACGCCAGGTGGGTCGGCCGACACGGCCACCCCGTCCGCCTATCAGGAGGTGCAGCGATCGCCGGAGTTCGCGTCGCTGCGCAAGCGCTGGCGCGGCTTCATCTTCACGATGAGCGCGGTCTTCCTGGCCTGGTTCCTGGTCTACGTGCTCCTGTCCGACTTCGCCCACGGCGTCGTCGACACCCGCCTCGGTAGCACGAACTTCACCGTCGGGCTGCTGCTCGGGCTGCTGCAGTTCGTGTCCACGTTCGTGATCGCGACGGTCTACGTCCGCTTCGCCAACCGGAACCTCGACGACGACGCCGAGGCGCTGCGCCAGCGCGTGGAGGAGAACCTGTGAACACGCAGATCGGCAGCCCGGCCCTCAACATCGGGATCTTCGCCCTGTTCGTGGTGGTGACCCTGGCGATCGTCTACCGGGTCAGCCGCGCCTCGAACACCGCGTCGGACTACTACGCCGCCGGCAGCTCGTTCACCGGGCCGCAGAACGGCATCGCGATCTCCGGCGACTACCTCTCGGCGGCGTCGTTCCTGGGCATCGCGGGGGCCATCGCGTTCTACGGCTACGACGGCTTCCTCTACTCGATCGGCTTCCTCGTGGCCTGGCTGACGGCCCTGCTGCTCGTCGCCGAGCTCCTGCGCAACGTCGGCCGCTTCACCATGGGCGACGTCCTGAGCTTCCGGATGCGCCAGCGCCCGATCCGCGCCGCCGCCGCGGTGTCGACGCTGCTCGTGTCGTTCTTCTACCTGTTGGCCCAGATGGCCGGCGCCGGCGGCCTCATCTCGCTGCTGCTCGGGGTCAAGAACGTCCCGGGCACGCCGTTCGACGGCCAGTCGCTGGTCATCGCCGTGGTCGGCATCCTGATGGTCATCTACGTGCTCTACGGCGGCATGCGCGGCACGACGTGGGTGCAGATCATCAAGGCGGGGCTGCTGGTCGTCGGCGCCGCGGTGATCACCGTCTGGGTCCTGGGCCTCTACGGGTTCAACCTGTCGGGCCTGCTCGGCGCGGCGGTGGAGAACACCGGTAAACCGCTGCTGGACGCCGGCAACCAGTACGGGAGCACGGTCACGTCGAAGCTGAACTTCCTCTCGCTGGCGATCGCGCTCGTGCTGGGCACGGCCGGCCTGCCGCACATCCTCATGCGCTTCTACACCGTGCCCACCGCCAAGGAGGCGCGCCGCTCGGTGCAGTGGGCCATCTGGATCATCGGCATCTTCTACCTGTTCACGCTGGTGATCGGGTACGGTGCCGCGGCGCTGCTCCCGCGGGGCACGCTGACCGCGGCCAACCAGAACGACGCGGCCCCGCTGCTCGCGTTCCAGATCGGCGGCACGCTGCTGCTCGGCATCATCGCCGCGATCGCCTTCGCGACGATCCTCGCCGTCGTGGCCGGCCTGACGATCACATCTGCCGCCTCGTTCGCGCACGACATCTATGCGAGCGTGATCAAGGACGGGAAGCCGGAGCCGGGCATGGAGGTCAAGGTCGCGCGCCGGACGGCCCTGGTGGTCGGCGTCGTCGCGATCGTCGGCGGCATCCTCGCCAACGGCCAGAACGTCGCGTTCCTCGTCGCCCTGGCGTTCGCGGTGGCCGCCTCGGCGAACCTGCCGACGCTGCTCTACTCGCTGTTCTGGAAGAAGTTCAACACCACCGGGGCGCTGTTCAGCATCTACGGCGGCCTGTCGATCTGCATCCTTCTGATCGTCTTCTCGCCGGTCGTGTCGGGGAGCGAGACGGCGATCTTCGGCGAGGGCGTCGACTTCGCCGTCTTCCCGCTGCAGAACCCGGGCATCGTGTCGATCCCGCTGTCGTTCCTGCTCGGCGTCATCGGCACCTACGTCGGTGCGCGCGAGCCGGTCAACGAGGCGAAGTTCGCCGAGATGGAGGTCCGCTCGATGACCGGCGCGGGCGCCTCCCGCACCGCGGTCGATCACTAGTCGGTGGCGCCGAGGAGATGCGCGCTCCGCGCTGAGCGTGGGGCCCGCCTTCCCGCCGTGGGAGGCGGGCTCCACTGCTGCCACACCGGCGACGTGATGGGATGGACGGCGTGAGCCACCCCGGACTCCCTTCGGTCGGACCCGGCGACATCCCGCCGGGGTCCACGCTGCTCGACGTGCGCGAGGACGACGAGTGGGCGGCCGGGCACGCGCCCGACGCCGTGCACCTGCCGATGTCGCAGATCACCGCGCGGCTCGACGAGATCCCGGCGGGGCCGCTGGCCGTCGTGTGCAAGGTCGGCGGCCGGTCGGCGCAGGTGACGGCGTTCCTCGCCCAGCGCGGCTACGAGGCCGTCAACGTCACCGGCGGCATGCTGGCCTGGGAGGCCGAGGGACGGCCCCTGACCGCCGAGGGTGGCGGTCCCGCCGCGGTGATCTGAGGTGCGGCCGTGATCTGTCCGCGGTGCGGGCGGCCCCAGCCGCCCCCGGACTCGCCGGGTGCGCCCCGTGCCGGGGCCACCCGCTACTGCGTGCACTGCGGACGGGTCCTCGCGGGCGTGCGGTGGGTGGCCCTGCCGCCCGACGCCCTGCGCCCGCGCGAGCCACGGCGGCCGCGCCGGCCCTACGCCGGCCCCCCGCGCTACGCCGCGCCGCCGCGCTGGAGCCTGCGCGCCTGGATGCCCGCCCCGGAGCCGGGCCCCGAGGGTGCGCTGCCGGCCCCGCCGCCCCGCGAGCCCGACGAGGTGCTGCGCCGGGCCGCGGACGTGCTGGTGCGGGTCGCGACGGCGACGCTCGCGCTCGCCGGTCTCGGTGCGCTCGCCGAGGCGTGGCGCTACGGGCTGCTCGTGGCGAGCCGGAGCTCGGCGCTGTCGTCGGGACCGCTGGCCGTCTCGGACGCGCTCGTGACGCTCGTGGGCCTGCTGGCGCCCGTGGCCGCGCTCGCGACCGGCGTGCTGTTCCTGCGGTGGCTGCACCTCGGCCGGGAGATCGCCGCGGCGTGCTCCGGGACGCGCCCGGCGCGCCGGATGTGGGCGGTCGTCCTCGGCAGCGTCCTGCCCGGCCCGAACCTCACGGTGCCCGGCGCGGCGCTCACCGAGCTCGAGCACACCGCGTCGGCGCTGCCGACCGACGCGCGTCCCCGGCCGTCGACCCCGGTGCTGCGCTGGTGGGTGGCGTGGGTCGCGAGCGTCGTGCTCGGCGTCGCAGCCGTGCTGCGCGGTCTCGGCGAGAGCACCCAGGCGCTCGCCGACTCCGTGCTGCTCCACGCGATCGCCGACGCCGCCGCGGCGGTCGCGGCGTGGGCGACGATCCGCGTCGTCACCCACCTCACCGAGCTGCTCGCGCCCGAGCTGCGGCCCGCGGGGCGTGAGGCCGTGGTCGGGGTGGTGGGGGTGAGTGCTGTGTCCCCTGAGGGGTCAGGCGCCGCTGAGGACCGCGTTGCCGCCGGCGGCGGGGGGAGCCGTGGGGTCGGTACCGAGGTCGGGTGACATCTCGCGGGCGACGAAGTCCTCGACGTGGAAGAGGTTGTCGCCGGCCCGGCGGACGATGCGCAGCAGGGTGGTCATGGAGGCGACCTCCTCGACCTGCTCCTTGAGGTACCACTGCATGAACTGCTCGCCGAGGTAGTCGCCCTCGTCGCGCGCGGTGCGGGCGAGCGTCGCGATCTGCTCGGTGACCATGCGCTCCTGGTTCAGCACGAGCTCCACGACCTCCTCGAGGTCCGAGAACTCGACGCGCACGTCGTCGACGCCCGGGATCGTCACGGGCAGGTCGTTGTCGAGGAGGAACTGCACCATGCCCATGGCGTGGTTGCGCTCCTCGAGCGCCTGTGCGTAGAAGTGCGCGGCGAGCTGGGGGAGGTCCTGGTCGTCGCAGTAGACGGCGGTGGCCGTGTACTGCTGCGAGGCGGTGAACTCGTTGCGGATCTGTGCCCGCAGCAGCTCGTGGAACTTCGACGTCGGCGCGGACATGGCGCCGAGTGTAGGCGAGCGCGCCGCCCTCAGGCCCGGGCCGATCGCCGTCCGTGACGACTGCCATGGCGCTGAGAAGGCACCGCAGCGTCCGAATCGGGCAGCGGGATGGCGCCCGACCAGCCGAACTGCTCGGTGTGGATGCGCGCGTCGGGCACGCCGAGATGCTCGAGCGCGGCGAGCGAGCCGGCGAGGACCGACGGGGATCCGCACACGAAGTAGTCGAGCATCCGCCGTGCGGCGGGCTCCTCGGGCAGCACCTCGGTGAGCAGGTCGGCGTCGATGCGGCGGCCCTCGGTGCGCAGGACGCGCAGGTCGAGGCGCCGGGCCAGGGCGGTGAGCTCGTCGGCGAACAGCGGCTCGGTGCCCCGCTCGGCGTGGACGAGGCGGTGGGTGCGGCGGTCGCCGCGGTCGGCGAGCGTGCGCAGCATGCTCATCATCGGGGTGATGCCGACGCCCCCGGCCAGGAGCACGAGCCCCGCGGAGTCCGGGGCGGCCTCGTCGGTGAACGAGCCGTGCGGGCCGTCCAGCCACACCTTGCTGCCCGTGCGCAGCGTCGAGAGCAGGCCGGAGAAGTCGCCCTGGTCGCGGACCGTGAGCTCGAGGCGCCCGGTCACGCGGGCGCTCGAGGCGATGGTGAAGGGGTGCTCCTCGGTGCCGACGACGGCGCGCTTGAGCCGCAGCCACACGAACTGCCCGGGGGCGAAGCGCAGGCCACCGCGGCGCAGGTGCACGGGGGCGAGCACGAGCGTGCTGACCGTCGGGCTCTCGCGCCGTACGCCGTAGACGACGTAGGCGCCCTGGCGGGAGAACAGCGGGCGCCACACCCAGCGGTGCGCGAGCACGCCGAGCAGGGCCAGGGCCAGCGCGGAGAGCGCGACGCGCATGACCGGGTCGGTGACGAGATTGCCCAGCCAGAACACGTGCAGGCCGGCGAGGACGAGCGCGGCGGCGGCCAGCAGGACGTGCAGGCGCGCCCAGATCTCGTAGCGGGCGCCGGGGCGACGGCCCCGGACCGCGACCAGCCCGACCAGGAGCAGCGCCGCGACCGAGGTCCAGCCGGCCTTCGCCGCCGACGTGGCCTGGAACGGGTTGAGCAGCTGCGGGTGGTTGGCGACGGCGACGGCCATGTGCAGGACGACCAGCACGATGGCGAGGGTGCCGAGCCAGCGGTGCAGGCCGAGGACCTTCTCGACCCCGAACACCCGGGTCAGCGAGCGCACGCGCGACGGCACGACGACGACCACGATCAGCAGGCTCAGGGCGAGCAGGCCGAGCCCGACCGAGAGCATGCCCGTGATCGACGCCCCGTCCGCCCGCGAGGCCATGAGGACCACCGGGACCACCACGAGAGCGGCGAGCGCCGCGATCCAGAGCGCACGAGTCAGCTTTGCCGGCACGGCGCGGAACGGTAGGCAGTGTGGATCAGCGTCCCGGCGCGTCTGAGAACCCGTCCGGTCACGGCGCGACGACGGGCGCCCGCCGCGCGCCCAGGCACCGCGGGTACCCCCGATCGGGCGAACCTGTGCTCCGTCCGCCTCGCCGCGCTCTCAGGTTCCGGCGGGCCGTCGCTCCCCGGTGCGAGCGATGCGGCATTGCTGGCATCTGACGCCAGGATCGCCACATCCTCGCTCGCGCGACACGCCGAGGGGCCGCCGAGGCACGGGGTGTCTCAGCGTGGCGGCCACGGGCGGCACGCAGCGCAGCGGAGCTGCCGCGCCGGCGGAGACACTGACGTCGAACGTCAGGAATCCGCCCGCTCGGTCAGCGGCGGCCGAGGACCGTGTGCACGATGCCGCGCTGCCAGCCGTCGACGGGGCGCGTGTGCACCTCGCGCAGACCCGCGTCGCGCAGCCGCTGCTCGAGGCGCGTGAGCCCGTCGAAGGCGAGCACGCTGCGCCAGAGGTAGCGGTACAGCGACACGTCGCCGGTGACGCGCCAGCCCAGCGGGATGATCACGGCCCAGCACACGGCGCTCCACACCGTCCGGGCGTAGACGGAGTCGGCCACCGAGTACTCGTGGACGGCGATGGGGGCGCCGGGCGCGAGGTGGTCGACGAGCACGGCGACGCCGGCGTCGCGGTCGGGGAGGTTGCGGACCAGGTACGCGGCGAGGAGGCCGTCGAACGGGCCGTCGAGGCCTTCCTCCGCGAGCGCGGCGGTCAGGTTCTCCGCCCGCGAGTGGACGAAGCGCACGGAGTCGGGCCAGGCCTTCCCGCGCGCCTCGGCGAGCATCTCGGCCGAGGCGTCCACGGCGACGATCCGCGCCTCGGGGTAGGTCTCGACCAGCGCCGCCGTCGACAGGCCCGTACCGCAGCCGACGTCGAGCAGCACCGCGCCGGCGCCGCGGTCGGGCAGGCCGAGGCGACGGGCGGACAGCCGCAGGTGCTCGTGGTAGCCGGGGTTGGCGCCGACGAGGCGGTCGTAGGACGCGGCGTCCTGGTCGAACTGCGCCGACACCCCGGCGGCGGCGGACTCACGGTCGAAGGCGCCCCCCCGGCCGCGCAGGGCCCGCCAAGCCGGCCGCGCGAGGGCCACGGTGGCCGCCGCGATCGCGAGCGCCGCGGGGGTGCGCAGACGGGTCCTGGTCGATCGCGTGGTCACGCGCATCCTTCCGGTCGGCGCCGCCACGGGCGCGAGCTGGGGGTTTCCTGACGTTCACGGTGAGCACGGCCCCTCTCGGCGTGCTTCATGGGATCGCTGCAACATGGCGAGTCGGCGTGTCGCGCCGGCGAGGACGTGGCGATCCTGGCGTCACACGCCAGCCATGCCGCATCGCTCGCACCGGGTCTCGCGAGCGGCTCAGCCGCGGCGGCGGGCGGCGCGGACGGCGTAGGTGCGTTCGGCGTACTCGATGTCGTCGGTCCACAGGCGTTTCGCCGCCCACTCCATCGCCGGGCGCACGAGGCCCTGCACGCGGCGGGCGTGGGCGAACCCGGGGCGCGGGGAGTGGGCGATCGTCGCCTCGACGACGGCGGTGCGGGGGCGCGCGTCGGGGTGCGGGGCCAGCGGGGTCGCGTGGGTCTCGACGACACTGCCGGCGCCCTCGCCCTCGGTGATGTGCATGACGATCGTGCGCGGCTCCGGGCACGTGAACCGGGCACGCACCGGGACGCCCCAGTTCTTCGAGATCCGGAACGCCACGCGCAGGTCGAAGTGGTCGTCGCCCTCGGAGGCATCGCGACCCGGCGCGTTCTCCACGCGCAGGTCGGCGAACGAGTGCGGGTGGAACCACGCCCCGTGCCAGGGGTCGAGCCGGTTCGCGATCACGTCGGCGGGTTCGCACGTGCCGACCATCGAGGCCACCGCGACGAGACTCTCCGGCATCGGGGGGCGCACCGGCAGCACCGGCGCCTCGGTGGGCTCCTCGCCGCCGACCGCGTCGACGCGGACCCACGCCAGCGCGCCGTCGTCGTGCGCGGGGAGCGTCCGCCACCCGGCGCGTCCCGACGGGCCGAGCGCGAGGCCGTGCCAGCGGCAGATCAGCTCGCAGCCCTGCTGCACGGCGCTCGACATGTCCGCGCCGAGGTGCGGGCACGCGCCGGGCCCCGCGTGCAGCTCCCCGGAAGGCGACCGCCACAGCACCAGCTCCACGCCCGCCACCGACGTGCCGAACGGGGTGCCGGGGCGGATGTCGCGGCTCGCGCCGACGACGAACCAGTTGCCCGAGGGCCGCGCGGTCGCGCGCGACAGCGCCGCGTCGATGACGCCGACCCTCGCCTCGCGCCATGTCGGCTCCATCGCCGCCCACTCCTGGCCCGAGAGCCGTCGGAGCGGGGAGACCGGCCGGCGCCGTCCCGCCTTCCTCAGCACGAATCGGACGTTAGGCCGGACGCTGTGTCAGCGCAGTGACAGGACAGCACGCTGTGGCCGGATGCACGCCGAGCTGCGCCGAACGTGCCCCTGTCACCCGAGCGGACCACGCTCCCACGGGCACGACAGGCACCGTGGGCCACCGCGACCCGACCCGAGCTCGAACCCCGCGATCGTGAGGACCTCGATCCCGGCGGCTTCCAGACGGGCGTTCGTCGTCGTGTTCCGCTCATAGGCGACGACCCGCCCGGGCGCGAGCGCCAGCGTGTTGTTGCCGTCGTCCCACTGCTCGCGCTCGGCGGCCACCGACTCCAGCCCGGTGTCGACGGCCCGCAGCATGTCGATGCCCATCGCCCGCGCCGCGGCCGGGCGGAACGGCTCGGGCCCCGTGATCTCCAGCCCGGAAGGGCCGTCGGGGCGCACGGTCCACGCCTCGAGGCGGTCGAGCACGCCGGGGTAGATGACCATGGTGTCGACGTCGACCATGGTCGCCACCGTGTCGAGATGCATCGTCGCGCGGCGCTGGGTGATGGGGACGGCGAGCACGGTGTGCGCCAGGCCGTCGGCGAACATCGCCCGCGCGAACGACTCGGCGCCTGCGGGGCTGGTGCGCTCGCCGACCCCGACCGCGAGCACCCCCGGCGCCAGCAGCAGCACGTCGCCGCCCTCGACCGCCGACGGGTCGCGCGGCGCCGTCGGGGCCACCGCGCCCAGCTCGGGATGGTGGCGCTGGGCCAGCGCGACGAGTGCCGCCTCCCGTCGCCGCGCCGGCATTCCCATCGACGACGCCACCACCCGCGGGCCCACGCGGACCGATGAGTCGCGCGTGAACATGAGGTTCGGCAGCGGGTCGACGGCGAAGTCGTGCGGGCCGGCCATGGCGCGCACCAGCGAGTGGCCGGTCACCGCCAGCTCCGCGAACGTCCGCCCGCCCACCAGTGCGTCGGCGAGCGCGTCGTCGTCGAGCTCGGCCAGCTCGGCGCGCACCGCCCCGGCCAGCTCGCGCCCGAGGACGCGCTCGTCGACGGCGTCGGCGATGCCGGTGTCGCGCGCGGCAGGCGCCGCGCCCAGGGACTCACGGAGCACGTCCCCGAGCAGCAGCACGCGCACGCCCTCCGCGCGGAGCAGATCGGCGAAGGCGTCGTGCTCGAACTGGGCGCGTTCCACCCACGGGATGCCGTCGAACAGCAGCCGGTCGGCGTTGCGCGGGGTGAGGCGCTCGAGCTCGGGGCCCGGGCGGTGCAGGACGACGGTGCGCAGGGCGCCGACCTCGGTGTCCACCTGGGGGAGACGGAGCGGAGCGGAGCTCGACCCTGACAGCGG
Source organism: Actinomycetospora sp. 2LY8.5 (assembly GCF_057180585.1). Classification (NCBI taxonomy): domain Bacteria; kingdom Bacillati; phylum Actinomycetota; class Actinomycetes; order Pseudonocardiales; family Pseudonocardiaceae; genus Actinomycetospora; species Actinomycetospora sp. 2LY8.5. The sequence continues at coordinate 21,306 of NZ_JBXUHE010000005.1, forward strand.
CACGTCCACGGTCGGCGACCCTAGGGCGACCGCTCTACTGTGCGCGCCATGGGACTCCTCGAGGACAAGGTGGTCGTGGTCACCGGTGCCGGTCGCGGCATCGGTCGCGGTGAAGCGCTGGAGTGCGCGCGGCAGGGCGGAGCCGTGGTCGTCGCGGAGTTCGACGGCGAGGCGGGCGAGGAGGTCTCGAAGGAGATCGTCGCCGCCGGCGGGCGCGCGGTCTCGGTCGCCGGTGACGTCGCCGACGCCGACGTCGCGGACTCGCTGGTGACGGCGGCGGTGGAGAACTTCGGCGCGCTCGACGCCGTGGTCAACAACGCCGGCATCCTGCGCGACCGCACGCTGGTGAAGATGTCGGACGCCGAGTGGGACGACGTCATCCGCGTGCACCTGCGCGGGCACTTCGCCCCGACGCGCGCGGCGTGCCGCTACTGGCGGGAGAGCTCGCGGCCCGGGCACCTCGTCCACACCGCGTCGACCTCGGGGATCCTCGGCAACTTCGGCCAGTCGAACTACGGCGCGGCCAAGGCGGGCATCGCGGCGTTCTCGACGATCACGGCGATGGAGATGGCCCGCTACAACGTCACCTCGAACGCCATCGCGCCCTCGGCCCTGACCCGGATGACCGAGTCGCTGCTGCCGCCGGAGGTCCGCGAGGACCGACGCGCGAGCCTGGAGCGCGGCGAGTTCGACTTCTTCGACCCCGACAACGTCGCCCCGTTCGTCACCTACCTCGCCTCGGACCACAGCTCGCACATCAGCGGCAAGGTCTTCGGCGTCCAGGGCGACTCGGTGGAGCTCTACCAGCCGTTCACCTCGGTCGCCGAGATCCGCGGGGACGGGCACCGCTGGGACCCCGAGGCGATCCCCGAGCGGATGGCGGAGCTGTTCGACGCTGCGGGCATGGACCCGGCGCCGGAGAACATGATGGCGCGCTCGCGGCACAAGCTGATCAGCTGAATCGAGCGCGTGGCGTTACGGACACTCAACGTCTGCGACGCCACGCCGCTGACACCTCAGGCGGGCAGGAAGGGCAGCACACCGCGCAGGAGCGCCGAGCCGACGAAGGCGACCACGTCGAGGAGGGCGTGGGCGCCCACGAGGGGCCAGAGCCTGCCGGTGCGCTGCCACACCCGCCCGAACACGAGGCCCATGAGCAGGTTGCCGAGCCCGCCGCCGAAGCCCTGGTAGAGGTGGTACGAGCCGCGCAGCACCGCCGAGATCGCCAGCGCCCTGTTCTCCGAGACGCCGAGCCGGCGCAGCGCGTGCAGCAGGTAGCCGACGACGAGCACCTCCTCGGCCCAGGCGTTGGCGCACGCCGAGACGATCAGCACCGGCACCGTCCACCAGTACTCCGAGAGCAGCGACGGGATGACGGTCGTGTTCAGGCCCAGCGCGCGGGTGGCGAGGTAGAGACCGAGCCCCGGGATGCCGATCAGGGCCGTGAGACCGACCGCGCCGAGCGCGTCGCGCCCGGGCCGGCGGCCGTCGAGCCCGACCGCGCGCGGGCCCGACCCGGACCGCACCAGCAGGTAGAGCCCGAGACACCCCCACGCGACGAGGACGAACGACCCGGCGAGCTGGGCGGCGAGGTCGGCCCAGGGGTTGCGGGCGAGGGTCTCGTCGATGGCGGTCGTGCGCTGGTCGAGCGGCACCGGCGAGGCGAGTGCGTCCAGCAGCGAGATCAGGCTGCGCACGCCCGAGAGACCGAGGGTGACGGCGAAGACGACGACGAGCTCGGTGCGCAGCAGGCGCCCGTCGCGCGCGCCGAGCGGGACGACGTCCCGGCGGGGCGGGCGGACCCAGTCGCGCCACACGTCCCCGACCGTCACGCGGGCCACGGTAGGGGGTCTGTCCGGGGCGGGTACGTCATGGTCATGAGCCGCCACGCCCTCCTGGCGCACCACCGTCGTCGAGTGCGGGGAGGGCGACACGGCGGGCGGCACCGCGGAGATGGAGATCCGGCGCGGCGAGCTGTCGCGCCTGATCCACGAGCGCACCCGCGAGCGCACCGACTACCAGTTCGGTGAGCAGATCCGCGAGCTGACCGACCACGGCGACCACGTCACGGCCCGGCTCGCCGGGGGCGAGGAGATCGACGCCGACCTCGTCGTCGCCGAGGGCACGCGCTCGCGCCCCCGTGACCTGGTGCTGCCCGACGCCGAGGTCACCGAGCTCGGCGTCCAGGTCGCCTACCTGACGGTCCCGCGCACCGAGGGCGACGACCGGTGGTGGCGGTGGCACAGCGCCCCGGGCTCGCGGAGCACCGGCCTGCGCCCCGACACAACCGCGGCACCATGCGGGCGATGCTCGCCTTCCTCAGCGACGTCCGCGGGCTCGGCGAGCTCGACCGCGACGCCCAGGTGACCGTCCTGCGCCGCACCTACGCCGACATCGGTTGGCAGGCCCCGCGGGTGCTGGCGGCGCTCGACCCGGTCGAAGGTGGGGCGCCGCTGTACGTCGACGCCGTCGCCCAGATCCGTCTCTCGCGGTGGAGCACCGGGCGCACCGTGCTGCTCGGCGACGCGGCCTGGGCGACCGGCCCGTTCGGCACCGGCACCACCTTGGCGCTCGTCGGGGCCTACGTCCTGGCCGGCTCGCTGTCGTCGGTGTTCGGCGGGCTGGTCGCGAAGCTCTCCAGCCCGGCGGCGGAGGGCATCGAGCTGCCCGACTACCGGTTGACGGCCTGACGAGAGGACCCTCTCGATGCGGCAGCTGTGCTGTGCTGCGCGCCGCGCCGGTAACCTCGGGGCGTGCTGCGCCTGCTCGTCACCCCCCGCTGGATCGGGTGGACGCTGTTCGCGCTCGCGGCCGTCGTCGTGTGCGGCGGGATGGCGTACTGGCAGGTGATCCGCGCCGAGTCGCCCGGCGGATCGCTGCTGAACGCGGGCTACGCGTTCCAGTGGCCGCTGTTCGGGCTGTTCTTCGCCGCCCTGTGGTGGCGCATGCTGCGGGCCGAGGCGAAGGCGCTCGACGAGGCGCAGGCCGCGCGGCGGGTGCGGGAGGCGCCCGAGCCCGTGCGCGCCGCCCCGGCGGACTCGCCGTTCGGTCCGCGGCCGACCGGTGTCGCCACGAGGGTCGCGGACGCACCGCCGGGGTCCGAGCGCGCCCGCTGGAACACCATGTACGCCGAGCTGGCCGCAGCCGACAGGACGACCCCGAGCGAGGAGACCGATCGGCCGTGACCACCAGCTCCCCCGAGGCCCCGCCCACACCGGAGGTCGTGGCGGCGCTCAAGCGCTACCGCGTCGGGGCGTGGGTGGTCGGCGTCGGCCTGCTCGTGCTCGTGCTGATCGGGATGCCGCTGAAGTACATCTGGGGCGTCGACACCGTCGTGGCGATCGTCGGCCCGATCCACGGCTTCCTCTACATGGGCTACCTGTTGCTCACCGCGGACCTCGCCTACCGCGACCGCTGGCCGGTCGGGCGCGCGGTGCTCGTGGCGCTGGCGGGCACGATCCCGTTCGTGTCGTTCGTGGCCGAACGGAAGATCACGCGCCCGCTGCGGGATGCGAGGTAGGCCACAGGCCAGGCGCGGCGTCGTCGCAGCCGATGAGGTCGCGGACGGCCTGGCCGAGCTGACCGGGGCACGAGAGCGGTGCGGCGAACGGCAGCCGCACGTCGTGGTCGCCCGGCTCGGGGCTGTCGGTCTCGACGCGCAGCCGTAGACCGAACCGGTCGACGCCGAGCGGCGAGATCCGGTGACCGCGGCGGCGCAGGTGCGGCGGGAGCCGCGGGACGAGCGCGGAGAGCGTGCCGGCGTGCGCGGCGGCGAGGTGGGCGAGCCACGGGTCGCCGGTCGCCGCGACGGGGTCGGGAGGCGCGGCGGCCATGGCGGTCGGTGCGAGCGCCTCGGTGCCCTCGGCGTCGGAGAGCACGACCATCGCCGGCTCGAGGCGCAGCAGCGTCTCGCCGTGGCCGATGTCGAGGAGGCGCTCGTCGGGGAGCTCGGCGGCGATCCGCAGCGCGGCGCGGCGGGCCACCCGCATCGGGAGCACACGCAGGCGCCCGCTGACCCACAGCAGCCCGCGCACCGGGCGGCGCACCGTGACCGGCGCGACGTCGGCCAGCTCGAGCATGACCGGCAGCAGCGACTCCCCGCGCTCGCGCACCCGCAGGACCAACGGGTGGTCCTCGGAGAACTGCAACGTCGCGGCACCGGTCGAGGGCACGTGGTGCAGCGTCGGGGTGGCGCGCAGCTCGCCGTCCTCGTGGCCCGATCCCACCCACCCGCCGACCGCCTCCCCGATCACCGCGGCGTGCCGGGCGCGGCCCGCGAGTGTCCGTGCGCGTTCGGCGGGCGGCGGGACGGGCGGCGCGGGCGGTCGGCTCCTGGCCATCGGACTCCCTCGGTGCGGACGAACTAAGGGGAGCCTAATCAAACTTCCGCGTCGAACGCGAGTCCCCGCCGGGCCGGGTCCGTGAGAGGGAGTGGATCCCCGGACCGGTGGCCGGTGCCGGGCGGGCGCCCCGCTACCGTGCGGGTCGTGTCCACCGTCCCCGAGGCCGGCGGGGCACCGGTCGACGGTGTGCCCGCCCTGCTCCGAGCGATCGTCGACGACGCCGCGCTCGTCGCCGAGGGCGCGCGGCCGGACATGGCGACGGTCGTCGAGGAGCATCTCGCGGCCCGCGCCGACGACGCCGGCGGTCTGCTCGGCTCGTTGGTCGTCCCCGTGTCGCGCCTCTCCGAGCTCGTCAGTGTGCTGGTCAAGCGCCGTCCCTCGGCGCCCGTGCCGATCGCCCTGGCCGTCGACACCGGGCTCGGCGGCGTGCCCAAGGCCCTGTCGCTGACCTCCTCGCGCGCCGCCCTGCTCGACCCGCGCACCGTCGAGATGCCGGCGCCGCACGACGTCGACTCCGTCTGGCTCGAGCGCGTCACCGAGTTCGTGCCGGACGAGGTGGTCGCGGTCGTCGAGCCGCGCCGCCCCGACGCCGACGGCTCCGAGGACTGGCTGGACGGGGTCCGCCGGGTGGTCGACCACGGCTGCCGGCCCAAGCTGCGCTGCGGCGGTGGGCGCGCCGGCGCGTTCCCGGGCGTCCACGACGTCGCGGGGTTCCTCGCGCTGGCCGTCGGGGCGGGCCGCTCGTTCACCGCGAGCATCGGCCTGCAGTCGGCGGTCCGGCACACCGACCCCGACACCGGGTTCACCCACCACGGATGGCTGAACCTGCTCGTGGCCACCGTCCGCGCGCTCGCCCCGGGGACCGACAGCCCGGTCGAGGAGCGCATCGGCGAGGCCCTGCTCGTCGACGACGGTGACGCGCTGGCCGCCGAGCTCGGCGACGTCGGCCCCGAGGCCGCGGTGAGGGTGCGCTCGCTGTTCTCGTCGTTCGGGTCGACGGCGGTCGCCGTGCCGGGCCCGGAGCTCGCCCGCCTCGGCCTGCTCTGAAGGGATCCCGCGCCGCCCCGTACGCTCGGATGACGTGACAGGACAGCGGCCGGGAGACGCAGCGCAGCGGAGCTCGACCCGTCGGCCGGGAGACGCAGCGCAGCGGAGCTCGACCCGTCGGCCGGGAGACGCAGCGCAGCGGAGCTCGACCCATCGAGTGGCGTTCCTCGGGCCGCACGGCACCTTCTGCGAACAGGCCCTGCGCACCCTGGCGCCCGCCGTGCTGGGCGACGCCCTGGGCGACCCGGAGCCGGTGCTGCAGCCGTTCGCGAGCACCACCGCGGCGCTCGACGCCGTGCGCGCCGGGGACGCCGAGGCGGCCTGCGTGCCCGTGGAGAACTCCGTCGAGGGCGGGGTGCCGGCCACCATGGACGGGCTCGTGGAGACGCCGCCGCTGGTGATCGTGCGGGAGATCCTGCTGCCGGTGCGCTTCTCGGTGCTCGTGCGTCCCGGCACGACGGTCGACGACGTCGCGAGCGTCGCCTCCCACCCGCACGGCGAGGCCCAGACCCGCCGGTGGATCGCCGAGCACCTGCCCGCCGCGGAGGTGCGCCTGACCTCCTCGACGGCGGCGGCCGCCGCGCAGGTCGCCGCGGGCGAGGTCGACGCCGCGGTGTGCGCGCCGGTGGCCGCGGCGCACCACGGCCTGGTCGAGCTCGCGTCCGGGGTGCACGACACCGGCGACGCGGTGACGCGGTTCGTGCTGGTCCGCCCACCGGGGCCGCCCGGGCTGCCCGCACCGACGGGCGCCGACCGCACCTCGATCGCCGCGACCACGGTGAACCAGCCGGGTGCGCTGCTCGCGGTGCTCACCGAGATCGCGGTGCGGGGGGTGGATCTCACGCGCATCGAGTCGCGGCCGCTCAAGGACCGGCGCGGCGACTACTGGTTCTTCCTCGACGGCACGGGCCACGTCGCCGAGCCCGCGATGGGCGAGGCCCTGGCCGCGCTGCGCCGGCGCTGCACCGACGTGCGGTTCCTCGGCTCGTACCCGCGCGCGACCGTCGCGGGCGAGCAGGAGGTGGGCGCGGACCCCGGGCCGGGCCAGACCGTCAAGGACTACACCGAGGCGACCTCCTGGCTCGCCGCCCTGCGCGACGGGAGCGGCGCATGAGCGATCTGCGCCTCGTGCTCGCGCGCCACGGCCAGACGCCCTCGAACGTCGAGCACGTCCTCGACACCGTGCTGCCCGGCCCCCCGCTCACCGACCTCGGCCGCGCCCAGGCCCACGCGCTGGGCCGGGAGCTCGCCGAGGGCACCGAGGGCAGCGTGGCCGCGCTATACCACTCGCCGGCGCTGCGGGCGGCGGAGACCGCGGAGCTGGTCGCCGAGCACCTGGGCCTGGTGCCGATCGAGGTCCGCGGGGTGCACGAGGTGCAGGTCGGCGACCTCGAGGGCCGCAACGACGAGCCCGCCGTCGCGGCGTTCCGGCGGGTCGTCGACCGGTGGCTCGACGGCGACCTGGACGCCCGACACCCCGGGGGTGAGAGCGGGCGCGACCTGCTCGACCGCTACGAGCCCGTCGTCGCCGACCTGCGCGACCGCCACTCCGACGGCGGCACGGTCGTGCTCGTCAGCCACGGCGCCGCCCTGCGCCTCGCGGCCCAGGAGCTCGTCGAGCGCGTCGGTGTGCCGCCGCGCGACGAGGAGCACGTCGGCAACTGCGGGCGCGTCGTCCTGCGCCCGCGCGGCAGCGGGTGGGAGCTCGTGGCCTGGCGCAGCGCCGTCCCCGGTGGCCTGCCCGCCACCAACGACCCCACCGGCTGACCACCCTTGTGAGCACTTTCCGGGCCTATCGGCCCGGAAAGTGCTCACGTGAAGCTCAGCCCCAGCCCAGCCGGTGCAGGGTCTCCTCGTCGATGCCGAAGTGGTGCGCGATCTCGTGCACGACGGTGACGGCGACCTCCTCGCGTAGCTCGTCCTCGTCGGCGCAGACGTCCGCGAGCGCCAGGCGGTAGAGCGTGATCCGGTCGGGCAGGACGCCGCCGTAGTCGCTGTAGCGCTCGGTCAGCGCCACGCCCTCGTAGATCCCGAGCAGGTCGGGCTCCTCGCGGTGGCGGTCCTCGACGAGGACGACGACGTTGTCCATCGCCCGCGTCAGCGGCTCCGGGAGCTCGTCCAGCGCGTCGGCGACGAGCTCCTCGAAACGCGCGGGCCCGACGTCCACGGGGACGAACGCTAGCCGCCGCCGAGACCCGGGACCGGGAGCGACGGCACCTGGACACCGGGCTGTTGGCCGCCACCCGGCTGGCTCGCCGTGCCACCGGAGGCGCCGCCGTCGGGCGCCGGGGCGGTGGTCGAGGTGTCCGGGGTCGCCGCCGGTGCACCGGGGCGCAGGCTCGGCGCCGTGGACGGCGGCGCCTCGCCGCCGATGGTCACGCCCTCGGCGGCCTTCCCGGTCAGCGGGGCGAACCCGGAGCTGTCGGCGAGCAGCGAGCCGAGGTTGCAGCTCACCCGCCGGGTGCCGGCGGTCCAGGACTCCTCGGCGAGGTTGGTCCAGTACACGGTGAGCTTCGAGTCGGTGAGCTTCTGCGCCGAGCCGACGTACTGCTCGGCGATCCGCTGGCAGGTCGGCTGCAGGTAGTTGTCCTGCTCGTCGACCGACGGGAAGCCCTGGCGGAACTGGGTGCCGAGGTCGACGGTGCCCGCCACTTCGGCGGCATGGGTCTCGCCGCACGCGGTGGGGTCGGAGACCTCCTTGCCCGCGAGCCCGAGGCAGGTGCCCTGGTCGTACACGACGGCCTGGTCGGCGTCGGTGACGCGCCCGGTCGACGAGAAGAGCGCCCCGGTGCGTCCCGGCGCCTGCAGCCCGCAGCGCACGGTGCGGTCGCCGGCGTCCCAGGCGGCCTGGGTCGGCTTCAGCGCGCCGGCCTTGTAGCGCCCGGCCGGGTCCAGCCTGCCCTGCAGATAGGTGCGGGCCTGCGGCGTGCACTGGTCGGTGACGAGCTGCTGCCAGGCCGGGTCGGCCGGGAACGGCGCGCCGGGCGGCTGCGCGGCGTCGACCGCGCCGACGCTCTCGAACAGATGGGGCTGGGCGCAGTCGACCTCGCGCACGTCGCCGGCGTCGTCCCGGCTCCACGTCAGGCAGGCGCCCGGCTGGGTCGTCAGCGGCGGCGGACCGTCGTCCTCGCTCGACGAGGACGCCCCGGCCGGCCCGGACGGGGAGCCCGAGAGCCCCAGGACCTCGGGGCCGGACCCGGTGGCCGCGAGTGCGGTCGCGGCGACCAGCATGATCACCGCGCCCGCCAGCACGCCGACGACGCCGCGGCGGGCGGCACGGCGGCGGGGGTCGGCGGCGTCGTCGGAACCGAGGACGCGGTCGAGCCAGCGGTCCACACCGCGGGCGTCGCCGTCGACCCCGTTGTCGAATCTGTCGTCGCCGTCGGGGCCGCCGTCACCGGACGGCCCGGACTGGCGTTCCCGGAGCAGCATCGCCCTGTCATCATGCCGCTCCGGGATTCCCCGGGCCGGAAGACCCCGGGTCGGGCAGGATCGGTGGTGACCGGTGCGCGCCGGACGGCGCCGGGGAACGGTTGGGCGGAGGGGACCATGACAGGCCGAGACGACGAGCGGGACCAGCCGTCGGAGCGACGGACCGAGAACGTCGACCTGAACGCCTCCTCCGAACAGGCCCAGCGGCCCACCGAGAAGGTCGACACGTCCGCCGTGTCCGGCGGGCGACACCGCGGCTCCGACGAGACGGACGGCACCTCCGAGGGCGACGACACCGCGACGCCCCCGTCGGGCGTCCCCGCGGCCACCGCGGGCTCGGGCGGCGGCGAGCCGGCGGCGGTGGGTGCGGACGCGGGCTCGGGGGCGGGTGAGGACGAGCAGCGCCGCGGTCGCGTGCGCTACCAGGACCCGGCGACCACCAAGCCCCGCGAGCCCACGGTGGCCGAGCAGCGCGCCCGCCGCGAGGCCCAGCGCCGTGAGCGCGCCCAGCGCGACGCCGCCGAGGCCGCCGAGCAGCGCAAGCGCAAGATCCGCAAGCGCGTGCTGATCGGCGGCGGGGTGGCGGTCGGCGTCGTCGCGCTCGTGGCCGTCGTCTACGCGGCGAGCTCGCCCGACGAGGAGGTCACCGCCCAGTGCGTCGACCCCCAGGGCGTCGTCGTGCCCGACGAGAACTGCGGCGGGACGCAGCAGGGCGGCTACTACGACAGCAGCGGGGCCTTCGTGCCGATCTTCATCGGCGGCTTCGGCAACCAGTACCACTACAACTACGGCTCCAGCTCGCCCGTCGGCACGGTCGCGCAGGGCGGGTCGACGCGGCCGCCGGCCAGCGGCACCTCGGTGCGCAGCGGTACGTCGGGCAGCAGCCTCGGCAGCACCAGCAGCAGCGGCACGGTCAGCCGCGGCGGTCTCGGCGTCGGCGGCAGCTCGAGCAGCGGCACGAGCAGCGGGTCGGGCAGCTCGAGCAGCGGCTCGTCGGGCGGCAGCTCGTCGGGCAGCTAGGCGAAGACCGGGATACGGCAGGATCACGGGCGTGGAGCGCGCGACCGGAAAGCCCCGTCCCGGCTGGCAGCAGACGATCGAGGAGCAGGGGCTGGTGTTCGGCACGCCCGCGGCCGGGCTGAACGGCGCCCGGCCGTACTGGGACGAGTCGGTGCACTACGTCCTCGACATGGCCGAGGTGCTCTCGCTCGAGGCCGACGTCGAGCTCCTGCACTCGATGTGCCTGGAGGCGGTGGACCACGTCGTCACCACCGAGCGGTTCCGCGACTTCGCGCTGCCGGAGTGGTGCTGGGAGCAGGTCGCGGCCTCGTGGCGCCGGGGCGACCCGCACCTCTACGGCCGCTTCGACCTGCGCTACGACGGATCGGGCCCGGCGAAGCTCATGGAGTACAACGCCGACACCCCGACGACGCTGCTCGAGGCCTCGATCTGCCAGTGGTACTGGCTCAAGGACGTCCACCCCGACGACGACCAGTGGAACTCGCTGCACGAGAAGCTGGTGGAGCGCTGGGGTGAGATCGCCGCGAAGCTGCCCCGTAGCGAGGTCCACTTCTGCTGGTCGCAGGCCGACCCGACCGGCGAGGACCACGTCACGACGGCCTACCTGCAGGAGTGCGCCGCCGAGGCCGGGCTCGACACCGTCGGGCTCGCGATCGAACAGCTCGGCTGGGACTCCGCGCTCGACCGGTTCGTCGACCTCGAGGAGTCGCCGATCGCCGTCGTCGACAAGCTCTACCCCTGGGAGTGGGTGCTCGGCGACGACTTCGGCAAGCACGTCACCCGCAGCCTGCCCGAGACCACGTGGATCGAGCCGCTGTGGAAGACGCTGCTGTCGAACAAGGCGCTGCTCGCGGTGCTGTGGGAGATGTACCCGGGGCACCCGAATCTGCTCCCGGCCTCGCTGGGCGACCCCGGGATGCTCACCGAGTACGTGCGCAAGCCCCTGCTCGGCCGTGAGGGCGCGAACATCGCGGTCGTCGCCCCCGGCTACGAGACCGAGACCGGCGGGGTCTACGGCGAGGAGGGCTACGTCTACCAGCTCTTCGACCCCCTGCCCGAGTTCGACGGCTACCGCCCCGCGCTCGGCGCCTGGATCGTCGGCGACACCTCCGCGGGTCTCGGCATCCGCGAGACCACCGGGCTCATCACCGACAACGGCGCGGCGTTCGTGCCCCACCGCATCCCGGACTGAGCGACCCCCGTCCCGGGGGGTTCTCGGCGGGGCCGCCCGGACGACCTAGGCTCCCGGCACGTTGTCCGCTCCGCCCGCGACCCCGGCACCGTCCGAGGCCCCGATCCCGGGGGACACGAGCATCCCGGACCGGCGTCCCGGCGGCCGCTCGCTGTTCGTCTGGGCGCTGCTGACGATCCTGCTCGGGATCGCGGTCCCGCTCGCCCCGGTGATCGCGCAGGACACGACCGTGACCTGGCCCGATCCGAACGCGGCCGCGGGTGCGCCCCTATCCACCACGCTCACCCTGAGCCCGCCGCGCCCGCTGACGTTCGCGGCGACCGTGCCGTGCAGCGCCCTGCGGGCCGGGGGCGACGTCCTGCGCACCCTGCCCGCGGACGCGGGCAGCGCCGGCCTGACGGTCTCCTCGACCGGCGCCGCGATGCAGGTCGACGTGTCCGGCCGGTCGGTGCTCACCGGCTCGGTACCACCCGCCGACTGCCGGCTGGACCTGGCGGTCGACGGGCAGGGCCTGCGCGCCCAGCTCGACGGCCGCGCGCTGCCGCTGACCTGCGGGGCGTGTCGCGACGTCCTGCCCCCGCAGGTCAGCAGGCTCTCGACGAGCACCGACGGCACGCCGGCCACGGCCGGTCTCGGGGTGACGCTGCAGACCGACGACCGCTACGCGTCGACCCCGAGCCCGCTGAAGACCGTGCTGCTGGCGGGGCACCTGATCGCCCTCGCGGTCCTGCTCGTGCTGGTGCACCGGCGCGGAACGTGGCGCGGCGGGCACGGGCGCATCGGCGCCCGCGGGTGGTTCGACCGGCTGCGACGCCACGCCTCGTGGGCGGACGCGCTGGTCGTGGCGGTCTCGGTCGGCTGGCTCGTGGTCGGGCCGCTGGACTTCGACGACAGCTGGTACCCGCTGATGGCGCGGGACGCCGGCGAGGCCGGGTACGTGGGCAACGCCGTCTACATGTTCAACGTCACCGAGAACCCGTTCGTGGTCTCGCAGTACGCGGCCCAGCTCTGGGGGGCGATCGGGGGCTACGGCCTGGTCTGGCAGCGCTGCCTGCCGCTGCTGTTCGGGCTCGCGACGTGGGCGATGCTGCGGGCGTTCTTCGTCCTGCTCGCGCGCCGTACCGACGTCCGGCCCGCGCGGGTCCCGTGGGCACTGCTGCTGGCCCACCTCGTGTGGTGGCTGCCGTTCGGGCTGACGCTGCGCCCGGAACCGCTGATCGTGCTGCTCTCGGTGGTGGTGCTGCTGCTCGTCGAGCTGGCGCGCGAGCGGGAGGTCCCGATCCTCTGGGTCGGCGCGGTGATGGCGGCGGCGCTCGCGCTGGCCTGCTCGCCGACGGGTCTCGTGGCGGCCGCGCCGCTGCTGGTGGAGATCCCCCGGGCGGGGCCGCGGATCCTCGCGGCGCCCCGCGCACAGCAGCTCGGGGCCGTCCTGGTCGCGGGCGCGGCGGCGAGCGTCGCGATCCCCGTCGCCTTCGCGGACGCCTCGCTCGGGGACGTCCTCGAGGCCTCGGCGGTGCACGCCTGGTACTACGACACCGTCCCCTGGTACGACGAGCTGGTCCACTACCAGACCCTCCTGCGACCCGGCGAGACACCGTGGGGGCAGCGGGCGCCGGTCCTCATCACGCTCGCGACGGCCGCGCTGGTCGCGGCGGGCAGCGCGCACCGCGGGCCCGACGACGACGCGCTGCGCCGGGTGCTGCTGCACTCCGCGGCGACCACCGCCGTCGCGTTCGCGCTCGTGGCCGGCAGCCCGACCAAGTGGGTCCTGCACTTCCCGGCGGTCGCCGCGTCGGGCACCGTGCTCCTCGCGGTCGCACTGCTGCGCGGGCCGATGCCGCGCCACGAGCGGGCCCTGGCGACGACCGGGGGCGTGGCCGTGCTCGTCGTCGCCGCGGCCGTCAGCTTCGCCGGGTGGAACGTGTGGCGCCCCTACAGCGACCGCGGCCAGCCCTTCGGCGACCACGCCGACCCCGACCCCACGGCGCTGAGCGAGAACCTCCTCGCGCCCCACCTCGGATCGGTGTTCCTGCGCAACCCGCTCGTCTGGATCGCGGTCGCGCTGCTCGCCGCGGCCTGGGGGCAGTGGGCGCGACGCCGGTGGCCCGACCGTGACCTGCTCCGCCCCGAGCCCGAGCGGGCCGTCCTGGCGGCGGCCTGCGTCGCGGTCGTGGTCGGCATGGTCGGCGTGATGGTGCTGGCGCCGCTGCGGCAGTACCCGGGATGGACGGTCGCGCTCGGCAACGCCAAGGACATCGCGCGCGCCGAGTGCGGGCTGGAGAGCAACGTGACCGTGCTCCGCCCGACCCCGGTCCCGCTCGGCGCACCGACCGGACCCGCCGTGCCGTCGGGCGACATGGTCGACGACACCCGCGTCCCGCCGCCGCGACCGGTCCCCGGGCTCGGGCGCGTCTGGCACGACGACGTCGCCGGCTCCACGGGGCGGGCCGGGCTCGTGACCGGCTGGTACCCCGTGCCGACGGGCACCGGCGGATCCGACGTGCTCGTGCCCCTGCTGGCCGCGAACGACCCCGACGAGGCCGTCTCGGTCGAGTTCGGCCGCGGCGGCTCGGTGGTGGGGCGCACGTCGATCGACTACCTGCCCAACACCGACGGTCGGGCGTGGCAGGAGCGACCCGTCTCGCTCGTGGACGCGCCGCCCGGCGTGGACGCGGTGCGGGTCGTCGTCGAGCGCGGCGGGTCCGTGGGCGAGGACCGGCTCGCGGTGGCCGAGCCGCGCCTGGCGCGCCCGGAGCCGATCCAGGGCGTCATCGACGGTGCGCCGGCTCTGGCCGACCAGAGCTCGTCGAGCCTGTGGCCGTGCGTCGACCAGGTCGCCGTGCACGACGGCATCGCCCCCGCCCCGGCCTTCCGGCTCTCGGTCGACGAGGACCTGACCGGCGCGACGATCAACGCCCAGGACTGGAACGCGCGCGGCGGCGTCTGGCGGCTCGACGACCTGGAGTCCACCTACGTCACGCTCGCGACCGCGGTGCGCCCCGGCGGCGTGCCCGCGAAGCCCTGGGGCCGGGTCGAGGCGGTGGTCCGCGACCTCCCGTCCGGCCGCTACGGAGTGATCACGAGCGAGCGCTCCCGGGCCGGCTGGGAGCGCGGTCCGACCCTCGCGAGGGAGGACTACGCCGGCGTGGAGTACCAGGGCGCCGTCGGATAGATCGGTGCCCTAGTCTGGCGCCCCGATCGTCTGTGATGGAGGGTCTCCCCGGTGCTCGCTCCCGATTTCTGGCCCACGATGGGTGTGAACATCGGCCTCATCGTGGTGTACGCGGTGATCGGCGCGGTGCTGATGTACATCGGCTACTTCGCGATCGACCTCACGACCCCTGGTGATCTCCGCGGCCTGGTCCGTGAGGGCCGGCCGAACGCCGTGGTGGTCTCCGCCGCCGGGCTGGTGTCGATGGCACTGATCATCGTGACCGCCATCTACGTCTCCGGTGGCGGTTTCGTCGCCGGCATCCTCAACACGTCGATCTACGGTCTGGTCGGGATCATCGCCCAGGTCCTCGCGGTGCGCGGTCTCGAGCGCGTCGCGCGCCTGGACGTCGACGGGTGCCTGCACGACGACCGGTTCACCTGGGACTCGGCGATGATCGCGGCCATGCACGTCGCCCTCGGTCTCGTCGTCGCGGTGGCGGTCATCTAGCGGACACACCGCCCACCCCGAGACCCCTGACGGGCTCTTCACAACTTATTCTCCACTCCGGTGCGTACTCCCCGGTTCACCCCGCTCGCGACCCCGTGCTCCCCGCGGGGCGCTCGGTGACGACGCTGGTGCGTGCCGACCAGGCCTCGCCCCACGACGACGAGCCCGGCCGGGCGCCGCGCCTGGGTGCCCGCGCCGTCCTGGTGTGGGCGATGCTCACGATCCTGCTCGGGATCGCCGTCCCGCTCGCCCCGGTGACCGCGCAGGACACCACGGTCACGTGGCCGGACCCGGCGGCCGCCGCCGGCGCGCCGGTGTCGACGCAGCTCGCGCTCAACCCGCCCCGCCCGCTCGGGTTCTCGGCCGAGGTGCCGTGCACGGCGCTGCGGGCAGGTGGCGACGTCCTGCGCACCCTGCCGGGCGACCCGCGCGGCGGCGGGCTGGTGCTCGCGTCCGGGGGTGGCGTCGCGAGCCTGACCGTCTCGGGGCGCACGGTGGCCGCGGGCCCGATCCCGCCCGGGGACTGCACGCTCGCGATCACCGTCGACGAGGCGGGCCTGCGGGTCATGCAGGACGGCGTGCCGCTGCCGCTCGCGTGCGGCGACTGCGCCGCGGTCCTGCCGCCGATCATGGCCCAGCTCTCGACGAGCACCGACGGCACGCCCGCGTCCGCGGGCCTCGGGGTCACCGTGCGCACCGACGACCGCTACGCGTCCACCCCGGGCCCGCTGAAGACGACCCTGCTCGTCGCCCACCTCGTCGCGCTCGCGGTGCTGCTCGTGCTCGTCTACCGGCGGGGCCGGTGGCGGAAGGTCCGGGGGCTCGTCGCCCCGCGGACGTGGCCCGCGCGCCTGCGGCGTCACCTGTCCTGGGCCGACGGCCTGGTGGTGGCGATCTCGGCGGGCTGGGTGCTCGTCGCCCCGATGAACTTCGACGACAGTTGGTACCCGCTGATGGCGCGGGACGCCGGCGAGGCCGGGTACGTCGGCAACGCCGTCTACATGTTCAACGTCACCGAGAACCCCTTCGTGGTCTCGCAGTACGCGATGCAGGCCTGGGGCGCGATCGGGGGCTTCGGGCTGGTCTGGCAGCGCTGCCTGCCGTTGCTGTTCGGGCTGCTGACGTGGGCGCTGCTGCGCGCCTTCTTCATCCTGATCTCGCGGCGCACCGCGGTCCGCCGGGGCTGGGTGCCGTGGGCGCTGCTGGTCGCGCACCTGTTGTGGTGGCTGCCGTTCGGCCTGACCCTGCGCCCCGAGCCGCTGATCGTGCTGCTCTCGGTGGTGGTGCTCCTGCTGGTCGAGGTCGCCCGCGACCGCGGCACCCCGATCCTCTACGTCGGCGCGGTGATGGCGGCGGCGCTCGCGCTGGCCTGCTCGCCGACGGGCCTGGTGGCGGTCGCGCCGCTGCTGGTGGAGATCCCGCGCGCCTGGCCGCACATGATGGCCGCGCCGCGACGCCAGCAGTTCGCGCTGCTGGTCGTGCTCGGGGCCGCGTCCTCGCTCGCCGTCCCGTTCGCGTTCGCCGACGCCTCGCTGGGCGACGTCATCGAGGCCTCGGCCGTGCACGCGTACTACTACGACACCGTCCCCTGGTACGACGAGCTCGTCCACTACCAGACCCTGCTCGGGCCGGGCCGGACACCGTGGGCCCAGCGCGCGCCGATCCTCATCACGCTCGCGGTGACGCTGCTGGTGGCGGCGGGCAGCGGGCGCAGCGGGCCGGAGGACGACGCCCTGCGCCGGGTGCTCCTCCATGCCGCGGCGACCACCGCGCTCGCCTTCGTGCTCGTCGCCGCCAGCCCGACCAAGTGGGTGCTGCACTTCCCGGTGATCGCGGCGTCGGGCACCGTGCTCATCGCCCTCGCGCTGCTGCGCGGCCCGATGCCGCGCCACGACCGGGCGCTGGCCACCGTCGGCGGGGTCGCGGTGCTGGTCATCGCGACGTCGGTGAGCTACGCCGGCTGGAACCTGTGGCGCCCCTACACCGACCGCGGCCAGTTCTTCGGCGACCACGCCGACCCCTATCCGACGCCGTTGAGCCTGAACCTGCACGCGCCGCACCTGGGGCCGGTGTTCCTGCGCAACCCACTCGTCTGGGTCGGGGTCGCGCTGCTCGCGGCGGCGTGGGCGACCTGGTCGCTGCGGCGCTGGCCGGACCGCGACCTGCCCCGTCCCGAGCCCGACCGCGCGCTGCTCGCGGTCGCGTGCGGCAGCGTCGTCGTCGGCCTGATCGCGGTCATGGTGCTGGCCCCGGTGCGCCAGTACCCGGGCTGGACGGTCGCGCTCGGCAACGCCAAGGACATCGTGCGCCAGGGCTGCGGGCTCGAGGACAACGTCAGCGTCCTGCGGCCGACCCCCACGGCACTCGGCCCGCCGGTCACCCCGGCGGTCACGACCGGGGACTTCGTCGACGACACCGTGGCCCCGACACCGCTGCCGGTGCCCGGGCTGGGCCGCGTGTGGCACGACGAGACCGACGACTCCAGCGGACGCGGCACCGTCGTCACCGGCTGGTACCCGGTGCCGCCCGATTCGGGGGCGACCGACGTGGTCGTGCCGATGCTCGAGTCCGGCCCGCCCGACGAGCAGGTGTCGGTCGAGTTCGGCGACGGCCCGGCCGCGAACCCGCGCGTCCTCGGGCGGACCCCGATCGACTACCTCCCGCAGGCCGACGACCGGACCTGGCAGCAGCGGCCCGTCTCGCTGCGCGACGCACCCGGCGACCCGACGTTCGTGCGCGTCGTCGTCGACACCACGGGGGCGCGCGGCACCGACCGCCTGGCCGTCGCCCAGCCGTTCCTGGCGAAGCAGGAGCCGATCGCGCCGCTGCTCGAGGGGCAGCCGGTGCTCGTCGACCAGATGTCGACCGTGCTGTGGCCCTGCGTGGACCAGGTCGCCTCGCACGACGGCATCGCGCCGCCCTCGACGGTGCGCATCCACGCCGACGAGGACCTGACCTCGGCGTACTACGGGCTGCAGGACAACCGGTACCGCGGTGGCGTCTGGCGCTTCGACACCGTCGGCGCCACCTACATCCGCCTCGCGACGGCGGTCGCCCCCGGCCGCGAGGCCGCGAAACCCTGGGGCCGCGTGGACCTCGTCGTGCGCGACCTCCCCACCGGACGCTACGGCCTGACGACGACCGAGCGCTCGAAGTCCGGGTGGGAGCGCGGGCCGACGCTCGCGCGCGAGGAGTACGTGGGCGTGGAGTACCAGGGAGCGGTGGGTTAGGTCGACGGGACGTTGCTCGGCGCCGGCGAGGTGGCCATGCTGCGGTGGGCGGGTCACGGCATCGCCGTCGCCATCGGTCACCCGGATGTGCTCCACGTCGCGGACGAGGTCACCGCGAGCAACCTCGAGGACGGGCGTCGCGTCCGTCCTGGAGAGACGGTTCTGGCGAACCCGTGAACGAACCGCCGCCCCGCGTGGCGCGATGGACCACCGCGGGGGTCGTTGTCAAGGCCCGCGTACCATCTCGCGCCGGAGCCCGATCAGGACATCCTCGCCGGCAGGAGGGACGACCACGTGCTCGATCGTGCCGAGGGACCCGGCGGTGCCGGTGGGGCCGTCGGCCCGGCCCGGGGCGAGGTCGCGGTCCTGCGGACCGTCCAGCACCGCGTCGGCACCCCGCCGGTGGTCGCGGCGGCCCGGGCGATGTCCTTCTTCGGCGAGCACGCCGCCGGGTGGGTCGCCCTCGGCGCCCTCGGCGCGGCGCTGGACGTCCCGCGCCGGCGCCAGTGGGCCACCGCGGTCGGCGGTGTCGTCGTCGCCCACGGCGCCTCGATCGCCGTCAAGCGCGTCGTGCGCCGCCGCCGGCCCCACGACCCGCGCGTGGCCGTCCACGTCGGGACCCCCAGCCGTCTGAGCTTCCCCTCCTCGCACGCCTCGTCCACCACCGCGGCCGCCCTGCTCTACGCCGGGCTGCTCGGCGGTGCCTCGGCCGGCGGCGCGACCGTCCTCGTGCCCGGCATGGCGCTCTCGCGCCTGGTGCTGGGCGTCCACTACCCGACCGACGTGCTGGCCGGCACGGCGCTCGGTGCGGCGTGCGCCCTCGGCGCGCGCCACTTCGTGCGCCGGGGCTCGATCGGCCGCTGGAGGACCGCATGACACCCGTCACGCCGCCCAGCTCCGCCCGCGAGCAGGAGGGCACGCAGAGCGCCGAGGACGTCGGCACCGTCGACGGCACCGACATCCCGGAGCCCGCGCCGGTGACGAAGGACCGGCCGCGCCCGGTCGCGGTGCCGCTGGGCCTGCTCCAGGCCATGCGCCCGCGCCAGTGGGTGAAGAACGTCCTCGTGCTGGCCGCGCCGTTCGCGGCGGGCCGGCTGCTCGACCTCACGGTGCTGCCGGACGTCGCGCTCGCGTTCGTCGCCTTCTCGCTGGCCGCGTCCGGTGTCTACCTGATCAACGACACCAAGGACGTCGAGGCGGACCGGGCGCACCCGAAGAAGCGCTACCGCCCGATCGCCGCCGGCATCGTGCCGCCGACGCTCGCGGTGGTCACCGGGATCGTGCTGTTCGCGGCGGCGATCGCGGTCAGCTTCGTCGCCGACCCGGATCTCGCCCTGGTCACCGCGATCTACGTCGTGGTGCAGCTGGCGTACTGCCTGTGGCTCAAGCACGAGCCCGTCATCGACATCTGCATCGTCTCGTCGGGCTTCCTCATGCGGGCGATCGCCGGTGGTGCCGCGGCCGGGCTGTACCTCTCGCCCTGGTTCCTGCTGACGATGGCGTTCGGCTCGCTGTTCATGGCCTCGGGCAAGCGCTACGCCGAGATGCGGCTCTCCGAGCGCACCGGCGCGAAGATCCGCAAGTCGCTGGAGCGCTACTCGGCGTCCTACCTGCGCTTCGTGTGGTCGCTCTCGGCCACCGTCGTGATCATGGCTTACGGGCTGTGGGCGTTCGGCATCGGCGTCACCGCGATGCCCGGCCGGCTGCCCTCGGCGCCGTCGACCTGGGCGATCGTCTCCATCGTCCCGTTCGTGGTGGCGGTGCTGCGCTACGCGGTCGACGTCGACGGCGGCAACGGCGGCGAGCCCGAGGAGATCGTGCTCGGCGACCGCGTGCTGCAGGTCCTCGGCCTGATCTGGGTCGTGCTCATCGGCCTCGCGGTCTACACGGCGGTGGCCCACCAGTGACGGCCCGGCCGGCGCGCGAGCTCCTCGGGGGGCTCGTGCGCTACGGCCTGGTCGGGCTGGCCAACGCGGCCACCTACTACGGCACCTACCTGCTGGCGCACCCGTCCGCCGGCTACCTCGCCGCGCACGCCGTCGGGCTGGGCGCGGCGATGGTCGTGTCGTTCTTCCTGAACTGCCGGTTCACGTTCCGGGTGCGCCCGACGTGGACCCGGTTCCTGCTCTACCCCGCCTCGCAGATCGTCAACGTGCTGGCGACGACGGTCGGCGTCGTCGGCCTGGTCCACCTCGGGGTCGACGAGCGCCTCGCGCCGCTGCTCGCCGCGGCGCTGGCGGTGCCGGTGAGCTTCCTCGCCGCCCGGCTCGTGCTCACCCGCGCGCCGATCGGCCCGGCGTCGCCCGTGGTGTCGTGGGACGCGCCGACCGGTCCGATCCCGCTCGGGGGACGCTGACCCTCAGCGGCGCTCGACCGTGAGCGTGGTCCACGCGCCGACGTGGATCCGATCGCCGGAGCGCAGCGCCACCGGCGTGTCCGGGGTCAGGGGCGCCTCGGCGTAGTTCAGCGTCGTGCCGTTGGTCGAGCCCGCGTCGATGACCACCCACCGGTCGCGGGGCAGCGCCAGGAGCACGGCGTGCAGCTTGGAGACGCCGGGATCGCGCGGGGGGCCGCCCAGGTCGATCTCGAGGACGTCCGGTCCACCGCGACCGACGCGTGTCTCCTCCGCGGTCAGCGTGACCTCTCGCGGCGGGAGGTCGGCGGGGAACTCGCCGGGGGTGGTGGTGCCGTCGGCGCTGCCCCGGGCGAGGACGAGGTCGTGGTACTCGCGATCGGCCCACACCGTCACGACCCACGCGCCGGGCGGGGAATCGTCGCTCACCGGTCGACCACCCCCTCCCCGTCGAGCGGGATGGGCCCGGTGCGCTCGTCGGGGCCGCGTGCGTCGACGGTCACCGACGCGCGCCCGGCGACGTCCGCGGGCGGCACGATCGGGATCAGGGCGAGCGTCGCGTTGTCGTGGCCGCCGTCGTCGAGCGCGGCGGCGAGCAGGGCGGCCGCGGCGGCGAGCGCCGGGTGGTCGGGCACGCCGGTCTCCTCGACGTTCTCCGCCGTCGCGGTGCCGGAGAGCCCCGGCCGCGCGAGCCGGGCGAGGATCTCGGGGTCGGGCAAGTGGTTCCACAGCCCGTCGCTGCACAGCAGCAGCAGGCCGGGAACCCCCAGCCGCACGCGGCGGGCGTGCGCCGGGCCGCTGGGGGCGTCGCGGCCCAGCCAGCGCGTCAGGACGTGCGCGCGACGGTCGCGCGCGGCCTCCTCGCGCGACAGGATCCCGGCATTGGCGATCTCCTCGGCCCACGAGTCGTCGGTGGACAGCAGGCGCGACGAGCCGTCGCCGGCGAGCCAGTAGGCCCGGCTGTCACCGATCCACGAGACCACGGCCTCGCCGCCGCGCACGACCGCCGCGACGTAGGTGCAGGCAGGGCTGTCGCCGCCGCCGAGCCCGAGGTCGGCGGCGGCGGTGGCGGCCGCCGCGGAGGCCGCGGTGGCCAGCGCGTCGAGCTCGCCGGAGACCCCGGTGCCGGCGCGACCGCTGCTCGCCGGGGCCTCGCCGGTGCTCGCCTCGGTGTCCGCCGGCTCGCGGGTCTCCGTGCCCACCGGCCCCGTGTCGCGGGCCGAGATCGCCGGGAAGCCGGTCGGTGGCGTGGCGGGCGCGGCCGCGGTCTCCAGCGCGGCCCCCACGGCGGCGCCGACGGCGGCCAGGGAGGCCTCATCGCCCCGGCGCGCGGAGGCCACGCCGTCGCAGACGACGGCCACCCAGGTCTCGACGCGGTCGTCGCCGGTGCCCTCGACCCGCCGCCCGAGCTCGACGGCGTCCTCGTTGCGGCGGCGGCGCAGCCCGCGGTCGGTGATCGCGGCGGCGTCGCCCAGGGTCAGCTCGACGTGGTCGCGCAGCACCGGGCGCGTCGCGCCGCAGCTCGGGCACGTGCCGCCGGTCGCCGCGGGCCCCTCGTCGCCGCACTGCGGGCACGGCGGCGGGGTGCCGTCGGCGAGCTCGACGCGCAGATCGGTGCGCTCGACCAGCGGCCCGCCGCCGGTCCCGGCCATCTCCATCACGGGATCGGTGCTCCTCGGGCGTCGCGGTGGTCGCCGGCGGGGTCGGCCGGACGGCCCTCGCCACGTCGGGTGGGTCCATCCTCCGGGTGCGCCCGGGCGGCGACGCCGACCTCCACGCCGGAGTCGCCCGGTCGGGCGGTGTCGTCGGGGTAGCGGTCCCGAACACGCTGCGCCTCCGCGGCGAACGCCTCGACGCTGCGGTGCCGGCGGGCGGGGTCGGCGTCGGTGGCGCGGGCGAGCAGCGCCACGAGGTCCGGGTCGTCGCGCAGCACCGGCACCCCGGCCGGGTCCGGCAGGCGCAGGGCGTGGTTGCGCAGATGGTCGAAGTCGACGAGCAGCACCGCGAGCGTGCGCCCGAGCGCGAAGACCTCCGAGGCGACCGACGGGCCGGGACCGCCGGGGTGGATCTCGGGCGCGACGAAGCCGGTCGTGGTCCACACGTCGCTCTCGCGGTCCTCGACGCGCCGCACGCTGCCCAGGTCGAGCACGGTGATCCCGTGATGGAGACCGGCGGGCCCGCGCAGCAGGTTGCTGGGGTTCACGTCGGCGTGCAGCAGGCCGTGCCGGTGCAGCGCCGCGACCGGCGGCACGGCCCCGAGCACGGCGTCGAGCGCCTCGGCGGGTGGGACGGGCCGGGACGCGGACAGCGCCTCGCCGGGCACGTGATCGAGCACGAGCAGACGCACGTCGCCGTCCCGCCCGTCGGCCCGGACGACGTCGCGGGCGTGCACGAGACCGGGCACGTCGAGGGCGAGCAGGACCTCGGTCTCGTCGACCGCCAGCGCGCCGGCGGCGGGCCCCTCGGGACCCTCGAGCCTGCCGAGGACGACCAGCGCGCCGTCCCGCCCGCGCGTGGCGGTGTACGACCACCCCCGCGCGCCGCGCACCAGCGGGGCGCGCACCCGGTAGCGGTCGGCGCGCCCGGCGAGCTCGGTGCCCGCCGCGAGGTCCGGCCGGACGTCGTACGCGGCACCGCACCACGGGCAGGTGCCGCGCTCGGGACCCGGGCGGCCCGAACGGCCCCGCCCGACGGGCCCGTCGCAGCGCGCGCAGAACCGCGCCTGCTCGGGGACCGGGGGACCGCTGGTCCCCGCGCCGGGTCCGTCCATGTCGTTCTCCGCCGTTTCTGCCGGTGTCTGGTGAACCATCGTGTCATCGCCGTGCGAGCGACCGCTCTCCGCCATCGGCCGTGGATCATCAGGGGCCGGAAGACGCTCCCCCGTCCGGGTGGCGAGCGACACCCGCTCAGCTCACACGCACGTCGATCGGGGTTTCCGGGAGCGCTCCCGGGGAGGGTGCCCGGGCCGATCGGGCCGTGGCCTGCCATGCTGTCGCGGCACCGAAGCCGATCGGGGGGTTGGGTGCCGCGCCTACAGCAGGCCCGGCGCGCGGCCGTCCGCGCGAGAAAGTCCGGAGGTCGTGCCGTGAGCGCAACCGACGACGCCGACCGTCCCGTCGGGTCTCCTGTGGGATCCGACGAGCTGACCGGGGACCGGTCCGCCCAGCACCGCCGACCCGAGGCCGACGACCTCACCGACCGGGCCAGCATGCCCGCCTCGGGGGCCTCGACGCCCGCCGCCACGCCGAGCGGATCCGGATCCGGATCCGGATCCTCGGACACGACGGCGCCCACCCCGTCGAGTCCGTCCGGCGCGTCCGGCGCGTCCGATGCCTCGTCCATCTCCGACGCGGCGGCGGATGCGGAGCGCGCCCTGGCCCAGGCCGCGCGCGACGCCGAGCAGGCGGTGCGCGACGCGCACACCGACGGCACCCAGGCCGTGGAGAAGGGGTTCGCCGACGCCCAGCGCGCGACCGAGCGCGCCTACGAGGAAGCCGCGGCGAAGAACGACCGGCTGTCCTGACCCCCCGGCCGTTCGCCGGACCAGGTCGCGTCGTCGTCCTGCGGCGACGTGCGGGTCCGGCGACCGAGCTCGCTCCGCGCACGAGGCAGGTGAGACATGGCGGTCCAGGTCCGCATCACGGCGGACGGTCTCGTCGTGCGCTTCACCGGGGCCGACCGCGTGTGGGCCTGCCGTCGTGGGGTGTACCTGCCACTGAGCCGCGTGCTGCTGGCCCGCCCCATGACCCGCCGTGACGCGGTGACGGCGAGTCCCCGGGTCCACCTGCCCGGGGTCAGCGTGCCGCGGGTGCTGCGCGCCGGCTCGTACGGCGTCGGGGAGCGTCGCCAGCTCTGGATGGTGCGGCGGGCGGAGCGCCTGCTCGCGATCTACCTGCGCGGCGACCCGTACCACCGGGTCGTCATCGAGGTCGCCGACCCGGAGGAGACGAGCCGGACGATCAACGAGGCACTGCCCCCGCGGCGGCTCCCGGCCTGAGGCGCGCCGCGCGCATGTGAGCAGCGGGCTCACATGCCGGAGGCACCCTCGGCGACGAGCGGCGCGAGGAGCATGTCCGGGTTGTTCTGGGCCACGGCCTGCAGGCGCCACTTGTGCGGGAAGAGAGCCAGCCGCTCCCCGTCGAGGCGCCGAGTGAGGACCTCGATGCCGACGGCGCCCTTGAGGCCCGCGGCGCCGGCCTCGTCGGTGCGGCGGGCGAGCGTGTACTCGAGCCGGTCGAGCTTGACCGGGGCGCCGAACTCGTCCGCCAGTCGGGCCGACACGACCTCGAACTGCAGCGGGCCGACCGCCGCCAGCACCGGCGCCTGGTCGCCGCGCAGGTCCGACGACAGCACCTGGATGACGCCCTCGGAGTCGAGCTGCTCGATGCCCTTGCGGAACTGCTTGGTCTTCGACATGTCGGCCACCCGGCAGACCGCGAAGTGCTCGGGGGCGAAGCTCGGGATGGTCGGGAACGTGACCTGCTCGTCGGCCCACAGGGTGTCGCCGGGCCGCAGCGCGGTCGCGTTGACGAGCCCGACGATGTCGCCCGGGAAGGCCTCCTCGATCGTCGAGCGGTCGCGTCCGAACATCGCCTGCGCGTACTTGGTGGCGAACGGGCGCCCGGTGGCGTCGTGGGTGAGCACCATGCCGCGCTCGAAGCGCCCCGAGCAGATCCGCACGAACGCGACACGGTCGCGGTGTGACTTGTCCATCGAGGCCTGCACCTTGAACACCAGCCCCGAGAACGGCGCCTCGACCGGGCGCGGTTCCCCCTTCCGGTCAGGGCGGGGCCCGGGCGGCGGGGCCAGCTCGACGAGCGCGTCGAGCAGCCGGGCCACCCCGACGTTCGACAGTGCCGAGCCGAACATGACCGGCGTCGCCGTGCCGGCCTGGAACGCCTCGTCGTCGAAGCCGGCGCCGATCTCGTCGAGCAGCGCGAGCTCCTCGGTCGCCCGCTCCCAGTCCGCGCCCTCCTCGGCGGCCGCCCGCTCGGCGTCGAGGACCTCCGAGGTCGCGCGTGAGGCACCGTGGGCGGCGCGGGTGAAGCGGTGCATCGTGCCGTCGGCGCGCTCGACGAGGCCGCGCAGGTCGCCGGCGATGCCCACCGGCCACGTGATCGGCATCGGGCGCAGGCCGATCGTCTGCTCGACCTCGTCGACCAGCTCGAGCGGCTCGCGGCCCGGGCGGTCCCACTTGTTGACGAACGTCAGCACCGGCACGCCGCGGTCGCGGCAGACGTCGAAGAGCTTGAGGGTCTGGGGCTCGAGGCCCTTGGCGGCGTCGAGCAGCATGACCGCGGCGTCGACGGCGGCGAGCACCCGGTAGGTGTCCTCGGAGAAGTCGCCGTGGCCGGGGGTGTCGAGCAGGTTGATGACCTGGTCGCGGTAGGCGAACTGGAGCACCGCGGAGGTCACCGAGATGCCCCGCTCGCGCTCCATGTCCATCCAGTCGGACGTGACGCCCTTGCGTCCGCCCTTGCCGTGCACCGCGCCCGCCGCCGAGATGACCTCGGCGTGCAGGGCCAGCGCCTCGGTGAGGGTGGACTTTCCGGCGTCCGGGTGGCTGATCACCGCGAACGTGCGGCGCCGCCGCGCCTGGATCCCGGGGTCCCCGGCCTCTGAGGACACGGCCCCTGACGACACGGCCTCCGACGGGGCCGACACCGCGGTCATCGCTGTTCCTCCCTCACACGCCCGCCTCGCGGGTCGAGCTCCGCCACGCTGCGTCTCCCGCCACGCTGCGTCTCCCGCCACCTCGACGGCCCGCAGGCGAGGGTACGGCGGTGGTCAGGCCGCCGGCGTCAGCGCCCGCAGTGGCTGGGCGAGCTCGCTCGTGAAGTGCTCGAAGAACCCGTCGACGTCCGGGCCCGCGTTGATCAGCGCGAGGTGGTCGTAGCCCGCGTCGACGAACGGCCGCGCGGCCGCGAGCTGGGTCTTCACGTCGGGCCCGCACCCGAACGCCTGCCGCATGTCCTCGGTGGTGACGTAGGCGGTCGCGGCGTCGAAGTTCACCGGGTTCGGCAGCTCGGACTGCACCTTCCAGCCGGTGACGCCGAAGCGGAACAGGCGGCGGGCGGACTCGGCACCCTCCTCCTCGGTCGGCGCGAACGCCATCGGCACCTCGCAGTAGCGCGGGCCCTGCCCGCCGGCCGCGGTGAACGCCTCGACGAGGTCGGTGCGTGGCTCGGTGGTGAAGATCCCGTCACCGAGCTCGGCGGCGAGCCGGGAGGCCCGCGCGCCGCCGGTGGCGACGACGATCCGCGGCAGCTCGTCGGGGAGGTCGAAGACCCGCGCGTCCTCGAGCGTGAGGTGCTTGCCCTCGTAGCTCCGGTACCCCCTGTCGCCGTGCTCCCCTTGACGCCAGAGCAGTCGGATGATCTCCAGCGACTCGCGCAACATCTGGTGCCGCACGTGCACCGCGGGCCAGCCCTGTCCGACCACGTGCTCGTTGAGCCGCTCCCCGGACCCGACGCCCAGGGTGAAGCGACCGTCGGCGAGCAGCTGGGTGGTCGCGGCGGCCTGGGCGATGATCGCCGGGTGGTATCGGATGAACGGGCAGGTCACGCCGGTGGCGAGCTCGATCCGTTCCGTGCTCGCCGCCATCGCGGCGAGCATCGACCACGCGAACCCCGAGTGCTGCTGCTCGGAGACCCACGGGTGGTAGTGGTCGGAGATCTCGACGAAGTCGAAGCCGGCCTGCTCGGCGCGCACGCACTGGCGCACCATCTCGGTGGGCGAGTAGGCCTCGGCGATCAGCTTGTAACCGATCTTCACGGACGGACACCTCCGGGTCGGGGGACGACCCGCCGGGGTTCCCGATCGCTCCCGGAATCCACGCGGGCGACGGCGTAACGTCGCCCTCCCGGCGGACGACACACAGGGTGGCCCCGCGGGGCGGTGGACCCCCGACCCGCCGCTCCGCGGGCCTTCACCGGTCGAGGCTCGCCGCGGTGCGGCCTCCCTATCGCCTAGTTCGCGCCGGCGCCGTCGAGCGGCTTGTCGGGCTCGATGCGGGGCATGTTGCCCCCGCCGCCTCCGCCGCCGCCCGAGTCGGGCTCCACCCAGATCGTCACGGCCTCCCCGGCCGGCACCCGGGTGCCCGGCTCGGGCTGCTGGGCCGTCACCGTCCCCTCGACCGTGGGCGGCGTGTCCGGGTCCGGGTCGACGGCCACCACCCGGGCGGCCATCGCGACCTCGTGGGCCTGCGCCGCCGGCAGGCCCACGAGCGCGGGCACGAGCACCAGCTCGGGTGTCCTCATGAGCAGGGACGGTAGCCAGCTCACGGTGGCCGGTGCCACCAGAGCCGCACCCGCGTCCCCTCCGGCTCCCGTTGCAGGTCGTGGCCGTCGGTGAGCGCGGAGAGCAGCAGCAGACCCCGCCCCCGGTGTCCGGGGTCGGCGGGCGGCGGCTGCCAGCCTCCGCGGTCGGAGACCGCGATCTCGAGCCACGGCCGCCCGGGCGGACCCGCGACGGCGAGCCGGGCCGTCACATCGAGGGGTCCCGTGCCCTCGGGATAGGCGTGGTCGACGACGTTGGTCAGCGCCTCGTAGAACGCGGTCGCCACGTCCTCCAGGCGCGCGGTCAGCGAGGCCTCCCCGGAATCAGCGCAGGAGGCCCCCGCCGTGGCACGCACCCAGTCGACGAGATCGGTCCGCAGGGTTCGCAGATCCCGGGCGCGGACGACCTCGTGGGCGACCTCGTGCACCACGCAGCGCGTCTCGGTACCCGCCGTGCCGTGCATGGTGGTGGGGTCGACGGCACGGACCCGCTCGAACCATCGCGAGTGGGGGATCCGCCGTGAATACGCTGTGAAGTCGTCGACACCGGTCGCCGGCGGGAGCCGCGCGCAGCTCGGACGGGCGGACGGGCATGATGGGCCGCCCGGCGCAACCGGGCGTCGGGGGACGGCAGGAGTGGCACATGGCGCGACCGCACGCCCGGTCCGGCACGCCCGCGTCCGGCCACCACCGGCGGCGGGCGCGGGGGCTGGTCGTCGTGGCCGCCGCGGCGCTGGCGGTCGCCGGGTGCACGGGCGGCCCCGAGCCGGCGGTGCCACCGATCCCGATGTCGTCGACGACGCCGTCGGCCACCGCACCGCCGCCTCCGGATCCGAGCGGTGTGGCGCGGTTCGCTCCGTGCAGCGGCGGGCTGCAGTGCGCGTCGGTGGCGGTGCCGGTCGACTACTCCAACCCGACCGGGCCGACGATGCCGATCGCCATCGCCAAGCGCCCGGCCACCGACCAGGCCGCCAAGCTCGGCGTGCTGCTCGTCAACCCCGGCGGCCCCGGCGGGTCGGGCATCGAGATCGTCCAGGCCGGCGTGCTGCCCCCGGAGGTCACCGACCGCTTCGACGTCATCGGCTTCGACCCGCGCGGCGTCGGCGACAGCACCGGTCTGCAGTGCCCGCTCGGGCCCGACACCCCGTACCTCGGTGACCCGGACCCGGGTGATCCGGCCGACGAGGCCGCCACCAACGCCGCGGTCGACCGGTACGACGCGGCGTGCGGCGAGCGCTACCGCGACCTGCTGCCCCACCTCGGCACCCGCAACGTCGCCCGCGACATGGACCGCATCCGCGAGGCGCTCGGCGAGGACCGCATCAACTACCTGGGCTTCTCCTACGGCACCTCGATCGGGCAGACCTACGCCCAGCTCTTCCCGACCCGCCTGCGCGCGATCGTGCTCGACGGCGTGGTCGACGTGAGCAAGCCGGGCCTGGACTCCTCGCAGGCCGAGAGCTTCGAGAACTCGCTGCGCCAGTTCGACGCGGCGTGCCGGACCGACCCGACGTGCCCGGTGCGCGCCGACCCGATCGGCACCCTCGACCGCGTGCGCGCCCGCGTCACCGCGGCCCCGCTGCCGGTGGCCGGCACGAGCCCGCTCTCGGCGGGCCTGCTCGAGATCGGCGTGGTCTACCCGCTCTACAGCACGTCGAGCTGGCCGCAGCTCGCCCAGGCCCTCGCGGCCGCCGACCGCGGCGACGGCACCCCGATGCGCGCGCTCGCGACCGCCTACTTCCGGGGCAGCAACTCCGACACCTACAACGCGGTGACCTGTCTGGACAACGCGTGGCCCACCGAGGACGACCAGGTGTTCGCGGCGGCCCGGGCGACCGAGCTGCGCGCCCCGCACTTCTCGGGCAACGTGCTCGTCAGCGGTCTGACCTGCGCCGACTGGCCCGCGCCGCAGCAGCCGCTCACGCCGCTGGAGAACTACACAGGCCCGCCGATGCTCATCCTGGGCACGACGAACGACCCGGCCACGCCGTACCAGAACAGCGTGGCCCTGGCCGGGCGCCTCCCGGGCTCGGCGCTGCTGACCTACCGAGGCGACGGCCACACCGTCTACACCAACGGCGTCGCGTGCGTCGACGACGCCGTGAACCGCTACCTCGTGGGTACGGCCCTCCCGCCCCCGAACACGACCTGTTAACAACGCCCGTGTCAGCGACGTGGCGTCGCTGACGTTGAATGTCCGTATCGCCACGCGCTCGATGAGGGGCCTGTGCGTGTGGTGACGTAGGGTCAGCGGCGGTGCGCCGGGAAGGCTGGTCGGCAGTCGCTGCCGCCCGCCCACCGGAGGATCGTTCGTGACCCGCCCGATGCCCCGCCTCTTCGCCCGCGGCTCCTGGTCCGAGACCAGCCGGGTCGGCGACATCCTGCGGCGCGAGACGGTCGGCGGGATCCTGCTCCTCGTCGGTGCCGTCGTGGCGCTGCTCTGGGCCAACTCGCCGTGGCGCGACTCCTACACCGCGCTCGCGGAGCTCCGGGTCGGTCCGGCGTCGTGGCACCTCGACCTGAGCCTCGCGACGTGGGCGGCC
The DNA here is from genome assembly GCF_057180585.1 of Actinomycetospora sp. 2LY8.5. NCBI lineage: Bacteria > Bacillati > Actinomycetota > Actinomycetes > Pseudonocardiales > Pseudonocardiaceae > Actinomycetospora > Actinomycetospora sp. 2LY8.5. The sequence continues at coordinate 51,404 of NZ_JBXUHE010000005.1, forward strand.
GACGGTCTCCTGGCGATCTTCTTCTTCGTCGCGGGCCTGGAGCTCAAGCGCGAGTTCGTGGCGGGTGACCTGCGCAGCCCGTCGCGCGCGCTCCTGCCCGTCGCGGCCGCGGTAGGCGGCATGATCGCGCCGGCACTGATCTACACCGCGATCAACGCGGGCGGACCGGGCGCGCCGGGCTGGGCCATCCCGACCGCCACCGACATCGCCTTCGCGGTCTCGGTGCTCGCCCTCATCGGCTCCCACCTGCCCGACGCCCTGCGCACCTTCCTGCTCACGTTGGCCGTGGTCGACGACCTGCTCGCCATCACGATCATCGCGATCTTCTACACCGACCGGCTCGAGATCGTCCCGCTGCTGCTCGCGCTGCTGCCGCTCGCGGCGTTCACCGTCCTCGTCCAGCGACGCGTCCGCTCGTGGTGGCTGCTCCTCCCGCTCGCCGTGCTCACCTGGGCCCTCGTCCACGGGTCGGGCGTGCACGCCACCGTCGCCGGCGTGCTGCTCGGGTTCGCCGTGCCGGTGATCCGGCGCAGGGAGGGCCCCGGCCCGGGGCTCGCCGAACACTTCGAGCACCGCTGGCGGCCCCTGTCGGCCGGGATCGCGGTGCCGGTCTTCGCGTTCTTCGCCTCCGGCGTCACGGTCGTCGGCGGGGGGCTCGGCGCCGCGTTCGGCGACCCGATCACCCTCGGGATCGTCGCCGGCCTCGTGGCCGGCAAGGCCGTCGGCATCGTGGGCGCGACGTGGCTGGTCCAGCGCGTCACCCGGGCCCGGCTCGCGGAGGACCTGGCCTGGACCGACGTCCTCGGCCTCGCGCTCCTGGCGGGCATCGGCTTCACGGTCTCCCTGCTCATCGGGGAGCTGGCCTTCGGTTCGGGCTCCGCGGCCGACGACCACGTGAAGATCGGCGTCCTGACCGCGTCCCTGCTCGCCGCGCTCCTCGCGACGATCGTGCTGCGCTACCGCAACCGCGTGCACCGGCGGATCCACGAGCGGGAGCGCGTCGACGACGACCACGACGACGTGCCCGATGTCTACGAGGAGGAGGGCCGCGAGCACGGTCGGTGAGCCCGCGCGCCGGCCGTCGCAACGCGCTGGGCCGATGGCGTCGGGCTGCGGCGGCCGTGCAGAGCCAAGCGGGTGGCGTCGCGGGTGTCGGCCTTGCCGGGGCGGGAGTCGGGACGCACCCTCGCCGCATGACCGGACCGGCGGACCGCGCCGCCCGCAGTGCGCCCGGCCGACCTCGGGGGACGCGCGTGGTCGGCCCGGTCGACCCCGTGCCGCCCCCGCCGCCCGAGAAGCCCCTGCCCGGCATCGACCGCGAGGCGCTCGCGCGGACCGTCGCGATGGTCAACGACAAGGGCGGGGTCGGGAAGACGTCGCTCGTCGCGAACCTCGCGGGCCAGTTCGCCGCGGCCGGGTACCGGTGCCTGCTCGTCGACCTCAACCGCCAGGCCAACCTCGCCGACGACCTCGGCTTCCGCGACGGTCCCGCCGACGACCGCGGCGCCGGCCTGCTGGTGTCGGTGGTGGCGGGGACGCCGCTACGGCCGGTCGAGGGCGTCCGGTCCGGGCTCGACGTCGTCGCGGGCGGGGCGCGGCTGGTGGACCTCGTGCCGCTCATGGTGTCCCGCGTGCAGGAGCAGGGCCGCGAGGCGTTCCTGGCGCTCGCCGAGGTCCTCGCGCCCGTCGCCGGGGACTACGACCTCGTGTTCGTCGACTGCCCGCCCGAGACGACGATCCTCACCGACCTCGCGCTCGCCGCGGCCCGCTGGGTGCTCATGCCGACGAGTCCGACGGCGGGGGGCTCGTGGGGATGCGCCTGGTCGGTGAGCGCTTCGCCCTGGCCCGCGAGCTCAACCCCGACCTCGGGCTGCTCGGCGCCGTGCTGTTCGCGACCGGTTCGCGGTCCCGCGTCGTGCACGCCGAGGTCCGCGAGGCCGTCGAGGAGGCGTTCGGTGGGCACTCGCCGCTGTTCACCACCTCGATCCGCCACGCCGAGCGCACCGCCCAGGACGCCCGCCGCCTGGGTCGGCTCGCGCACGAGCTCGAGCAGGAGGTGGCCGCGCAGCCCGCCTGGTGGGCGGCCCTGCGCGACGGCGGGAGCAGCACCCGGCGCCTGTCACCGACCGCCGCGAGCGTCGCCGGTGACTACCGCGACCTCGGCGTGGAGCTGCTGACGCTCCTGCGCGCCACCGAGGAGTCCACGAGCCAGGACGTCCGTCCCGAGCAGGAGGCCACCCCGTGACCGCCGAGCCGAACTTCGCCGCCGACCGGTCCGACGACGCCGACCGCTCCGACCTGAGCAGCGCGTTCGGACGTCCCGCGACGTCGAGCCTGCGCGGCATCCTGCCCCCGCGCCCGCGGCGCAGCACCGAGCACATCGCGGAGGTCCCGGACGACACCGAGGTGGCCGCGGCGGACGAGGAGCTCGACGAGGCCACCGTCCCCGAGGAGACGGTCGCGCAGGAGGCTGCCTCCGACGAGCCCGCCCCGGACGTCACCGACGACGCCGCACCCGACGGGGCCCCGACGCCTCCGGCGGACGCCGGGCCTTCCCCACGGAGGCGCCGTCGCGACACCGTCGCGGCGAGGTCGGCGCCGCCCGTCGCGGGCGTCGCCAACCGGCGCTGGGGCTCGGTGCGGCTCGTGTCCCGGGACCACGTCGAGCTCCTCGTCCTCGTCGCCCTGAGCCGCGGCCCCGCGGACGGGCGCGAGCTCGCGGCGCGCCTGCGCGAGGACAGCGGCGGCGGTCTCGTCCCGCCGCCGACGACCGTGCAGCGCACTCTTCATCATCTCTCGCGTCACGGACTCGTCGCCCGCGACGCGGACAACGATCGGCGTTTTCGGCTCACCCCGTTGGGCACGCGGATCACGCGCGCACGGGTTCGCGCCTGGCACGCGATGCGTCGCGCCGTGGACTCCGTCGTGCGCGCTGCCGACGGGAACTGACCTCCCTTTCACACTCGGCATCCGGCCTGCGGCGGTCGTGCCGTTGCGACTACCCGCGTGCCGTGGAACGGCCGCATCGCGGGCTCCGAGGGACCGACATGATCGACGTACCGTTGCCGCTCGCCGGTCGCGCCGCTGCGTCGCGGAGCGATCGCAGGGTGTACGACCGTGCCCGCATTCGGTCCATGAATGTGTGGCACTGCGCCGAACCATGCATCGGCATTCGGGTGTCAGGTTTTGCGCATTCGAACGACCACCGAATGCGTGCCCTCGCTTCGTGCCTGCGTGACGGTAATTGAGGCGAACGGACCATGATGAATTTGATCTTCGCGGTCTAGCGTATTCGAGAACGGCGCGGGGTAATGTCCGCCATGATGGCGGCGGGCTGTGGTCCACCGCGGCAGGTGAGACCAAAATCCGTTCGGAGGTGCACGGTGCCCGGAACCGGCCTGAAATTGGCCCTCGCGGTCATCGGCGGCTATCTGTTGGGCCGTACGAAGAAAATGAAGCTCGCCATCATGCTCGGTGGCGCACTCGCCGGTAAGAAGATCTCGACGGATCCGGCCGCGATCCTCGGGCAAGTGTCGAAGCTCGTGCAGGCCTCGCCCGAGCTCCAGAAGCTCGACAGCGCCGTGCGCGGCCGGCTGCTCGAGGCGGGCAAGGACGCGGCTCTCGCGGTCGCGAGCTCCCGCATGGAGGCGCTGACCGACAACCTCGTCAACCGGGTCGAGAACCTCGGCAAGCCCGCGACCGAGGCCGCGGGTGCCGCGGGTCAGGCCGTGGGCCAGACGGCCGGTGCGGCCGGCGACGCCGTCGGGCAGGCCGGTGGCGCGGTCGGCGACACGGTGGGTGGCGTGGCCTCCACCGCGGGCGGTGCCGTCGGTGACACGGCACGCGGGCTGTCCGGGCGCGGCCGCCGCTCGAAGGCGGGCGACGCCTCGGGCGACGAGGGTGTCGACGTCGCGGAGGAGACCGCGGGCGACGCCGAGGACCCCGAGGACCCCGAGGACACCGGCGAGGTCGGCGAGGTCGACGAGGTCGACGACACCCAGAAGGCCGAGCGCCAGCCGGCCGCGGCGCGCACCTCGAGCTCGTCCGGCACCGGGGGCTCGGGCGGGCGCCGCCGCTCGACGAAGTCCTCGGGCTCCTCGAGCAGCTCGGGGAGCGGCTCCTCGGGCCAGGAGCGCCGCCGGCGCTCGACGTCCTCGGACGAGGGCTCCTCCTCGACCTCCGGTTCCTCGCGGTCGGGCAACGGCTCGACGCGCCGCACCGGGTCGAGCGGCAAGTCCCGTTCGTCCTCGTCCTCCTCCGAGGGCGGCGGCTCGCGCAATCGTGCGACGGCCGGCACCGGCACCCGGCGTACGGCGGCGAAGCGCGATGACTGAGGCCGCCACGGACGTCGCGTCGAACGGCCACCGACCCGACACCGACGCCGGGTCGCTGACCGACATGCTGCCGACCGACCGGCTCAAGCAGGCCGCGATGACGTTGCTGAAGGCGGCCACCGACAAGGCGGTCTCCTCGGCGCTCGACCAGGTCGAGGGCCTGACGAACAAGCTCACCGACGTCGCCGATAACCCGAGCGTCGGCCTGCAGTCGGCATTCGGCGCCGGTTCGTCGATGCTGCAGGGAGGCAGCGGCGTGGGGGGCGCACTCAAGGGCGGGCTCTCCGCCGTCAAGGACAAGGTCACGGGAGCGCTCGGCATGGGCGACGACGACGGCGACAGCGACGAGAGCGGCAGCGGCGGTGGGGGCGGCAGCTCCGACACCGGGCGCGGCAAGTTCAAGTTCATGAACATCTACGAGGTCCAGGACGTCGGGGTGCCGCTGCGCGTCGTCTACGACCAGTGGACCCAGATGGCCGACTTCCCGAGCTTCATGAAGAAGGTCGAGACGGTCAACCAGGAGTCGGACGAGAAAGTCACCTGGACCGCGAAGGTGTTCTGGTCGCGGCGGTCGTGGCAGACCACGATCCGCGAGCAGGTGCCCGACAGCCACATCATCTGGGTCTCGTCGGGGGCGAAGGGTTCCGCGGACGGCATCGTGACGTTCAGCGAACTCGCGCCGAACCTCACGCGCGTCGTCCTGATCATGGAGTACTACCCCAAGGGCTTCTTCGAGAAGACGGGGAACATCTGGCGGGCCGTCGGGCGTCGCGCGCGGTTGGAGTTCAAGCACTTCTGCCGCCACGTCATGATGGACACCCTGATCAACCGCGAGGAGCTCGAGGGCTGGCGCGGCGAGATCCGTGACAGCGAGGTCGTCAAGACCCACGAGGAAGCCCTCGAGGAGGAGCAGCGCGCGTCCGAGGAGGACGGCGAGTACGAGGACTCCTCCGAGGACGACCTGCCCGAGGACGACCTGCCCGAGGACGACCTGCCCGAGGACGAGCTCGAGGACGACGAGGACGACGAGGACGACGAGTTCGTCGCCGAGGACGCCGAGGACGCCGACCTCGAGGACGAGTACGAGGACGCCGACGGGGAGCTCGACGAGGACCTCGACGACGAGGTCGAGGACGACCTCGACGAGGTGGACGACGAGCTCGAGGACGAGCCCGAGGACGCCGCCGACGAGGACGAGGTCGACGAGCCCGACGAGGCCGCCGAGGCGGACGAGCCCGACGAGGACGAACGTCCCCGACGCCGCTCGCGCCGTCAGCGCACCCCGGCCTGATCCGGCCCGAACCAGCACTCCCGGTTGAGACCGCAGCCGGGCCGACCGTCACACGACCCGTCCCGGCGCCGGCATCCCGCCGGCGCCGGACCCCGTCGTCATCGAGAGGGGGCACGGTGACCGTCAGCCAACGGCAAGGCGGAGGCGTGCAGAAGGACCCGCAGGGCGGCCTCGCCGAGGTCCTGGACCTGATCCTGGACAAGGGACTGGTCATCGACGCGTTCGTGAAGGTGTCCCTGGTGGGGATCGAGATCCTCACCATCGACGCCCGCATCGTGGTGGCCAGCGTCGACACCTATCTGCGGTTCGCGGAGGCGACCAACCGCCTGGACCTGCACGCCAAGGGCGGCAAGGACCTGGGCGAGGTCGTCGGCGGCATGACCGAGGGCGCCACGCAGGGTGGCGCGAAGGGCAAGACCAAGGGCGTGCTCGACGCCGGCAAGGAGAAGTGGGACGAAGTGCGCGGTGAGCGCCAGAGCCGTCGTGAGCAGGCGTGAAGGAGGCCGGCGTGACCACCACCGAGGACTCCTCCCAGGGTTCGCCGAGCAGCGCCCGGGCGTCCTATGTCTACGGCATCGTGCCCGCCGGGGTGCGGATTCCCGACGGGCTCGACCCGATCCCCTACGGCGAGGACGGCAACCAGCTGGGTCTCGTCACCGAGGGCCGGCTCGCCGCGGTCGTCAGTGACGTTGCGGCCGACCGCGCCCTGGGGACGCGCAAGGATCTGATGGCCCACGAGTCCGTGCTCAACGCGATCGCGCAGGAGAACCCGATTCTCCCGATGCGCTTCGGGGCCGTCGTCACCGACGACGACGCCGTCGCCGAGGAGCTGCTGGCCCCGCACCAGGACTACTTCGTCCGGGCGCTCGAGCAGCTCGAGGGGCACCTCGAGTTCCGGTTGCGCGGCGACTACGACCAGGACGTGGTGCTGACGCGCATCATCGAGGCCGACCCGCACATCCAGACCCTGCGGGAGAAGATCGCCGGCGTCGACGAGGACGCGAGCTACTACGACCGCATCAAGCTCGGCGAGGCGATCTCGCAGGCCCTGGACCAGCTGCGGGCGGACGACGCGCAGGCCAGCGTCGACGCGCTCTCGAAGTTCGCGGTCGCGACGGAGGTCAAGGAGGCGGGAGGCGAGAACGGTGCGGTGCACCTCGCGTTCCTCATCCGGACCGACCACCGCAGCGACTTCGAGCGGGCGGTCGACGAGCTGGGCGACGCGTGGTCGGGACGGATCGAGCTGCGTCTCGTCGGCCCCACCGCGGCGTTCGACTTCCTGCCCGAGTTCGACGCCCCCGACGAGGCGCAGGCCTGAGGGCGGGTTGGACATGGGTTTCTTCACCGAGCTGCTGCTCCTGCCCCTGGCACCGGTCCGCGGGGTCGCGTGGGTGGGCGAGAAGATCGCCGACCAGGTCGACCACCAGATGAACGACCCGGCGGTCGTCCGCGCCCAGATCGACGAGCTGGACGCGGCCTTCGAGCGCGGCGAGATCAGCGAGGCCGACCGTGACGAGCAGCAGGAGGTCCTCCTGCAGCGACTCGTGGGCGGGGGTGGGGCGTGACGCGCTCTGCCGACGAGACGACCGAGGACACCGCGCTCACCGACCAGGAGCGGCCTCGTCGCCGACGATCCCGGGGCGGCGACACCGGCGCCGCACCGTCGGGGGAGAAGCCGCGGCGCCGCCGCGCCGATGGCAACGGCACCGCTCCCGAGGGCTGCGACGACGAGCGCCCACGCCGCCGACGGCGTCCGGACGGCGACGGCGACGGCGAGCAGGACAGGCGCCGCCGCCGCTCGGCCGACGACGGGGCGGCGGAGGAGACGCCGCGCCGACCCCGGGCGACGGGCGACGAGGGGTCGTCCGACAGGGGGTCGTCCCACGAGGAGAAACCACGCCGTCGTCGCCGGCCCGCGCAGGACGGCGCTGCCGAGGAGCGGCCACGCCGCCGTCGCCCGGCGGAGTCGTCCCCGGACCAGGAGCGGCCCCAGGGCCGACGCCGGTCGGCCGAGGCGGCGGAGTCGACCGACGAGCGGCCGCGGCCCCGGCGTCGTCCGGCCGACTCCACCGACGAGGAGCAGCTCCGGCGGCGCCGTCGCGCGTCGGCCGAGGACGCCCCGGAGTCGTCGGCACCAGAACGCGCCCGGCGCCGCCGCAAGCCGGCCGCCGAGGACGGCGACCAGGAGCGGCCCCGCCGTCGTCGGCGGTCGCCGGACGAGGAGCCCGCCGCCGAGCAGGAACCGCAGCGGCGTCGCCGCCCACACGAGGAACCGGCCGAGGCCCCCGAGCCCGCACCGGAGCCCGATCCCGATCCCGAACAGCCGAAGAAGATCCCCGCTCGCACGATCGCCCGATGGGCCGCCGAGCAGGTGCAGGAGATGAGCGGCAAGGAGAGCGAGGCCATCACCTCGGTACGCAAGACCGACGACGGGTACGTCGTGGGTCTGGAGGTGGTGGAAGCGCGGAAGATCCCCGAGACCGCCGATCTCCTCGCCTCCTACGAGGCCGAGATGGACGCCGACGGCGAGCTCATCAGCTACCACCGAGTCAAGCGCTACACCCGGGGACGCGGCGACGACGACTGACAGCCGGCCGGGCGGGGGACACGAGAGGAAGCAACCCATGAACGACCCGGTGCGTTGGACCGGGCAGATGCCGTCCACCCCGAACCAGGCGAGCCCCGCGCGGCAGGGCGGCGGCGGGGACGGCACGAACCTCGCCGACATCCTCGAACGGGTCCTCGACAAGGGCATCGTCATCGCCGGCGACGTCCAGATCAACCTGCTCGACATCGAGCTGCTGACGATCAAGCTGAGGCTGGTCGTGGCGTCGGTCGACCGCGCCAAGGAGATGGGCATCGACTGGTGGGAGCGCGACCCCACCCTCTCCTCGGGCCACGCGGAGCTCGAGGAGGAGAACCGGCGCCTGCGTGAGCGGCTCGAGGCCCTCGAGGGCCGCAACGGTCAGACCCCTGCGCTCGAGGGCGCCGACGACGAGGTTCTCGACGACGCTCTCGAAGACCGGGACGACGTCGAGGACGCCGAGATCGTCGACGACGAGGAAGACGAGGAACCCGTGGGCGAGGAGCCCGACCCCGAGCCGGCGCCGGCGCCCCGCAAGCGTTCGAGCGGTCAGGGGTCCGTCCCGCGGCGCCGGAGGTCCGACCGATGAGCGACACGCTGACCTACGTCTACGCGCTCGCCCGCGGCGTCCACCCCGCGGACGTCGCCGGCCTCGCCGGCGTCGGCGGCGGGTCCGTCCGCGTGCTGGCGGCGAACGGCGTCGCGGCGGTGGTGAGCGACGTCGACCGTGCCGAGTTCCAGGAGCTCGCGCTCGAGGAACGCCTGGAAGACCTCGAGTGGCTGGCGGCGACCGCGCGGGCCCACCACCACGTGGTCGACACCCTCGGGCACGACCACCTCGTCGCCCCCCTCGCCCTCGCGACCGTCTACTTCGACGACGAGCGCGTCCGCGCCGTGCTGGCCGAGAACGGCGCGGCCTTCGGGGCGGTGCTCGACCAGCTGGCCGGTCGCGCCGAGTGGGGCATCAAGATCTACGCGCGGAAGGGCGGCGCGAAGGCCGCGGAGCCGGCCGAGCCGACGAGCGGCGCCGAGTACCTGCGGGCGCGGCGCAGGGCGCTGCGCCAGAGCGAGACCTCGCTCGACGACGCCCGCGAGGCCGCGATGCAGGTGGACGCCGCCGTCACCGAGCTCGCGGCCGCGACCCGCAGCCACCGGCTCCAGGACGCGCAGCTGTCCGGGCAGTCGGACCCCATGGTGCTCAACCACGCCTACCTCCTGCCGGTCGAGCGGGCAGACGAGCTCCGCGACCTCGTCGCGTCGCTGCACGACCACCCGCGGGTCCGGGTCGAGCTCACCGGTCCGTGGGTGCCGTACTCCTTTGCGCAGGCGGCGCAGGGCGCCTCGTGACGGGGCCGGGCTCGGGCGAGCTCGAACCCCGGGCGACGACGCTGTTCGGGGACGAGGAGGTCGCGCTCGTCGACCTGCTCGACCGCCTCCTGGCCGGCGGTGTCGTGCTGGCGGGCGACCTGACGATCTCGCTGGCCGGCGTCGACCTCGTGCGCATCTCGCTCCGGGCCTTGATCACGTCGATCGCGCCGGTGGAGCGGCCGGGGACTCTGGCGGCGAGAGCAGACGGAGACGGCACGCAGCGCGGTGGAGCTGACGCGTCGGAGGCCGTGACAGCTCGCGTACCGGAGTCGGGACATGGCTGAGGAGGAGCACACCCGGGCCAACCGCATCGAGATCGACAAGGACGCGGTCCGCCGCGACCTCATGAAGCTCGTGCTGACGATCGTCGAGCTGCTCCGCCAGCTCATGGAGCGGCAGGCGATCCGGCGAGTGGAACAGGGCGATCTCACCGAACAGGAGGAGGAGGACCTCGGCACGTCGCTGATGCACCTCGCGGAGGCGATGGACGAGCTCACCGAGCAGTTCGGGCTCACCGCCGACGACCTCAACCTCGATCTCGGCCCGCTCGGGCCGCTGCTGCCGCGGAACAGATGAGCACAGCCGCCGAACGGGCGGACTCCACCCCGGCGCGGCGGGGTACTCGGACCGCATGACCAGCGCTCAGCGTCCGAGCAGCACCCCGTCCAGCCCGACCCCGACCGCCACGTCCGTCCCCGGCGCGGCGGGCGACCCGACGACCGTCGAGGGCACCACCGAGGTGCTGCCGTCGGTGATCCAGAAGGTGACGGCGTTCTCCGCGCGCGAGATACCCGGCGTCGTGGCGCTCGGGGGGAGCACGTCGCGTGCCGTCGGTGCCATGCGCCAGACGCTGACCGGCAACACCGAGAACACCGCCGGCGTGCGTGTCGAGCTCGCCGACCAGCAGGCCCACGTCGGCCTGGATGTCGAGATCGAGTACGGCGTCGGCGCCCGCGAGCTGGTCCGCGCGCTGCGCCGTCACGTGCCGAAGGCCGTCGAGGAGATCACCGGCGTCACCGTCGTCGAGCTCAACATCGTGATCACCGACGTCCACCTGCCTGGGGCCGACGTGGACGCCGACGCGGACTCCACGGCCCCGACGGCCCCGACGGCCGCCACGCCCTGAGCTACCGCAGGCCCGCCACCCACGCACGGCACGCCTCGGCGCTCGGCAGCACCCCGGCCCCCCGGGCCCGGTCGAGGGTGGGCGCGGCCCGGTCCTTGTCCGACAGGACGAGGTCCTCGCGCGCGACGTACTGCTCCCAGGGCAGGCCGAGAGCGGGATCGAGGGGGTCGACGCCGTGCTCGGCGGTGGGGTCGTACGGCGTCGAGCAGAGGTAGCTGGTGACGGAGCCGTCCTCGAGCGCGAGGAAGGCGTGCCCGAGGCCCTCGGCGAGGTAGACGCCGGTCATCGTCACGGGGTCGAGCCGCACCGCGTCCCAGCGCCCGTAGGTGGGGGACCCCACCCGGACGTCGACGACGACGTCGAGCACCGCGCCGGCGACGCAGTGGACGTACTTCGCCTGCCCCGGCGGGACGTCGGCGAAGTGGATGCCTCGCAGCACTCCGCGGCGGGACACGCTGGTGTTCGCCTGCGCCACCGGGAGGTCGTGCCCGACGGCGGCGCGGAGGTGCCGGCCCTGGAACGGCGCCGCGAACAGGCCGCGGGCGTCCGGGAACACCGGCGGCGTGAACCTCCACGCCCCGGGGACGGCCATCTCCTCGGTCTCCACGACCGGGGAGCCTAAGGACGTGCGTGGGAGGATCGTCGTCACGCCCGGCCGAGGGAGACGATGAGTACGGTTCTGGTGACCGGTGCCGCGGGGTTCGTCGGGTCGAACTTCGTGCGGTACTGGCGGCGCGAGCATCCCGGTGACCGGGTGGTGGCGCTGGACGCGCTGACCTACGCGGGGGTGCGGGGCAACGTCGAGGGCCTGTCCGGTGTGGAGTTCGTGCACGGCTCGATCGGTAACACCGAGCTGGTCGAGCACCTGTTGCGGGCGTGCTCGGTGGACGTGGTGGTGAACTTCGCCGCGGAGTCGCACAACAGCTTGGCGATCCTGCGTCCCGGCGACTTCTTCGCGACCAACGTGATGGGCACCCAGGGGCTGCTCGAGGCGGTCCGGCGGGTGGGGGTGTCGCGGTTGCACCACATCTCGACCTGTGAGGTCTACGGCGACCTGCCCCTGGACGTGGACGGTCCTGGTGCCGCGTTCACCGAGGACTCGCCGTACCGGCCGCGGACCCCGTACAACGCGGCCAAGGCCGGCGGCGACCACGTGGTGCGGGCCTACGGGCTGACCTACGACGTGCCCGTGACCATCACCACCTGCGCCAACAACTACGGGCCCTTCCAGTTCCCGGAGAAGGTGATCCCGCTGTTCACCACCCGCGCGCTCGCGGGCGAGGCGCTGCCGCTGTACGCCTCGACGAAGAACCGCCGCGAGTGGCTGCACGTCGACGACCACGCCCGCGCGATCGACGCGGTACTGCACCACGGGCGGGTCGGGCAGACCTACAACGTCGGCTCGGGGCACGAGGTCGACATCGAGGGCATCGCCGACGGCGTCCTCGGCGCGCTGGGCCTGGGACCGGAGCACAAGACGATCGTGCCGGACCGGCCCTCGCACGACCGGCGCTACCTGCTCGACAGCTCCCGGCTGCGTTCCGAGCTGGGGTGGGCCCCGCGGGTCGAGTGGACCGACGGGATCGCGGCGACCGTGGACTGGTACCGGGCCAACGAGGCGTGGTGGCGCCCGCTGATCGGGCGCAGCCCGGTGGTCGAAGGAGACTGGGGCGGGCCGTCGTGAAGGGCATCGTGCTCGCCGGCGGCAGCGGCACCCGGTTGCACCCGGTGACCCGCGCGGTGTCCAAGCAGCTGCTGCCGGTCTACGACAAGCCGATGATCTACTACCCGATCTCGGTGCTGATGCTGGCCGGCATCCGCGAGATCCTGATCATCTCCACGCCGGTCGACCTGCCGGCGTTCGGGCGGCTGCTCGGCGACGGCAGCGAGCTCGGGCTGTCGTTCTCCTACGCCGAGCAGACCGCCCCCAACGGGCTCGCCGAGGCGTTCCTCATCGGCGCCGACCACGTCGGCGACGACACCGCCGCGCTCGTGCTCGGCGACAACATCTTCCACGGGCAGGGATTCGCGTCGATCCTGCAGCAGCAGCTCACCCGGCTCGAGGCGGAGAAGGGCTGCGTGCTGTTCGGCTACCCGGTGCGCGACCCCGGCCGCTACGGCGTCGGCGAGGCCGACCAGACCGGTCGGCTGCTCTCGATCGAGGAGAAGCCCGCGCGGCCCCGGAGCAACCGGGCCATCACCGGGCTCTACTTCTACGACAACGACGTGCTCGACATCGCGGCCACCCTGACCCCGTCGGCGCGCGGCGAGCTGGAGATCACCGACGTCAACCGGGCCTACGTCGACCGCGGCGACGCCCGCCTCATCGATCTCGGGCGCGGATTCGCCTGGCTCGACACCGGCACCCACGAGTCGCTGATCGAGGCGTCCCAGTACGTCCAGGTGCTCGAGCACCGCCAGGGCGTGCGGTTCGCCTGCCTCGAGGAGATCGCCCTGGCCAAGGGGTGGATCACCGCCGAGCAGGCGTTCGTGCTCGGGGAGCGGCAGGCCAGCTCCGGCTACGGCGACTACGTCATGGACGTCGCCCGCCGTGCCGGAGCCGTCGCGCCCTAGTGCTTCTCGACGGGCTCCGTGCCGAGGAAGTCCTGGAAGTCCTTCGGGAGCTGGCTGGTGAAGTTCCGCCACTCGCCGTCGGTGAGGGCGGTCTCCAGCCCCTTGGCGATCGCCCGGGCGTGCTGGCGGGCCTGCGCGACCGTGACGCCGTCGCCCTCCTGGTCGGCGATGCGCTGGTAGAAGGTGTCGACGTCGAACCGCTCGCCGGCGCCCTGGTCGGGCAGCGCGTCGGCCAGGCCGCCGGGCAGCTGGGAGGCCAGGTCCTTGGCCTCGCCGCCCTCCAGACGCTGCCCGAGGACGGTCAGCGTGGCGCGCACGGCGCGCTCGGCGCTCTGGTTGTCCGGCAGGTCGAGGCTCTCCTTGACCGCACTGACGAACTCCTGCTGCTGCATCGTTCTCCTCTCGCACTCGTGACCCGTGGGTCGGAACGAGTGCGGGTGCCCGACGCGGCGCGCGGCGCACACGTGGCTGCGGGCGCGGGGTCAGAAGAGCGCGCGGACGAACTCGACGAGAGACTCCGCGAAGCCGGCCAGGATGGCCAGGATGCTGGTCACGGTGGCCGCGGCTGTCGTGGGCGAGTCGATGATCCAGAACAGCACGAGAGCCAGAGCGAGGAGCCCTAACACACGTTGCATGCTTCATACGGTAATCGCCACGGTCGTGTCCGTCACGCTCCGGCGACGGTACGGCCCCGAACTTCCCCTCGTCGGGCGACTTTCGTGCGGCGCCGGGCCGAGGTTCAGTCGTCGTCGAGGCGAGCGGCGAGCCCTCGGTTGAGCTCCGAGACCTCGAGGGTGCGTGGCCCCTCCGAGAACGTTACGGACGCGATGACCCCGTAGTTGACGAGCACCGCCTGGGTCTCGTCGAGCACGTAGCGGTGGACCTCCCCGTCGCGGACGAGCTGGTGGAAGCGGCCCACCACGGCGCCGAGCTCCTCCTCGAACTTCAGCGTCAGCGGGATCTGCGGGAGCGAGACGTAGACGGTCACAGTTCCTCCGGGCGCCACGGGAATTGCTCCGAGTGCCGCGCGTGGGGAGAACGGCGGCTACCGATCCTAGAACCATGGAGATCGACGGGGTCGAGGTCTTCGAACAGACGGAGGACTACGGCTATTCGTGGCACTGGGACGACCCGCGCGGGTTCCAGTCGGAGATCCTCTGGCAGCGCGAGGTCGGCCACCTGAGCCTCGGTACCCGGCAGTTGCCGGGCGGGTGGATCCACAACCGGCTCGACCCGAGCGCGTGGGGCAGCGCGCGGACGATCTACGAGGCCCGCCGGGTCGTCGAGGCCTACGTGACGCAGGCGGCAGCGAAGCCGGGCTGACGATCAGGGCGTCCCGGAGACGATCCGTCGCTCGCGGGTCAGGTCGTAGCCGTCCGTCGGGTAGGGCGGGCGCAGGTCGAAGACGTGGACGTCGTCGATCTCGTCGCCCACGTCCCGGATGCGGGTGGTGAGCGCGGTGGGCTCGCCGCCCGGGGCCTCCCGTCCCGCGTGGCCCAGGAGTCCCCCGCGGGAGGGGTCGTAGGCCCAGTCGGAGAGCGCCTCGTCGACGGTCTTGCCGTAGCCGACGGCCGCGACGGCCGGCTCGGTGACCCCGGCCTGCTGACGGGGCTGGCGCTGGCAGGGGAAGAGGAAGCCGATCTGCCACGGCAGCCCGACGGCCGCGCCCGCGGGCAGGTACTGCTGCAGCGGCACCCACGGGCGCTCCAGGGGCGCGGTGAACGCCAGCCAGCCGCCCGTCGAGGCGCTGCTGTCGTCGGCGACGAGACGGATCAGCTCCGCACCCGGGGGCGGCGGCGTGTTCGGGGAGGGCTCCGTGCTGGTGGGGTCGGGCTCCTCGGTCAGCGCCACCGGGCGCCACGCGGTGGACTCGTTCTCCGTCGAGACCGGCGCGCTCCCCATCGGCACGACGCCGCCCGGGCCCGTCCGCCCGTACTCGGCCCGCAGCGACACGTCGTCGCCCGTGCGACCGGACACGGACACGACGACCCCACCCCGGGCGGGGTCCGGGAGCCGGAACCAGTCGGTGGCGAAGACGCCCTGGCGGGAGTCGGCGTTCGCGCCCGACCCGGGCACCAGGAAGCTGCCCCACGCCGGCGTCCCGGGCGGCACGTCCGCGGGCAGCGGGCTACGCGGGAAGAACGCGCCGGGGACGAAGGGCTCGCTGCGCTGCTCGGGGGCCGGGGCTCCGGGATCGTCCACGGCCGGGATCGGCGGGGCGGGTGGCCCGCCGGGCAGCTCCGCCGGCAGGAGGGCCCGGGAGCCGCGGGCGTCGAGGACGTCGATCTGCTGGGCGAGGCCGCAGCGCGTGCCTTCGGGGTCGCGCAGTGCGTCGATCTGCGGGGACCAGCCGTCGGCGGTGCGCTCGGTCGCCCGCACGAAGTCGCCGACCGTCCACAGCGCGAACGTGGCGAGCAGGACGCCGGCCATCGCCGGCACCGCGATGCCGAGGGCCAGACGCCGCAGGTGGGGAGCCCGCCACCGGGCGAGCAGCCAGACGACGACCGTGACGGCGGCCAGCGCGAGCGCCCACCACAGGGGCTGGTCGAAGTCGAGGGTGTGCACCGACGGGACGTCGCCCTCGGACGGCCGCCCCATGCCCCAGCCGTGCGGCCACATCGCGCGGCCGTGCCCGGCGAGGGCGAAGAGGAGCACCGCCGCGACCGCCGAGGCGACGAGGGCGGCCTGGGGGACGCGACGGTCCCGGTCCAGGGCCGCGAGCAGGCGTGGTGCCTCGATCACCACCAGGGCGATCAGCACCGCGCCGAGCCCGGCGAAGGCACCGAAGTGGTGGGTCGGCTTGCTGGGGGTGGGCAGCAGCAGGACGAAGGCCAGCATCGTCGACCACGCCGCGAGCGGCAGGCGGGCCGGCACCACGAGGTCCCGTGCCCGGGCCGCCACGAACAGGACGAGGAACCACACGAGCGCCAGGAAGCAGACGAGGATGACGGCGCGCCGGGCGTAGGACCCGTGGTGGGTCATCGTGTCGAGGAGCGCGTCGTAGCGCAGGACCTCCTCGTACCAGGTCTGCGCGCGCTGGATCGGCGCGTAGATGTCCTGGGATCGGACGAAGTCGCGGTAAGCGCCGTCGGCGAATCCCAGCAGGCTTCCCACCGCGATCGGCGCGAGCACCACGACCCACCGGCCGGCGGCCGCCCACGCGGACGACGAGCGTTCCTGGATGTGCCGCCACATCGCGGGCGCCGCGACGATCAGCGGCGCGAGCGCGATGAAGCCGGTGGGGGCCGCCATCAGCCCGGCCATGGCGAGCCCGACCGCGAGGCCGAGCAGCGCGAGCCGGCGCCGCTCGAGGCCCTCGGCGACGGTGACGAGCGTCGCGACGGTGAAGAACCCGACGACCGGTTCGGGACGCACGCCCATGTCGTAGGGCAGCCACCACGCCAGGAAGGCGGCGGCGAGCGTCAACCGCGCCAGCGCCGGCGCCCACCAGGCGGACAGGGCGCGGGTGCCGAACAGGGGCGTGGATGCCACGAACGCCCGCGCCAGGAACCAGGTCCCGATGCCGAGGACGAGCGCGGGGATCCGCAGCATCACCGGCCCGAAGCCGACGACGCCCTCCCACCAGGACAGGGCGTAATAGGGCCACGAGAACGGCGTGTAGCCCTGGTTGAAGAGCTGGAAGTAGTTCGGCACGTACCCGGAGAAGGGCACGTTGGCCGCCATCGCGCTGTAGTAGCCGTCGTCGTCGGTGATCGGCGCGAGGAAGAGCCAGACGACGAGGACGGCCGGGACCACGAGATCGACCAGGCGTGGCCGCAGGCCCCAGGGCGCCGCCCCTGGCCGTCGCGCCAGCCGGTGCCGGAGGCGGGCGAGCAGGTGCGCGCCGGGTGGCCCCGGGGGGCTCCGGGTGTCGGCACGTGCGGCGAGCACCCCGAGGACGCCCATGGCGCCGGCCCCGACCGCCAGCGCGGCGATGATCACCACGATCAGCGCGGACTTGAGCGGGGTCGGCGTGTGGTCGAAGGCGTCGTCGAGCACGAGCCGCACCGACAGGTCGTCGGGGCCCGCTCCCGGGGAGGCGGGCGCCGAGGTCCGCAGCGCGTCCACCTCGGGCATCGGGCTGATCGGCTCGTGCTCGGGCTCGGAGTCGGGGAGCTCGTCCGGGTCGACCACGTCCGGGCGGGGTCCCGCCGTGGCCACCACGGTGCCGTCGATCGCGACGCGCACGGTGGTGCCGTCGCCGGTGACGAGGAATCCACAGTCACCGGGTGGCAGCGGCCCGTCGAAGAGGTCGGCCCCGCCGCTGCGGACGGCCACCCCGTCGCCCCGCGCGACGACGGTCAGCGCCTCCGCCTCGGCGTCCGGCGAGTCCGGGCCCATGGTGGAGAGCACGACGCCGTCCGGGGTGTCGGCGGCGGCACGGGCGGTGGCGCAGCTGAACCTCGCCTCGAGGGCCGCCGGCTCGTACGCCGTCAGCATCAGCATCGTCGGCGTCGGGTCGCGCGGGTCGGGCGGCCAGGAGACCTCGGGGGTGCTCACGGCGACGGGGGCGAACGGCAGCAGCAGCGCGCCGACGAGGGCGATCAGGCCGGCGACGACCGCGGTCAGTGCCGCCGCGGACCGCCAGGGCAGCACGCGACGCCGGGGTGCTTCTCCTGCAGCCGCTCGGTCCTCGGGCCGGGCGTCGGTGCTCAAACCGTCCGTTCTCCTTGTCGCCGCGAGGGGAGATCACGCTAGTCGTCCCGCCCGCAGGACGTTTCGGGCGGTTCCCGGTTCCCCTCGCGGTGCAGCGTCATGGATCGTTTCGGGTAACCCGATCAGCACCGCTGCACGGGAGGTTCCATGCCGCACGGCGTCGCGCACCAGCTCATCGCCTCGCACCTGGTCGACGGGGAGACGACCCCGGGCGAGGAGATCGCCCTGCGGATCGACCAGACGCTCACCCAGGACGCCACGGGCACGCTCGTCATGCAGGAGCTCGAGGCGCTCGGGCTCGACCGGGTGCAGACCGAGGTGTCGGTGCAGTACGTCGACCACAACCTCCTGCAGGCCGACGAGAAGAACGCCGAGGACCACGCCTACCTGCGCTCCGCCGCGCGCCGCTTCGGGCTCTGGTACTCGCGGCCGGGCAACGGCGTCTCCCATCCGACGCACATGCAGCGGTTCGGCGCGCCGGGCAAGACGATGATCGGCTCGGACTCGCACACCCCGGCCTGCGGGTCGCTGGGCATGCTCGCGATCGGCGTCGGCGGGCTCGAGGTCGCCATGGCGATCGCGGGGCAGCCCCTGAGCATCCGGATGCCCGAGATCTGGGGCGTCGAGCTCACCGGGGAGCTGCCGCCCTGGTGCTCGGCCAAGGACGTCGTGCTCGAGATGCTGCGCCGCCACGGCACCACGGGCGGCACCAACCGGATCGTCGAGTACTACGGGTCGGGGCTCGCCGGGCTGAGCGCGATGGACCGTCACGTGATCGCCAACATGGGCGCCGAGCTCGGGGCGACGACGACCGTCTTCCCCGCCGACGAGGAGGTCCGCCGCTTCCTCGCCGCCGAGGGCCGCGAGGACGACTACGCGGAGCTGCTCGCCGAGGAAGGCGCGGAGTACGACGTCACCGAGCACATCGAGCTCTCCGAGCTCGAGCCGCTGATCGCCCGGCCGTCCTCGCCCGACAGCGTGGTCCCGGTCCGCGAGGTCGCCGGCACCCCGGTCGGCCAGGTGGTCATCGGGTCGTCGGCCAACCCGGGGCTGCGCGACTTCGCGATCGCCGCGCGGATGGTCGACGGCCGGCAGACCCACCCGGGCGTGAGCTTCGACGTCAACCCGACCTCGCGACCGATCCTGGCCGACCTCACGCGGTGGGGCGGCACGACGTCGCTCATCGCCGCCGGCGCCCGCATCCACCAGTCCGGCTGCCTGGGCTGCATCGGGATGGGCCAGGCCCCTGCCCCGGGCACCAACTCGCTGCGCACGATGCCGCGCAACTTCCCGGGGCGCTCCGGGGCCGGTAAGGACGACCGGGTCTGGCTGTGCTCGCCGGAGACGGCAGCGGCGAGCGCGCTGCGCGGCGAGATCACCGATCCGCGGGCGCTGGCCGACGAGCTGGGCCTGACCTGGGGCGACCTCGACCTGCCCGAGCCGACGGTGATCCCGGGGATGATCGAGGAGCCGCCGCCGGACGAGGCGCAGCGCGAGGAACTGGTGAAGGGCCCGAACATCTCCGGGCTGCCCGAGCTCGACCCGTTCCCCGACGAGCTCGAGGTCCCGGTCCTGCTCGCGGTGGGCGACGACATCTCCACCGACGACATCTCGCCCGCCGGCGCCGAGGCCCTGCCCTACCGCTCGAACATCCCGGCGCTCGCCCGCTTCGCCTTCACGCGGGTCGACCCGGACTACCCGGCGAACGCCGAGGAGATCCAGGAGTCCGGACACGCGATCGTCGGCGGCGAGAACTACGGCCAGGGTTCGTCGCGCGAGCACGCGGCGATCTGTCCGCGCTACCTCGGTCTGCGCGTCGTCGTGGCCGCGTCGTTCGCCCGCATCCACTGGCAGAACCTGGCGAACTTCGGGATCCTCGCCCTCGAGTTCACCGGGGAGTCCGACCGCGATGCGGCGAAGCAGGGCTCGACGCTGTCCTTCTCGAACCTCCACGACCAGCTGACCGGCGGCGACGTGGTGGTCGGGCAGGTCGACGGCACCGAGTACACGTTCCGCCACCGGCTCTCCGAGCGGCAGGTGCGGATGGTCCTCGACGGCGGGCTGATCCGGCAGCTGGCGGAGGGGGCGGAGGGGAAGGACTGAGGCGGGCGCCCGGGGGCGGTGGGGTGTCGCGAGGACCGGCCACCGCCCGGATATCCTGATCCCCATCGCAGCACCGAGTGAGGAGTCGCTCGCCGTGGGCGACCGGGCTCCCGGTCAGGTCGGGGCCAGGAGGCTGGTCGGCGCCGCCGGCCTCGGTGTCCTGGTCTCGGGCCTGATCGTCAACGTCTACCTGGCCGTCGTGGCGCGGGCCCTGCCGCCCGCCGAGTACGCCACGTTCGGCTCGTTCTGGGCGATCGCCCTCGTTCTCGGTTTCGGCGCCTTCCTCCCGCTCGAACAGGAGCTCGCGCGACGTCTCCCGTCCCCCGGTGACCGGCGCGCCCTCCTGCGGGCGGCGACCGCCGCGTCGGCGGTGCTCGCCGGCATCGCGCTGGCCGTGCTCGCCCTCGCCCTGCCGATCGTCTCCCGCTCGCTGGACGGCAACCTCTCGGCGTTGCTGGCCCTCGTCGCGCTCTGCCTGGTGTCCGGCGGCCAGTTCCTGGTCCGCGGCACGCTGATCGGCACCGACCGCCTCGTCCGGCACGCCGCCGTCATGGTGCTCGACGCCGTGCTCCGGCTCGGTCTCGCCGTCGTCGTGTTCTTCGTGGGCGGCGCCGACGCCGCCGCGTTCTGCTGGGCGCTGGTCGTCGCGATCGCGCTCGCCCACCTTCCGCAGCTGCCGGCCGCCTGGCGACGCGCGGTCGCCTGGGGCAAGCCCGCGCCGGCCGACGCGCCGCCCGTCTCGGTCCTCGGCCTCACCCGGGACGCGATGCCGCTGCTGGTCGGCTCGGTGTGCGCCCAGCTGCTGCTCAACGGGCTGCCCGTGCTGGTCGTCGCCCAGGCCTCCGACGCCGACGAGGCCGCCGCGGGCGTCTTCGTCGCCGCCTTCACGCTGGCGAAGGCGCCGCTGTCGATGGTGGTTCCGCTGCAGTCGGCGGTGGTCCCGACGCTCACCCGCCTCATCGCCGCGGACCGGCGGCGCGAGGTGCTGGTCCTGCTCCTCAAGGGCGTCGCCGCGCTCGGTGCCGTGGCCGCGGTCGGCGTGCCGCTCGCGCTGCTGATCGGCCCGCCGCTGGTCTCGCTCGTCTTCGGTGCCGAGTACACGATCGGCGGCCTGGACCTCGCGATCATCCTGTGCGGCGTCCTCGCCCACATCGGCCTGGTCGTCGTCACCCAGGTCCACGTGGCCCGGGCCCGGCACCGGGACGTCGCGCTGAGCTGGACCGCCGGGCTCGTGACCGCCGGCGTGACGTTCTGGCTCGTGCCCGGTGTCGTGCTGTCCGGCGAGGTCGCGTTCGCCGTCGGTAGCGCGGTCGGTGCGCTGGTCAGTGGATTGATCCTGGCGGTCTCGCGCCGCCGTCCGAACGAGGGGAACGACGCGTGACCGGCGAGGGCACCGAGTACGACGAGCAGTACTACCTGGCCAACGGGCAGGCCGACGACCGGCCCGCATTGCGGTGGTACACCCAGCTGGTCGGTCGCTACACCGCGGGCGGTCCGTACCTCGACTTCGGGTGCGGCACCGGTCACCTGGTGCGACGGCTCTCGGCCCTCGGGTCCGCCTCGGGCCTCGAGATCTCCGAGTACTCGGCGCGCACCGCCCGCCGCAACGCGCCCGGAGCGACGATCGCGACCGACCCCGCCGACCTCCCGGACGGCGGCTTCGGTGCGCTCACCGCGATCCACGTCCTGGAGCACCTCGACGACGCGGTGGCGACGCAGACGCTGACGACCTGGCGGCGCGTCCTGCGGCCCGGCGGTCACGCCGTCGTCGTGATGCCCGACCCCGCGGGTCGCGGGCGCCGCCTCGCGGGGGACGCCTGGATGGGCTTCGCCGACGAGACGCACATCAACCTGAAGCCGCACGCGCAGTGGCGGGAGTTCCTGGTCGACCACGGTTTCCACGTCGAGCGCGAGGGCACCGACGGCCTGTGGGACGTGCCGTACGGCCGGCTCCCGAAGCTGCTCGACGCCGCGCGGTACGCCGTGCCCGCGTTCGTGCAGTTCCTGTCCGGTCGGCTGGTGCTGCGGCCGGGCACCGGCGAGTCGTCGGTCTTCGTCCTCCGGCGGGCCGACGGGAACTAGGGCTGCTCCACCGGTACCGACATCGTGGTGTTCGGGGCGGGCGACCAGCCCGACACGACGACCCGGCGCGGGTCGACCGCGTAGGCCGGGATGAGGGGCACGAGCGGCGCGAGCCGGTAGACCTGGCCCGCCGTCGCGTCGGGCGCCACCTTCAACCGGGTGACCAGGGACGTGACCTCCGAGTCCCGCAGGCTCTGGACGAAGAGTCCGCCGCGCCCGGTCTGCCAGATGTCGGCGGTGCGGAACGCGAGCGGCTCCTGCCCCCACACGAGGGCGAGGGTGGACGGCTCGTTGATGCCCAGGGCCTGGACGGGCTTGCGCTCGCACGGGAACAGGAACGCGTACTGCCAGCTCACCGCGGTCGCCTCGCCAGGGTCGCGGTAGTCCGGCAGCGACGTCCAGCGCTGCACGCTGGGGGCCGTCAGCGCGAGCCAGCCGCCGCGGTCCACCGAGGTGTCGGTGGCGACCAGGCGCATGACCGTCGCGCCCGGCGGTGGCCCGTCCGCTCCCTCGAGCAGGACCGAGCGCCACGTCGTCGAGTCGACGGCACCGCCCTCGTCGTCGAGGCCGAGCTCCTGCCCGCCGACCGGCACGACCCGGCCGTCGACCACGCCGGCGTACTCGACCCGGAAGCTGTTGCCGTCCCCGGTGCGCCCGGACACCGACGTCGTCATCGCCGCGCCCGGGCGGTCCGCCGGGATCGCGTACCAGGGGGTGGAGAACCCGCCCACGGTGCCGTCCGACCCGTACGCGGCACCGGGACCGGCGGGGGGCGCGACGAAGCTGCCCCACGCCTCGGAGCCGGTGGGCGGCGGCGGGTGGGACGGGAACCATCCGCCCGGCACGAAGGCCGCTGTGCCGCCGGTGCCGCCGGTGCCGCCGGGCGGTGGGGCGGGCAGGTCCGGGCGGGGCGCTAGGGCGGTCGCGGTCGCCGGGTCGAGGACCTCGATCCAGGGGGCCGCCCCGCAGTTCCGGGCGAACGGGTCGCGCAGCGAGTCGGCCCACGGGGAGTAGCCGTCGATGGTGCGGGCGGTGGCCAGCACGAAGCCGCCGACGAGGTAGGTCGTGGCGACGAGCAGGACCACGGCGGTCGTGAGCGAGACCGCGATGACCGGGACCTGGGGTCGCCACGACGGGGCCCACCGGCGCACCGCCACCGCCGTCAGCCCGGCCAGCACCAGCCCGCCCACGAGCCACCACACGGGCTGGTCGAAGGAGAAGAAGGCGACCCGGGGTACCTCGTAGGCGTCCGGGAGGCTGAGCATCCAGGAGTACGGCCAGGCGTTCTTCCCGTGGCCGGCGAGGGCGGCGAGGACGACCACGGCGAGCCCGACGCCGACGGTCACCGCCGTGCGGGGGCGGGGCACCGCGCGGTCACCGCCGTCGTCTCCGGGCGGCCACAGCTCGCGGAGCAGGACCGGGATGCCGACCGCGGCGAGCGCGAGGACCGCCGGGCCCACGGTCGCGAGCGTGCCGAAGTGGTGGGTCCACTTGCTCGGGGTGAGCCAGAGCAGGGCGAACGAGAGCAGCAGCGTCCAGGTGGCCGCGGTGAGCCGGGGCGGGAGGCGGAGGTCCCGCCCACGGGCGGCGGCGACGAGGGCGAGTAGGCAGACCAGCGCGAGCAGTCCGAGCAGGACCGGGTAGCGCTTGGCGTAGGTGCCCATGGCGCTGCCGTCCTCGAAGAGGAAGGTCCACCGGACGATCTCGGAGTACCAGGTCTCCTGGCCCTGCATCCCCAGGAAGATCTGCTGGGCGCGGGTGAAGTCCCGCAGGGATCCGTCGGCGAACGCCAGCACACCGACGAGCGCCCCGGGCGAGGCCAGGGCGACGAACGTCGCGACCCTCCGGGGCACGCCGAACTCGCCGAGTCGGCGCCACACCGCGGGGATCGAGGCCAGCAGCGGGGCGAGCGCCACGAACCCCGTCGGAGCCGCCGTGGCGCCGAAGGTCGCGACCGCGACGGCGAGCCCGACCAGGAACCACCGGTCGCGCTCCAGGGCCACCCGCAGGCACAGCAGGCTCGCGATCACGCTGGTGGCGACCACGGCCTCGGCGCGCACGCCGACGTCGTAGGCCAGCCACCACGCGGCGAAGGCGAGGCCCAGGACGGTGTGCAGGGCGACGGCCCGGATGCGTCCCGGCCCGGCGGGGAGGGCCCGGGCGACGTACGCGCGCAGGAGGACCCAGCTGAGCAGCCCCAGCAACAGGGCGGGGATCCGCTGGGCCACGGAGCTCACGCCCGCGACGCCCTGCCACCAGGAGAGCGCGTAGTACATCCACGTGAACGGGGTGAAGCCCTGGTTGTAGAGCTGGTAGTAGTTCGCGACGTAGCCGGTGTACGGGACGTTCGCGGCCATGGCGGCGTAGTAGCCGTCGTCGTCGGTCATGGGCCCGATGAACGTCCACAGCACGAGCAGCGCGGGCACGACGACGTCGGCGACGCGCAGACGCGGCCATCGCCGGTCGCGGTCCTCGACGTCCCACCGGGCGGCTCGCGCCGCGCGGTCGTGCGCCCACAGCGCGACCAGGACCACCGCGACGGCCAGCAGCAGGAGCACCGTGACGGCGGTCTTGACCGGGGTCGGTGACGTCGAGAACTGGTCGTCGACCGTCACGCGGACACCGATGCCGGCGCCTCCCGGGGACGGCGGCACCGAGGACACCAGCGCGTCGACGTCGGGCAGGGACGCCGGCCCTGCCCGGCCCACGACCCGGCCGTCGAGGGTCACCGCCGTGCCGGTGAGGTCGCCCGCGATGCCGATCGTGCAGGCCCCCGCGGGCAGGGCGACGTCCGCGAGGGGGATTCCCCGCGAGACGACCGTGAGGCGGTCGCCGCGCACCGTGGCCTGCAGGCCGACTCCGGCGGCCGAGGACAGCGGCGGCAGCGTGGCGAGCAGCAGCCCGTCGCCGGGAGCGCCGAGCGCCGGACCGCGGCCGTCGCCGCCGGCCGCGCGCGCCGCGCGGCAGTCGGCGCGGACGTCGAGCGCGAGCGGGCGCTGGGTGGTCAGCTGCAGCGTCGTCGGCCGCGGGTCGGCGGGATCGAGCGGCCAGCTCACCTCGGGCTGCGAGACGCTGACCGGCAGCAACGGGAGCAGGACCGCGCACAGGAGCGCGATCACGCCGGCGACGGTGGCCACCGTGGGCCACGACGGTCTCCAGGCCGTGCCACGTCGGATCACGCCGCCCGCGGGCTGCGAGGTCGTGGTCACCGGTACTCCGGGGTGGTGGAGGGGATGAGGCACGCTAGCAACCACGGTGCGTGAGCGGACGCTCCGGTGGGTCAGCGGCGGAACACCCACACACCGTCCCGGACCTCCCCGCGGACACCCGTGACGGCGCGTGTCCAGCGCACCGCCGTGGGGACGTCGACGTCGGGCTGGGGCACCACGAGCACGACGGTGACGCCCAGCCGGTCGAGGTCGCGACGGGCGGCGGCGGGGTCGCCCCCGAGCCGGTCGAACGCCGTCGCGGGTGCCTCGAGGATGAGCGGCCGGCCCGGCGCGGACCCGATGAAGTAGCCGCCGGCCTGCCGGTAGGCGAAGTCGGCGTCGGCCTGCCACAGCATCGGGCGCGCTCCGCCGATCCAATGACCCGAGGTGCGCGGCACCGTCGCCACCACGTCGGCGGTGGACAGCCCGGGTGCTCCCTCGGCGAAGAACGCCGGCGAGGTCGCGTCCGTGACCTGCTGCGAGTCCGACGGGAGCCAGGTCGCCGCGGCGACGACGACGGCGACGAGGAGGGGGATCCGCACTCGGGGCGGCGTGCGCAGCGCACGGTCGCACGCCACGGCGACCAGCACCGCCACCGCGAGGGCCACGAACACCCCGTAGCGCACCGGCTCGGCCTGCCCGACCAGCGGCACCGAGTGCAGCACCGCTCCGGGCAGGGGGACCGGGGTGTCGATCCCGGCGACGCGCAGATGGGGGCCGAGGGAGACGACGAGAGCGACGCCCCCCACCGCGGCGGTGAGGCGGACCGCGGTCTCACGGACCAGCACGGTGGTCGTGACGCAGACGAGCAGCAGGGCGATCCCGAGGTAGGCCGAGGCCTCCGAGGGCAGCGTGGCGTAGAGCCGGCTGCCGAGGCCCTCCCACCCGAGCGGCAGCTTGAGCAGCGGGGGCGGGGCGACGAGCCCGGCGAGGTCCGCGCCGGTGGTCTCGGGGCGGCGGATCTGCCCCTGGGGGCGGGACGGTCCGGCGAGCAGGAGCCAGAGCGGGTAGGCGCACGTCACGGCGACGACCCCGCACGCGGCGAGCAGCGACCGGCCGAGGGCGGGCAGCCGCTGCGCGACGAGCCGGGGCCACCGCAGCGCCAGCGCCACCGCAGTGACCAGGACGACCACCGCGCCGAGGGCGACGGTCTGGGTGTAGATCCCGAGCTGCAGGGAGATCGCCAGGCCCACCAGCGCCCCGTCGCGCCACGGCCGTCGTTGCTCCACGAGCACCGCGCGCACGGCCCACAGCAGGACCGGCGGCAGCACGGCCCAGACGAGGTTCAGGTGGCCGACCGCGGCGTGGGCGACGACGAACGGCCCGAACCCGTAGAGGCCCCCGCCGAGGGTGCGGGCGAACCAGCTCCGCGCCCATGGGCGCAGCGCGAGGTAGCACGCGAGGGCGGACGCGACCGGACCGAGGAGCATCCCGACGTTGAACGCCGCGGTCGGCCCGGCCGTGAGCGTCACCGGGGCGAGCAGCACACCGAGGACCGGGACGCTCGTGTTCCACAGGGCGTTGACGCCCGACGGCGCGCCCATCCACGTGGTGAACAAGGGGTTCTGCCCGTGTCCCAGCGCCCAGGGCACCCATCGGAGCCACCACGTGAACAGGCCGCTGTCGGCGGAGACCCACCCCGTCGCACGGTGCGTCAGGTCCGGCAGCGCCCGGTGGTGGAACGCCAGCGACGCCACCGCGTAGATCGCGGCCGCGAGGACCCAGCCCCCGCGCCGGGCATGCGCCGGACGGGCACCGACGTCGACCGCAGGGGCGGTGACGGGCTCGGTCAGGGTCACGCCGCCCAAGCGTGCCGTATCGGCAGGGTCCTCCGACGGCAGGGCGCTCTCGGGCGTGCCGTCGCTCCGGCGATCACCGCCGGGCACGGGCCCGGGTCCGCGACACGGGACGCCCGTGGCGGGAGTCGCCCGGTGACCCCTCTACAGTGACGTCGATGCCGATTCCGGACCGTGACGACGCCGGTGAGCCCGCCGAGCCCGGCCTCGGGGCCGAGGACGGCGCGTCGGGGGCCGGGACGGAGGGGGCGATGGACGACGGACGCCATCACGACCTCTGCATCGTCCTGACCTACTACAGCCCGTACGTCTCGGGTCTCACCAACGTCGCCCGCGACCTCGCCGAAGGCTTCGCCGCCCGAGGCAAGCGGGTCTGCGTGGTGGCGTCGAAGCACGACCCCTCGCTGCCGACCCACGAGGTCCTCAACGGCGTCCAGGTGATCCGCGCCCCGGTGCTCGCGAAGGTGGGCAAGGGGACCATCGGCCTCAACCTGACCCGCCTCGCCCTGCGCGAGATGGCGCGGTCGACCGTGGTGAACCTGCACCTCCCGCTCGTGGAGGGCGGTCTCCTGGCGCGGCTGTCGCCCGCGCCGGTGGTGTCGACCTACCACTGCGACGTCTCGCTGCCCACCGGCGACGGTCCCCGCGCGCTCCGTCTCGTCAACGCCGCCCAGCACCGCGCCATCGACTTCTCGAGCCGGGTCGCGCTGCGGCGGTCGGCGGCCGCGGTCGTGTCCAGCGAGGACTACGCCAAGCACAGCCGCATGTGGCCGTCGATCCACGGCGGCATGGTGGCGATCCCGCCGCCGTGCCCGCCCCGGGGCACGGGTCGGCCGACCTACCGGAGGACCGACGGGCTGCACGTCGGGTTCCTCGGGCGCATCGTCGAGGAGAAGGGGCTCGAGCACCTGGTCGACGCGTTCCTCGCGCTGGACGACCCGGACGCGCGCCTGCTCATCGGCGGCGACTACGTCGACGTCGCGGGCGGCAGTGTCGTCCAGCGGGTCCGCCGGCACATCGGCGACGATCCCCGCGTCGAGATGCTCGGCTTCATCCCCGAGGACGACCTCGACGACTTCTACGCCTCGCTCGACGTCTTCGCGCTGCCCTCGGTGAACGCCTTCGAGGCGTTCGGCATCGTGCAGGTGGTCGCGATGATGGCCGGCGTGCCCGCGCTGGTGAGCGACCTGCCCGGCGTGCGCACCGTCGTCGAGAACACCGGCTTCGGCGCGGTCGTCGCGCCTCGGGACGTCGCCGGGCTCACCGCCGCGCTCGCGCGCCTGCGCGACGAGCCGCACGACACGGCGGCCGGCGCCGCCGCCGTGTCGTCGCTCTACAGCGTCGACGCCGTGCTCGACGCCTACGACGCCGTCTTCACCAAGGCCACCGGGCGCTGAGCCCCGCCGACCCTCCGGAGGAGTCCTTGAGCACCGAACCCGACGCCGGGATCGACGAGGTCTCGCGGACCTGGACCCGACTGGGCCGCGAGGACCCGCTCTGGGCGGTCCTCACCGACAAGGACAAGGAGGGTGGTGGCTGGGCGCCGGCCGACTTCCTCGCCACCGGCGCGACCGAGATCGCGACGTTGCTCTCCCGCCTCGGCGAGCTGGACGCCGACCCGGCCCGCGGCCGCGCCGTCGACTTCGGCTGCGGCGCGGGCCGCCTCTCGCACGGTCTGGCCACAGCGGGCTTCGACGAGGTGATCGGTCTCGACATCTCGCCGACCATGCTCGAGAAGGCGCGCGAGATCGTCAAGGCGCCGGCGTGCGACTTCCGGCTCGCGACCGGCCCCGACCTCGCCGTCGTCGAGCCCGGATCGGCGGACCTCGTCTACACCTGCCGGGTCCTCCAGCACATGCCGAGCGAGCTCGCCCACCGCTACGTCCGCGCGTTCTACCGGATCGCCAAGCCCGGCGGGCTCGTCGTGTTCCAGCTGCCCACGGCCCCCCGGTGGAACGCCGCGGGGATCGCGCTGCGCGTCCTGCCGCGCCCGGTGCTGCACCGCCTGCGCCGCGGGATGGAGATGCACGGGACCTCCGAGGCCGACGTGCGGGCGCTGGTGCGCTCCTGCGGCGGCGAGGTCCTCGCCGCCGACCCGGACACCAGCGCGGGCACCCGGTGGGACTCTCGGCTCTACGTCACGCGCGGCGCCACGGCCCCCTAGCCGCTCGGGTCGGACGCCGGCTCACCGGTCGATCAACGTCGCGATCCGGTCGCCGACGACCGGCGCCAGCGAGGCCGTGAACGTCCCCGTCAGGTGGTTGTCGTCGAGGTAGACCATGACGCGGCCGATCTCGGGCGGGCACGTCGTGGGCAGGCAGATCGAGTCGCTGAGGTCGAGGAACGACACCGTCGAGGGCGTCCCGGCCGGCAGGGCGGACATCCTCGGGTAGAGGTCCGAGCGCGGCACGTCGCACTCCTGCGCCGCACGCCCGTAGGAGTCCACGCAGCTCGGGGGCGCGTGGTCGAAGCGGGGGTTGTCGCGTACGCCCAGCACGGGCAGGCCCCCGTCGGCCAGACGGTTCCAGGCCTCGATCATCCCGGGCGGGGTGGCCTCGGTGCGTCCCGCGCGGACGTTGTGCGTCGCCTGCGCGACGACGAGCGCGGGACGCAGCTCGCTGAGCGCGTCGAGGGTCTGCTGGTTCCACGTGATGCAGTCGACCTCGCCGATGTTCGACTCGGACGTGGTCGAGAGTGGGCAGCCGGGCCGGATCAGCGTCTGCACCCGCCAGCCCCGCTCGTGGGCGATCGGCCCGACCGCCGGCAGGAACTGGGCCATGTGGGAGTCGCCGACGACGATGATGGTCCGCGCCGCCGGGTCCGGTGCCGGCACGTAGGTGCAGAGCTGGAGCGCCTGCTGCTCGGGGAGGTTGTGGCAGCCGTTCTCGGGCTCCTCGTACTTCACCCAGTCCTCGTAGGCGGAGACCGCCGGGGGGATGGGCTCGGCGTCCCGCGCGCCCCGGTCGACGAACCCCGGCTGCAGGGCCATCCCGCCCGGGTGGTTCAGGTCGCCGACGACGCCGGACGGCTCGGCGCGAGCGCTGGTCACGGCATGCCACGCGAGCGCGAGGACCAGCACCGGGGCGAGGGCCAGCACGGCGACGCGGTAGTCGCGCAGCGGCCCGGGCCGGCGGCGTCCGCGGCGCAGCAGCGGGTCCTCGACGAGGTGGCGGGTCGCGGCGGCCAGGAGCAGCGAGGTCCCGATGACCGCCACCCCGAGGCGGAGGCCGGGCTCCTCGGTGTGGAAGGTGACGAGGGCGAGGGTCAGGACCGGCCAGTGCCAGAGGTACAGCGGGAAGCTGATGCTGCCCAGGTACTGCATCGGGCGCGACGAGAGGAACCGCGCGCTGCCGAGGCGGTGCGACGTGTCGCCCGCGACGATCACGGCCGCGGCGCACAGCACCGGCCACAGGGCGAGGTAGCCGGGGAAGCCGCCCTCGACGTCGAGCACCATCCCGCACGCCGCCAGACCGACGAGGCCGCCCCAGCCGAGGACGAGCCCGGCCCAGGAGGGCAGGCGCATCCGGTGGATCCCGAGGGCGAGGAGCCCGCCGAGCGTGAACTCCCAGACGCGGGTGAGCGAGTCGAAGTAGGCGTAGGTCTGGTCGGTCGCCGTGCTGACGACCGACCACACGAGGGAGATCGCGGTGGCGGCGACGAGGAGCGCGACGACGGCGGGACGCCCGGCGACCCCGGCCCGTCGTGCGGCCAGGGTGGCGAGGATGACCATCGGGGGGAAGAGGATCGCGAACTGGCCCTGGATCGACAGTGACCAGAAGTGCTGGACCACGCTCGCGGTGTTGTGGGCGGCGTAGTAGTCGACCGAGTCGGCGGCCAGCTGCCAGTTCTCGACGAAGAAGGCCGACGTGACGACCTCGCGGACCGTCTGCGGCCACCGCGACTCGGGGAGCAGGAGCAGGCTCGCGACGACCGTGCCGACCAGCACCACGGCGGCCGGCGGGACCAGGCGGCGCAGGGTCCGGCCCCACTGGCGGACGAGGTCGACCCCGCCCCGCTCGGCGGCGCGCACGAGCTGCCCCGCCGCGAGGAACCCCGTGAGGGCGAAGAACACGTCGACGCCGCCGGAGACCCGGCCGATCCAGACGTGGTAGACGACCACGAGGAGCGACGCCACGGCCCGCAGGCCCTCGATCTCGGGGCGGAACCGCGAGCCGTCACTGGGTTGGCGGGCGGTCCCCGAGCCCGCGGCACCGGGTCGTCCGCCGGCCACGAGGCCGTCCGCCGGGACGTCGCCTCCTGCCCGCGCCGACCCGTGAGCCGTGGAAGTCATCGCCTCGGACTGTGCCCTTCCCGTTCGATGCGCCGCACACCGGGGTCCACTCGGAGCAACGACTCGGACACGATCCGCTCCGACGGACAGGGCGGACGAATCCGCCCGCGGCGCAGGGACAGCACCGAGGGTCGTGGTCGATCTTCTACCCGGTCGGTACCCGATCTACGCCGGACGAGGCCGAGACCACCTTCTCCGGGGCATCAGCCCTCCGGACGAGGCGGGCACCTGGTGCAACCCGGGCGCTCTGATGATCGGTCAGTCGCCGGGACGGGGTCCGCCGGGCCATCTCCAGGTGCCACCGCGCCGGGATCGGTGCCGGCGGGTGGTAATCCCCCCGGGGCCGTCCCCGGGGCGGGTCGTTCCTCCGCCGATCGCCGTCGCCCCAGCACGGTCACGCCGGAAGGATGCCGCGTCGTGGCCGGATCACCGCGAGGGTGATGTCAGCGACCGTCCCTCTCGTCGGTACCGAAGAGCCGTCCCCAGCTCTCCGGGGTGGTCAGGGCGGGGCGCGCCGCGCGCCAGCGCTCGGCCGCGGCCGAGCCCTCGCGGAGGAACCGCCACAGCACCCGGGCGCTCTCGCCCGTCAGCGTCCTGAGGTGGTCGCGGTCGCGACGGCGCAGCCGCACGCCGTTCTCCCCGGCGTCCACGACGGCCACGCGGTCGAAGAGGGAGACGTGCCACCAGTGGGCCTCGCCTGCGCCGATGAGACCACCGTGCCGGGGCACGCGTCCGGTCGCCTGCTGGACGGCGCGCTTGAGCTTCACGAGGCCCGGACGGGACGGCTCGAAGCCGGCGCGCGCGATCGGCATCTCGACGCTCGCGAGGTCCGGTACCTCGTGCACGCCGTGGAGCGTGGTCTCGGTGTAGCGCCGCCGCTCCTCCTGGATGCTGAACGCGGCGCTCACCCCGCCGTCGGTGAGGACGTCGGGACCGGCGAGGAAGTCGTCCACCGCCTTGATCAGGGTCGCCGCGAGCCCGTAGTTCATCGCCAGGAGGTAGGCGGTGAGCAGGTCGGCGACGGTCTTGCCGACCCGGCGGACGGGGAAGTCCGAGTGCAGGGCCGCGGTGATCATCCCGTTGCGGTGGTTGAAGTACCGCCGCCAGTCGTCCCAGTCCTTCCACATGAAGTCCGCGTGCCAGAGGCCGGCGCCCGGCAGCGTCACGGTCGGGTAGCCGTGGGCGCGGGCCCGGTAGCCGTACTCGACGTCGTCCCACTGGAAGAAGAAGGGCAGGGGGTAGCCGATGGCGCGGGTGACCTCGGCGGGGATCAGGCAGGCCCACCAGCCGTTGTAGTCGGCGTCCACGCGGCGGTCCTGGACGTTCTTGGTGCCGTCCGGGAAGTAGCCGGTGACGTCCGACTCGCCCACCGCGCCCTCGGGTCGACGCCCGCACGCGAGGTCGACGAAGTCCGCGCACTCCGCGCCGGCGATGACCTGGGTCGGGTGCAGGAGGTTGAGCATCTGCGCCCCGACGATGGTCGGGACCGCCGTGTGCCGGGCGAACGCGGTCAGGCGCACGACGACCTCGGGCTCGCACCGCACGTCGTCGTCCATGAGCAGCACGTCGGTCTGCGGGTCCGTGCCCCGCTCGACGAGCTCGTAGAGGCCGCGGGTGAAGCCGCCGGCGCCGCCGAGGTTGCTCTGGGTGATGTAGCGGAGCCGGTCGCCCAGCGCCTCCGCGACATCGGCGTACCCGGGCTGGTCCTCGACCCGGTCGGACCCCTGGTCGACGACGAGGACGCGGTCGAGGACCGCGAGGGCGTCCTGGTCGTCGACGACCGTGCGCAGCGTGCTGAGGCAGTCGACGGGGCGGTTGTGCGTGCAGATCACCATCGAGGCGTGCCGGCTCGTGACCGGGGCCGCCACCGTCCACCGGGCGTCGGAGAGCTCGACCTCGGCGTCGTCGGTCGTGATCTCGATCCAGAGCCCGCCGCCGTCGAGGAACCGGTCGAGCGTCGCCGACAGCGCGAGGTCCTCGGCCTCGGTGTCGTGGACCGCGAGGGTGCGCGGCACGCCGTTCGTGTCGGAGGCCCGCAGCATGACCCGGCCACGGCCGCTGAACCGGCCCTCGAACCGCACCTCGGTGGCGGTGGCCCAGCGCTGCCAGTAGCTCGCGGGGAACCGCCCGAAGTAGGTGTTGGTGCTGACGTGGCTGAACTCGCCGACGCGCATCCGGTCCCGGCGACGCTCGGCGCGACCGCGCACGATCTCCACGTACATGTCGTCCGGGGTGTCCGCGGTCGGCCCGGCGTACAGCCCGCGGGCGACCACGGCGCGTCCGGAACGCGTCGTGCCCTCGGCGGTGCGGGCGGTCTCGACGTCGGTCATCGGTGCGTGCTCCCCGGCGGTGCGTGGTCGGGCGGTCACCCGTCGGCCACGTCTCAGCGTAGGAGACGCCTCCCGCGCTCCTCCCGGTGCGCCGCGACGACCCGCCGGTCAGTGGGCGCCGGTCAGTGGGCGCCGGTCAGTGGGCGCCGGTCAGTGGGCGCCGGTCAGTGGGCGCCGGTCAGTGGGCGATGCCCGGCGACGCCGACCGCTGCGCGGGCGTCACCGGCGACGGCGTCGAGGTGATGACGACGACGACCTGCTCGTGGTCGTGGGTGAAGGCCTCGTACCGGAAGTCGACGCCGGTCGCGGCCACGTACTCCGTCCAGGCGCGGTGCTCGCCGTCCTCCCATCCCGCATGGTTGAGGTACTCGTCGAACACGACGACGGAGCCCGGGCGCAGGCGGGGACCGACGTGCTCGAGCACGGTGGCCGTCGACGAGTAGAGGTCGGCGTCGAGGTGCAGGAGGTCGACCGGATCCGGGTGCTCGGCGAGGAACGCCGGCAGCGTGTCGGCGAACCAGCCGACGACGAGCTCGGCACCGGGGACGTCCGGCGGCTCGACGTCGTCGAACGTCCCGGCGGCGAACCCGGCCCGCCAGTCCTCGGGCAGGCCCTGGAACGAGTCGAAGCCGAACACCCGGCCGTCGCCGCGCGCCGCGGCGATCGCCCGCAGGGTGGTGCCCGAGTAGACACCGAACTCCAGGGCGAGTCCGCCGCGGCGGGGCGCGAGCTCGAGGGCGTGCGCGAGGGTCGCGAGCGGGTTCGGCAGGGTGCGCGCGCCGGGCATCGCCTCGCGGACGAAGCGCGCGCTGCTGTCGACGGCCTCGCGCTCCCCGGCGGCGAGCATGTCGCGGCGGTCGCGGATCTCCCGCTGCACCAGGTCGTGGCGCAGCGCCCCGATCTCGCTGCGCGCGGCGTCGAGCTCGGCGCGCTGGTCGCGCACCCGCGCCTCGAGCGCCTCCAGTCGCGGCAAGACCCGGTGCTCGACGACGGTCGTGACGCCGCGTTCGACGGCACCGACCAGTCGGACGTTCAGGTCGTGGCGCAGGCGGGCGAGACGGGAGAACACCCCGCCATGGAATCGGACCCGCCGGATCGCGTCGAGGGAGGATCGAGGACCGGTCGGCAGGGGCCGACGAGGGGTCACCCGATCCAGCTACTGCCGCGTAGCGGAGCCCTGGGTCGCCACGCCGTCCGGCGCACCGCGAGCGGTCGGGGGCCCGCGCCGGATCGCCGCGACGGCCATCGCGGTGTGCCCGATCCCGAGCATGACCATCGTGGCGACGCCGAAGGGCCAGTAGATGTGACTGGTCAGGAACGACCAGGCGCCGACGACCGCGAACAGCGCGCCCACCCCGGCCAGCAGGCGCCACACCCCGGGCGCCGCGACGAGGGCGAGCACGGCGGCGAGCACCGTCGCGGCGAGGTAGGCGTACGCGCCGCGGATGCCGAGCGCGTCGGCGATCTCGAACAGCGCCGCGACCCAGGGGCCCGGGCCGACGCGCATCGTCTCGTGGCCGCCGCCGATGCCGGCGAGGGCGTCGAGCGCGCCGTAGAAGGCCGCGTAGACGAGGCCGAGCACGACGGCGAGGCCCTCGAGCACTCGGCCGAGCGGGCCGGCCGGCCGCGCGGCGTGCACCACCGCCCACGGGCCGAGCGCGAGCAGCGGGAAGAGCACCAGCCCGATGACGTGCAGGTCGCGCCACCAGGGCGCCGACTCCGGGGTCAGCACTGCCGGGTGGGAGCTGCCGAGCACCGCCAGGGCGAGGGCCGGCAGGGTGGTGGCGGCGACCGCCGGCAGAACGCGCATCGGACACATCCTCGCAAACACGACACCATCGGCCGGTCGGCCGATGACCGGGCCACGTCATGTCACGCCGACGACAGCACGATGGTCGTCTGATCCACCGATAGGGTGACGCCGCGAAGATCCTGTCGCTTTGCGTGCCCGAACGGTGCTGCACTGTCTCAGTGACGGCGGCCGAATGGAGGGTGAGGTGACGCTCCTTGCGGGCGCGCTCGCGATCCTGGCCGCCCTGCTCTTCGCGATCGCCTCCGTGGCCCAGCGCGGCGCCGCGGCGGACGTCCCCGACGACGAGGCCCGCGGCGGGCGGCTGATCCTGCGCCTGGTGCGCTCCCCGCGCTGGTGGGCCGGCACGGTCGGCGACACCGGGGGGTTCGTCGTCCAGGCCGCGGCGCTCGGCGTCGGAGCGTTGCTGCTGGTCCAGCCGCTGCTCGTCACCACCGTGCTGTTCGCGCTCCCGCTCGAGGCGCGCCTGACCGGTCGGCGCATCGGGCGCAGCGAGGTGCGGTGGGCCCTCGTGCTCGTCGCGGCGCTGGCCCTGTTCGTCGTCGTCGGGGAGCCGACCGCGGGCGCCGACCGCGCGCCGTTCGACACCTGGCTCCCCTCGCTCGTGGTGCTGGCGGTCGCCCTCGCCGGGTGCGTGCTGCTCGCCGGCCGCCGGCGCGGACCGCGTCGCGCGGCGCTGCTCGCCGTGGCCACCGGGCTCGCCTACGGCCTGGTCGCGGCGCTGACCAAGTCGGTCGTCGACGCGCTCGGCGACGGGGTGGTCGAGCTGCTCACCTCCTGGGAGACCTGGGCGCTGGTCGTCGTCGTCCTCGGCGGCACGCTGCTGCAGCAGGCGGCCTTCGGCGCCGGCCCGCTCGCGGCGTCGCTGCCCGCGGTCACCGTCGGCGAGCCGGTGATCGCCGCGGTGCTCGGCGTCGTCGTGCTCGGCGAGCAGGTCCGCGCCGACGGCCTCGAGTGGGTCCTCATCGGCGTGCTCGTGGTGCTCATGGTCGCGGCGACCGCGGCCCTCTCCCGCTCGTCGGCCGCGGCCGCGCCGACACCGGACCCCGCGGATCGCGAGGTGGCGACGCCGTGACCTTCCAGCTGTCGCTCGACATCGAGGCCCGCGCCGCCGCGGCGTGGATGCTCGGGTCGTTCGTCGTCGTCTTCCTCGCCACGCGCGTGATCGTGCGCCTCATCCGCGCCGGGAAGGGCCCGTTCCGCGACCAGGCGGTGGGTGGGGTCCACCTGCACCACCTGGTGTGGGGCATCTTCCTCATGCTGCTGGCCGGGGTCGGCGAGTTCACCTATCAGCCCGACCCTCCGTGGCTCTACGTGCTCGCGGCGGCGTTCGGGGCGGGCGCCGCGCTGACCCTCGACGAGTTCGCGCTCTGGCTGCACCTCTCGGACGTCTACTGGGCGCGCGAGGGCCGCGTCTCGGTCGACGCCGTCCTGATCGTCGGCGCGCTCATGGCTCTTCTCGTCGTCGGTGCCAACCCGTTCGACTCGACCACGAACGACGGCGTCGTGGCCTTCGTCGCGACCACCGTCGTCAACGGCCTGATCGCCGTGATCGCCCTGTTCAAGGGCCGCCCGCTGCTCGGCCTGCTCGGGCTGCTCGTGCCCGTCGTCGCGTTGGTCGGCGCCGTGCGGCTGGCCCGCCCGACCTCGCCCTGGGCGCGCTGGCGCTACCCCGAGGGATCGACGAAGGCCGCGCGCAGCCGCAGGCGCTTCCCCGAGCGCGAGCGGCGGCGGTGGGACGCCGTGGTGGACGCGGTCGCGGGGCGGCCGAACCCGGACGGACCGGACGTGTCGCCGCCGGCGGTCGAGACGAGGGAGCAGGAGGGAGCACGCTGACATGGACGCCCACACGGACGCCCACACGGACGCCGAGACCCCGGATCTGCCCGACGACCACGGCGTGCACCTCGGCCAGCAGGACATCCGCGCGGCCAAGCTCGCCGTCCGACGCGCGGCGGGGGAGACCGAGCCCTACCGCTGGCCGGTGGGCAGGGGGAGGAACACGGCTCTCGCCGACATCCGCGCCGCCCACCCCGACCTCGCGCCGGACACCGTCACCGACGAGGAGGTGTGGGTCGCCGGGCGTCTCACCGGCCTGCGGCGCCAGGGCGGGCTGAGCTTCGGCACGCTGCGCGACCGCAGCGGCGCCATCCAGCTCTTCGTCGACACCGCGGTGGTCGGGCACGACGCCCACGTCGCGATCGACGACCTCGACCGCGGCGACTGGGTCGGCGTGCGGGGCCGGGTGATGACGACGAAACGCGGCGAGCTCTCGATCCGCGTCGAGGAGTGCGCCCTGCTGGCGAAGGCGCGGCGCCCGCCGGCCGGCGGGCACGGTCCACACGGCGGCCTCGCCGACGTCGAGACGCGCTACCGCCAGCGCTACGCCGACCTGCAGGTCAACGAGCGCACCCGTGAGATCTTCCGCATCCGTCACGCCGCGGTGCGCGCCATCCGGAACCACCTCGCCAAGCAGGGCTTCACCGAGGTCGAGGGCCCGGTGCTGCAGAGCATCCAGGGCGGGGCGTCGGCGCGGCCGTTCGTCACGCACCACAACGCGCTCGACCTCGACATGTACCTGCGCATCGCGCTCGAGCTGCACCTCAAGCGGCTCATCGTCGGCGGGATGGAGCGTGTCTTCGAGCTCGGGCGGGTGTTCCGCAACGAGGGTGTCGACACCCGGCACAACCCCGAGTTCACGATGCTCGAGGCCTATCAGGCCTTCGCCGACTACCACGACATGATGGATCTGACCGAGGGCATGGTCGTCGCGGCCGCGCACGCCGCCCTCTCCGGCGACCTCACGGTGCGCTATCAGGGCCAGGAGATCGACCTCCGCCCGCCGTGGCCGCGCCGGCGCTTCGCCGACATGATCACCGAGAAGACCGGTGCGGTGATGCACCCCGAGATGCCGCTGCCCGAGGCCCGCCGGATCCTCGACGGCCTCGGCATCGCGTGGGAGCAGGGCTGGGGCGCGGGCCGCCTGATGAAGGAGGTCTACGACGAGCGCGTCCAGCACGACGTGGTCGGCCCCGTCTTCTGCCTCGACTACCCGCGCGAGGTGTCGCCGCTGGCGCGTGCCCACCGCGAGGACCCGGCGTACAGCGAGCGCTTCGAGCTGATCGTCGCCGGCTTCGAGCTGTGCAACGCCTACTCCGAGCAGAACGATCCCGTCGAGCAGATGGCGGCGTTCGAGGAGGAG
Organism: Actinomycetospora sp. 2LY8.5; assembly: GCF_057180585.1. Lineage (NCBI taxonomy): Bacteria > Bacillati > Actinomycetota > Actinomycetes > Pseudonocardiales > Pseudonocardiaceae > Actinomycetospora > Actinomycetospora sp. 2LY8.5. Next base: position 90,160 of record NZ_JBXUHE010000005.1, read on the forward strand.
GCGCAGGCCAAGCGGAACGGCGACCCCGAGGCCGGCGACATCGACCTCGACTACGTCCGCGCTCTCGAGTACGGCCTGCCGCCCACCGGCGGGCTCGGCATCGGCATCGATCGGCTCGTGATGCTGCTGGCCAGCGTCGACTCGATCCGCGAGGTCATCCTCTTCCCGACCCTGCGCCCCGAGTTCGCCCCGCCGCCCGGGGGCGGCCCCGGCGGCGCCCACCGCCCGGTGCTCCCGCCGACGCCGATGCCGGCCGCGGCGCTCGCGCCCCCGACCCCGTCGACCCCGGCCGCGGTGGCCTCGGCGGCACCCGACCAGGGCCCTCCGAAGCGGCCGTGGGTGGTCACGCTGATCGCCGGGCTCACCGCGCTCGCCGGCCTGCTGCACCTGCTGGTGCACGTGCCGATCGTCCACGAGCGCCTCGGCGACCGGGTCAACCTCGACCTCGTCCCGCCGTGGTTCGCGGTCACCGGGCACGTGCTCTCGGCCGCGATCGGGCTGCTGCTGGTCCTGCTCGCCGACCAGCTCGCCAAGCGCAAGCGCACGGCCTGGCGAGTCGCGGTCGTGCTCTCGGCACTCGCGGTGCTCGCCCACCTGCTCAAGGGCCCGCACCAGGTGGGGCTGGCGATCAGCGTCGCGCTGCTGGTGCTGCTCGTCGTCGCCCGCGGGCAGTTCCGGGCACCCGCCGACCCGCCGTCGTTGCTGCGGCTGGTGCGGTTCGTGCCGATCTACCTCGCCTGCGTGCTGGCGTTCGGGTTCGTGTCGCTGGGCCTGCAGAGCGGGCGGATGACGCCCGAGCTGACGTTCACCGGTGGCCTCGAGACGATCGTCGCCGGGCTGGTCGGGCTCGACGGGCCCTACACCTTCGACCGCCGGGTGTTCGCCGAGACCTTCCCGGCCGCGCTGCTCGCGCTCGGCGTCGTCGGGCTCGTCGTGTTCCTGGTGCTGCTGTTCCGGCCGCTCACGGCGCGCGACCCGCACACCCGCGACGACTGGACCCGCGCCGAGACGCTGGTGCACACCTACGGCTGGGACACCCTCGCGGCATTCGCCCTGCGCGACGACAAGAGCTTCTTCTTCGGCTCCGACGGCCGGGCGATGGTCGCGTACACCTATCTCGGCGGCTACGCGCTCGCGGCGGGCGACCCGATCGGCGAGGAGGCCTCGCTGCCCGGCGTCGTCGACGAGTTCCTCGCGATGTGCGCCCAGCGCGCCTGGACCCCGGCGTTCCTCGCCGCGCGCGAGGAGGACACCCGCGAGGGCGGCCTGCTCGCTTCGCGCGGGTTCCGGTCGTTCTACCTGGGCGACGAGGCGATCATCGACTGCCCGTCGTTCACACTGGAGGGCCGCGAGCGCAAGAGCGTGCGCGCCGCGGTGCGCCGGGTCGAGCGCACCCACCGGTTCCAGCTGATCGCCGAGTCGGCGGCGTCGCCGAAGCTGGTGGCCGCGCTCAACGCGATCTCGGAGAAGTGGCGCGGGAAGAACCCGGAGCGCGGGTTCACGATGTCGCTGTCGCAGGACATCACCGGCTCGGCGGCGAACAGCGACTTCCTGCTCTGCGTCGCGCTCGACGCCGACGGCGTGCCGGGCGGCTTCCTGCGGCTCGTGCCGGCCTACGGCGGACCGGCCACCAACACGACGTTCGGCTACACGCTCGACCTCATGCGCCACGACCCCGGCGCGCCCAACGGCATGACCGAGTTCCTCATCGCGAAGAGCGCCCTGGCGCTGGCGGAGCGGGGTGTCACGCGGCTGTCGATGAACTTCGCGATGTGGGGGCGCCTGTTCGCCGAGGACGTGCCGTTCACGGCCACGCAGAAGCTCGCGCGCCGCGCGGTGGGCGTGCTGAACCCGTTCTTCCAGGTCCGGTCGCTGCACGACTTCAACGAGAAGTTCGGGCCGCAGTGGCTGCCCCGGGTGCTCGCCTACCGCAGCCCCGCCGACCTACCGCGCGTCGGCCTGCTCTACGCGGGCGCCGAGGGGTTCCTGGCCGTGCCGGGGCTCGGGCCGATGTTCGTGCCGGCCGCCGTGGGTGGCGCGCCGTCCCCGTCCGGTGAGGCACCCACCGCGACCGCGGCATGAGCGTCATCGAGCGCCACCCCCGGCGGACGCGGGGCAACGGGTTCGGCGACGTCGTCCTCGTCGTGGTGCTCGTCGCGATGACGCTGGCGGTCGTGGTGACGGTCGTGGTCCTCGCGGAGGCGAGCGGGAAGAAGCCTCCGCAGGGCCCGCGGGGCACGGGGGCGCTCGACGCGCTGCAGGGCGACATCACCTCCGCGGGGCTGGTCGTCTGCTCGCGCACCGACCTGCCCGACCCGCGGGCCACCGACGCCGTCGCCGCCCGCACGCTGGTCGTCGCGGTGCGGTGCCGCGACGGCGAGACCGCGACCGTGCAGGCCGACGCCTTCGCCGACGACGCCGACCGCGACGCGGCGGCGCGCAGCCTCTCCGGGGTCGGGCGCCCGCGGGCCTCGTCGACCGTGCGCACGTACGGCGACCTGATCGTGGTCGTCCAGGGCGGCGCGGACGACGTCGTCGCCGACCGGATCGACGCGATGCTGCTCGCGAAAGGCGCCGCGTGAACGTCAAGCCCCGTGCGGTCGGCCTGGGCGTGCTGGCCCTCGCAATGATCAACATCGCGGCGATCGTCAGCGTCCGCAACCTGCCCGTCATGGCCGAGAACGGCTGGTCGATGCTGGCGCTGTTCGCGCTCTCGATCGTCGTGTTCCTCGTGCCCATCGCCATGGTCGCCGCCGAGCTCGGCACCGGGTGGCCGCGCGACGGCGGGGTGTACGCCTGGGTCAAGGAGGCCTTCGGCGAGCGCGCCGGCTTCCTCGCGGTCTGGTGCGACTACGCCGAGAACGTCGCCTGGTTCCCCACCGTGCTGTCGTTCATGGCGGCGAGCCTCGCGTACGCGCTCGACCCCTCGCTCGCGACGGACAAGGTCTTCCTCGTCGTGGTCATGCTCGCCTTCTTCTGGGCGACGACGATCGTGAGCCTGCGCGGGGTCGGCGCGTCGTCCTGGATCGGCTCGGTGGGCACGGTGGCCGGCTCGATCGTGCCGGCGATCGGCGTCGTCGTGCTCGCCGCCGCGTACCTGGCGCAGGGCAACCCGACCGAGATCCCGTTCTCGGCCGGCGCGCTCGTGCCCGACGTGGAGCTGAACAACCTGGCCTTCCTGGGCGGGATCATCCTGCTGTTCACCGGCATGGAGATGGCGGGCTTCCACGCCCGCGACACCCGCGACCCGGGGCGCACCGTGCCCCGCGCGATCGCCCTGTGCGTCGGGGTGGTCGTCGTGTTCTCGGTGCTGGGCTCGCTCTTCCTCGCGATGGTCGTGCCCGCGAGCGAGATCAGCCTGGTCTCCGGGACGATGGAGCTGTTCTCCCGCGTGCTCGACCGCCTCGGCCTCGGCTGGGTCGTCGCCCCGCTGGCGCTGGTCGTCGCCTTCGGCGGCATCGCCCACCTCGCGCCGTGGATCCTCGGGCCCGCCAACGGCGTCGCGGCGGTGGCCGCGCAGGGCTCGGTGCCGCCGCGGCTCGGGCGGCTCAACGCCCACGGCGTGCCGGTCGCGCTGCTGCTCATCCAGGGTGCGGCGGGCACGGTCTTCACGCTGCTGTTCCTGCTCGTGCCCAGCGTCAGCACCTCGTACTGGATGCTCTCCGCGGTCACCGCCCAGATCGTGATCATCATGTACACGCTGATGTTCGCGGCCGTGGTGCGCCTGCGGCACCTCCGGCCGGACGCGCCACGGCCGTACAAGATCCCCGGCGGGCTGCCGGGCGTCTATCTCGTCGGCGGGATCGGCCTGCTCGGGTGCCTCGTCGCCTTCGTGCTCGGGTTCGTGCCGCCGGGCCAGCTCGCCACGGGCAGCACGCTCACGTACGTCAGCCTGCTCGCCGTCGCGGTGGTGGTGCTCTCCGCCCCGCCGTTCGTGTTCGCGGCGATGGCCCACCGGCGCCGTGACGACGAGGCCCCGGTGCCGGCGTGACCGTCGGCTCCCTCGGCGAGATCGACATCACGACCGACGCGTTCCTCGGCGCCGGCGCGGTCATCGCGCTGTTCGTGGTCGTCGGCCTGCACGGCACGCCGGGCACACCGCAGGACTGGCTGGACGGCGGCCGGGCCGGGGCGAGCGCCGACGAGTTCGCCGCCGGGCACGGCGGCACCGCGCCGATCCTCGTCATGCCCGACGTCGACGCCACGATCGGGCGGGTCCTGCTCGCTCATGCTCGCCCTGCGCCACCCGGATCTCTTCGCGACGTTCGGTGACGACGCCGGGCTCGCGGGCCCCCGCGCCGGCGACACGAACGCCGACACCGCCTCCACGGTCGCCCAGCTCTTCGGCGGTTCGCAGGAGGCCTTCCTCGCCCACGAGCCCTCGGCGCTGCTCGCCGGGCGCCGGTACGACCGGCCCGGCGGCTGGTTCGAGGTGGGCGACGCCGACCCCGAGCCGACCCCGAGCCGTCCGCGGCCCTCGCCGCGGTCGTGCCCGCGGCGCGGCGGGCGGGGATCGCGACGTGCGAGGTCGTCGTCCCCGGCGGCGGGCACACGTTCGCGCTGTTCTCCCAGGCGTTCCCCGACTCCCTGCCCTGGATCGCCGGGCGCCTCGGCGCGGGCCCCGCGGTCCCGAGCTGCCCCCTAGCGACCGAGCTGGCTGAAGCGGGCCTGCTGGAGCGGCTCTCGTGTCGGACAGGAGAGCTCAGCTCCTGAAGGTGTGGTCGGGCTTGCGGTTCCCCAGCAGCTCGAGGCCGAAGTCGGAAGTGCAGACCGCTCGGACCGCTATGGTGCTCCTGGAGCGCAGTGCGGTGCCGTCCGCCGGCGAGAAGGCCGACGAGCGGCAAGCCTCCGGTCGTCATCGACGCCGCGGACTCCTTGACGGGGTAGATGTACCGCATTCGGCGTTCTCTGGGCCTGGCCAGGGCGACCACGGTTATCGGCGCACCGCGTTCACGCCTTCCTTGCGGCAACGCATAGGCCGGTGAACACGGCGCGGAACGGAGCGTGAGCATCGATCGCCGCGAGCCAGCTCTCGAGCGCGGAGCCGGTGGGGCCCAGCGGGGGGTAGTTCCCATGGGAGCAGCGAAGGGTGTCGCCGACGATGCGGGACCAGACCGGCGCGTCGACGACGAAAGAGAACGGTTCGACATTGGTCACGGTCATGCCGCGTGCGGCGAGGACTTCGGGTAGCCGCCGTCCCGCCCACGGCTGTGGGAGCGCGTCCTGCATGCGGGCGCTCAGGTGCCTGATGTCCGCGGGTTCCAGGCCGGCCGTCGGCAGGATGGTGGCGCCGTAATCCAGCTCGAACCCCACGTATCGGCCCCCCACCTTCAGGATGGACCGCAGCGAGGTGACCGCCTCTTCCAGCGACGCGACGTACATGAGGACCCGCTCTGTACGCGCGACGTCCACCGAACTCGGAGGCAGGACATTGGTAGCGACGTCACCGTCCCGCCACCGCAGGTTCGGCCGCTCCGGAGCGTTCTCACGAGCGGCGGCCACCATGGCGGGATCGTGATCTACCCCGATCACCGTGGCGGCGGGGTGATCGATGGCGAGGCGGGCGGTTTCCAATCCGAGGCCACAGCCGACGTCGACCAGTGTGCCTTCCGCTGGAGGCGATCCACCACGTCGCAGTGCCGCGCGGACCGGCACGAGCCCCGGAAGCCGGTCCACGGCGCGCAGGAATTCCACACGGTCCTCGATCGGCGCCGTCGACGGGGTGGAGAACGAGCCGTGCAGTTCGGTGTTCGCGCTCGACGTCACGCAGTGACCATGGATGGCACACGGAACCCGTGGTGTGCTCGCCCGCCATCCGGTCCGGAATCCGGGGCTCGTGGTCCGGCGAGACCCGGCCAACGGGTCCCGGTGCGCAGCGGTGAACGTCCGCGGAGCATCGCGGATCGCGGCGCCGTGCTCGGCTCCGTCGAGGGGGCTGGTGCGCGGCCGGTCGAGCGTGGTCGGGTTCCTGTCGGCTCAGTTCCCGGCGTCGTCGCGGCTGTCGGTGCTCGACGAGCCCTCGGCCGCGCTCGACGACGCGGCGGCCGGTGCGTTGTCGGGTTGGAGGTGGCTTCGCGTGAGGCCGGAATGCTGCTTGCCGATCACCGCGGCCGTGGGCGTGCGTTGGGCTCCGCGGTGGTGCAACGCCTCGACCGTGGCCGTCTCGTGCCGGTCGACGACGGCGAAGCCGTCACCGGGCCCGTCGACGTCGTCGCTGCAGGTGACGTGCGCGGAACGGTCGCGGTCGTCGTGCGCTGCCCGGCGACGGCGCAGGAGCTGGTGGCGGTCTGCCCCCGGTCCGCGGCGTGGGGTGCCAGGGACGAGAAGCTCGTGTCTGGTCGGAGCCGGTGACGGCGGACGGGTGGTTTGGCCGCGGCGCTGGCCGTGGGGTGCTCAGTGCGCTCGGTGCGCTGGCCCGAGGACGGAAGCGTCGCGGTGAGCGAGCGCCGGCTGGCCTCGACGATGGTCTGTCTGTTGGTCGATCTGCTGCGTGGCCAGCGAGTTCTGGTGCCGGTGATCGTGTTCGTGCTGGTTGCGGGGGTGCTGCTGAGCGGGGATGACGTGGCGTCCTCGGCAGGCGGACCTGGGACGGTGACCGTCGCCACGGTCCTGACCGCGATGATGATCAGCGGCGTCCTGGCGTTGGTGGTGGCGCTGCTGCCGGGGTTGATCAGCCCGACGGGGTCCCGCCGGGGGCGTCGCTCGTCGAGGGTGCCGAGGACCTGTTTCCAGCGTTGGACGACGCCGCCTCGACGTGGGTGGCGGTCAAGCTCGTGCTCCATCTCGCCCTGACCGCGCTCGTCCTCAGGACGTCCGCCGGCGCCCCTCAGGTTGGTGCGTCATCTCTCTGGAGATGATCGAGGAGGGCATCGCGGACCGGGGCGATGTCGGCCAGGAGGCTGTGTCCCACACCGGGCTGGATCATCACGTGCGCACCGGCGCGCCGAGCGGCCTGCGCAGCGATGTCCGGGTCGTGCACTTCGCTCTCGCCGGCCAGGACGACCAGGGTCGGGACCGGTAGGTGCGGTAGCGGGTCCGGGAGAGAGGGATTCACGATCGGCGACGACGGGAAGTGCGCGGCTCCGTGGGCGAGCAGGTCGAAGTAGGCCTCCAGGTGTGCCGGTCCGGTGCCGGGGGGACCTCCGGCGTACATCGCGCGGGCGTCGTCGAAGCTCGGGTGCGGGTCGCGGTTGCGACCGAACGTCTCGAACGCGGGTCGGAACCCGGCGAAGGTGAGGGGCGGGTCGAGCAGGACCAGCCGCCGCACCCGCTCGGGATGGGCGAGAGCGAACCGCAGCGCGAGGTGACCGCCCAGAGATTGTCCGCACAGATCCGTAGCAGGCAGTTCGAGGAGGTCCAGAGTCTCGGCCAGCCAGGACACGAGATCGTCCATGCTGTCCAGAGGCGCCCCGTCGTGGCGGCTGCGGCCCGGCTCGCCGATGACGTCCACCGCCCGGACGCGATACTGCTCGGCCATCGGCCCCACGGCCGGGTACCAGCACGCCGACGTGCCGCCGTACCCGTGGAGCAGCACCAGCGAGGGGGCCGCATCGGGCCCGGCCGTGGTCACCCGGGTCGTGCCGTACCGGCCGGCGAGGTCGGTGGTCTCGAAGGGCACGGGCCAGTGCGCCATCACGGCGTCGTAGGCCCGCAAGAACGCGGCCTCCAGCTCGGGGGTGGCGAAGGTGCTCACGAGGGCACCATCCCTTCTGTCGTCCTGGACAGGAGCACGGCTGCAGGGCGCGGGGCCACCCAGCAGCGCCCGGTCGTCACGTCGCGTGCTGTCGCCGACTTGCGATGGTGGTCGTTGATGATCATCGGGTCACGAGCGCGCGTCCGCATGGTCCGGTGCGCGAGCAGCGGGTCTCGGCCCCATCGGGCTCCTGAACCCGTTGCCGCCGTACCCGCGGCGGGTCCATCCGTGCCGGCTCCCGGCGGGGTGCCAGCGGGCGCTGGGCGCCGACGACCACGGAGTGCCGTGACAGCACACCACCGACGGACCTGAGCCGTACCGCGACCACCGAACCTGGTGGTCACCTCGCCAGGTGTACGACTCCGCGAGCACCAGGCCCGCATCGGAGCTAGGGAGATCGGGCCCCATCGGTGTCATTCGGGGTTCTCCTGGAGTGCGCGAACTTCGATCCGCGACCCGAGAGCGGCGGAGACCTGCTCGGCCCAGGTCAGCGCCGTCTCCTCGTCAGAGGAGTTGATGATCCAGAAACCACCGACGTACGCGGCCGCCTCGACGAACGGCCCAGGGATGCGCTTGGGTTCGGCGCCGGTCGCATCGACGGTGACGGCGGTCGAGGGGGGCTGCAGCCCGCCCGCGGTGACGAAGGCCCCGGCCTCGTTCAGATCGGTGTTGAACTTGTCGACGGCTGCCATCATGGCCTGCAGTTCATCGGGGTCGAATTCCTGCATCGACTCCATCGTCGGCTCGTCGGTCGATTCGTGCGGGATGGTCAGGAAGTACTGCGGCATGGGAATGTCCACCTTCATCCGGTTGTACGGGGTCTGTCGTGGTCGCTGCCATGACGGTCGCGCCACCCAGGACCCGTGGTGAATCGATCGTCCTCGGGACGTTCCGCCCGCCCATCTGCTGATCGTGTCGGCGGTGTTCGGCTCGGCGGTGTTCGGCTCGGCGGATCGCCCAGGCCAGCACACCGAGGGAGGCCAGCGTCAGAGGCAGCCCCATCGCGACCTTCGCCGCAGCCAGCCACACGATCTCGTCGGCCGTGTAGAGCCAGCGCTGCACCGCGAACCGTGCCCCGAACACGGCGGCGCAGGCTAGAGTCGCCACCGCCAGGGCCCGCCGGGACGGCTCGTCGCCGCGCCAGGCCATCGGCTCCCGGCGGGCGAGGCTCCACGCCACCCCGACCAGGGGGAAACCGACGGCCACCGAGCCGAGCAGGGCCGCAGAGGCTGCGAGGCTCCACCAGATGTCGGGCAGGAAGATCCCGGCGTTCGACCCGGTGAGCCGCGCGATCGTGGCCGCCACACCGATCCCGACGAGCCCCGAGGCCACTCGCGCCACCGACCGGCCCCGGAGCGCCGCGACGACCGTCAGCAGCACCGCGACGGTGCAGCCTGTCAAGACGCCGACAAGCAGGCCCCACCACGAAGTGACGGCGGCGAACACTGCGGAGGGCACCGCCGAGGCGACGAGCTCCTCGAGGCGGCCACGCGTCACGGACCGTCCTCCAGATCGTCGTCGAGATCGAGGCGCACCACGACAGGGCGTCCCCCCGCCCGGCGCGGCCTCCCGAGCGCCAGCACCAGCCGGAACCACCAGAAGGACAGCCCGTAGCAGGCGCCGAGCAACGACAGGCCTCGTGACCGCTCGGCCCGGCCGGCGTCCCGGTCGACGCTTCGGTCGATGCCCCGGTCGACGATCTCGGCCCGTCCTCGGCACCACTGCCCGATGGCCTCGCCGTGAAAGTCTGACGGCGCGACCTCGACCCGAGGGTCGCGTCGCAGTCGCCGCACCTTGTGCGACCGCTCCGGGGTGAGCAGGTAGTGCCGGCCGCCCCCACCGGCCGCCAGCCAGACCGGCGTCACCCGGCCCGAGCCGTCCGGACCGAATGTGCGCAGCGCGAAGAAGCGTCCCTGCGCCGTCCGTCCCATATCCCTCGCTCCGGTGTCGGCGTTGTATGATGCTGTTATATATTGCCGTTATAGGGATGTCGAGGGGAGGGCGCCGATGAGTCCACGACCGACGGATCCCGACGCGCGGTCCGCGATGCTCGGGGCCGCCGCCCGGCTGTTGGCCGCCGAAGGCCCCTCTGCGCTGACGACGCGTCGTCTCGCCGCAGAGGCGGGAACCTCGACGATGGCGGTCTACACCCGGTTCGGCAGCCTGCTCGATGTGCACCGCGCCGTCCGGGCCGACGGTTTCGCCCGTCTCGAGGACCGGCTGGAGGCTCTACCCGAGACCGAGGATCCAGTGGCCGACCTCTTCGTCGCCACGATGGCCTACCTCGACTTCGCGCTCGCCGAGCCTCACCTCTACCGCGCGATGACCGTCGACCAACCGCCACCGAAGGAGCACGACACCGACCTCGACCCCGGCGCGCCCGTCTTCACCCTGCTGACCCGCCACGTCCGTCGCTGCCTCGACGCCGGCCGCTTCCACGGCGAACCCGACCTCGTGACAGTGTGGGCTGCCCAGCTGTGGACCATGCAACACGGCATGGCGACACTGGCGCTCGCCGACACCATCGCCCCGGACCAGATCCGGGCTGTGCTCGAGGACATGGCCGAGCGACTGTGCCTGGGTTACGGAGACGATCCCCCTCGGGCCCGTCGCTCGGTCGCCGCAGCCGCTGCCCGACACCGAGCACCGCGAGGGTGACGCGCTCAGCGCGTTCTGCTCCGATCTCACGACGGCTTGGCCGCCGTGGTCTTTCCCCTTCCCGGCAGCCCGCCGAGTGAGGTCTGTCGCGGCCCGGGCTCGACCAGGGCCTGAGGCTGACCAAGGCCACGTCCTGCTCGAGCGCCGCGGGGTCGTCGTCTCGTATCGCACCCTGCACCGCTACGCGGTTACCGAGCTCGGGTTCGGCCGACGGCGCCCTCGAGCACCCGCTGCCCTGGACCAAGATGCGCCAGGTCTATCGCCTGCTCGGGCTCGCCCGCCGCCACGGCGCCGCCGAGACCGACACCGCCTGCGCCCACGCCCTCGAGGTCGAGGTGATCAACGTCGGGCTCATCGAACGCATGCTCACCTGCGGACTGGCAGGCGTCGAGACGATGACCCGCACCCAGCCCGCATTGCCCGCAGACGCCGCCACCGACGACACCGGGCGCCAGCTTGGCGGTCGTGCCGGCGACGGGCCGGTTCGCCCGCGACCCCGACGAGTTCAGCACCCGGCGGCCGTCATGACCGGGACCAGCAGCAACACCGGCAAACGGGCCCGCAAGACCACCACCCCGACCACCCGCCCCGCCGGCGCCGCGACCGCCGGGCCCGCAGGTCCGGGGCGGATCGAGCCCTCGGGCGAGCTCAAGGAACTGATGCGTCGGCTCAAGCTCGACCGGCTGCTCGACACCCTGCCCGAACGCCTCGCGCTGGCCCGCACCAGCCAGCTGGCCCACCACGACTTCCTGGAGATGCTGCTCGCCGACGAAGTCACCTGCCGCGACCGCCAAGCCGCGCACCTGCGCGCGGCCTAGGCCGGGCTGGACCCCTCGATGATGCTCGAGGCCTGGGACGACACCACCACCGTCACCTTCGACCGCGCGCTCTGGTCGGAGCTGTGCTCGCTGCGCTTCCTCAGCGACGCCCACAACGCACTGATCATGGGCCCGGCCGGTGTCGGCAAGACGTTCCGAGCCACCGCCCTCGGGCACGCCCGCCCGGATGCTCGGTGGTTCAGCCGCTCCGCTCGGCCGCCGCCACGGGCACGGGAGGGGCCACGGGCGCCGGTGCCGGCAGGACGACGGGCCGGACCGTGAGGCGGTCGAACGCGGCCGTGAGCCGCCGGTGCGCGGGCCGCTCGACGAGCCGGGTCAGCAGCCAGCCGACGAGGACGGCCTGGAGCAGCATCGCGACCGTCTGGAGCGTGGGCCCGACGCCGAGCGCCTGCAGGCGCCGCATGAGGACCATGCCGAGGGTCTGGTGGGTGAGGAAGACGCCGTAGGAGATCCCGGCCAGCCAGGTCACGGCGGGCCGGACGGCGGACGGCACGAGCCACTTCCAGTCGGGGCCCGTGGCCGCGAGCAGCATCGCCGCCATCCCGACGCCCACACCGGCCACCGCGATGCGGTCACCGATCAGCGCGCCCGACGCGTCGATGCCGCCGTGCACGAGCTGCGCCGCCGTGCACGTCCCCAGCAGCGCCGCGGCGTGCGGGACGCCCATCCGCCACCGGGCGCAGAGAAAGATCGCGACGCCGGCGACGAACAGGTGCATCCGGTGGAAGCCGAGGCCGTCGACGAGCACGCCGTAGGCCGGCGGCGCCATCGCCTTGAGCGGCAGCTGTGCCATCGGGATCAGGACGGCCGCCCAGAGCACGACGCGCAGGCGGTGCCCGGCGCCCCACCGCCGGCGCCAGAGCAGCGCCGCGACCGAGAACGCGAGCAGCTGCAGCGGGATCGTCCAGTAGGAACCGTCCAGGTAGCCCCAGGTGCGGTCCCAGTTCCACAGCATGAGCAGGTTCGCCGCGAGATCGCGCAGCGTGGGCTCGGGCCCGCCGGGCGTCAGGAAGTCGGCGGCCACGTACGCGAGGAGCGTGGCCACGACGAAGCCGGGCAGCAGCCGCGCGAGCCGGCCGACCCACCAGCGTGTCACGCCGTGCCGGCGCAGGGAGGCGCACACGAAGTAGGCGGAGACCACCAGCAGCAGGCTCGCGCCGATCTGGTGCGGGAAGACGAACCGCCGGTCGACGAGGTCGGGATAGTTGTCCGGCACCACCTGCGTCGAGTGGTACAGCACGACCATCAGGACGCAGCCGACGCGGATGAGGTCCCAGCTGAACCGGCGCATCGGCCACCGAAGATAACAACGAGGTCACGACGCCCCGGCCGGACCCGGACCCGCCGTCACCCACCGTCCCGGCTACCGTTTCCGCGCATGGTGGCGGAACCGGACCTCGTCGTCGTCGGCTCGGGCTTCTTCGGTCTGACCGTGGCCGAGCGGGCCGCGACCGAGCTCGACAAGCGCGTCCTGGTGGTCGAGCGCCGCTCCCACCTCGGCGGCAACGCCTACTCCGAGCCCGATCCCGAGACCGGGATCGAGGTGCACCGCTACGGAGCGCACCTGTTCCACACGTCGAACAAGCGGGTGTGGGACTACGTCAACCGCTTCACCGACTTCACCGGCTATCAGCACCGCGTCTTCACGATCTACGAGGGCCGCGTCTACCCGATGCCGGTCAACCTCGCGACGATCTGCGAGTACGCGGGCCGCGCGATGTCGCCCGACGAGGCGCGCGCCTGGGTGGCGGAGCACGCCGCCGAGATCGACGTCGCGGACGCGCAGAACTTCGAGGAGAAGGGCGTCGCGCTGGTCGGCCGGCCGCTCTACGAGGCGTTCTTCGAGGGCTACACCGCCAAGCAGTGGCAGACCGACCCGAAGAACCTCCCGGCGTCGATCGTGTCGCGCCTGCCGGTGCGCTACACCTTCGACAACCGGTACTTCTCCGACACCTACGAGGGCCTGCCGGTCGACGGCTACACCGCGTGGCTCGAGCGGATGGCCGACCACCCGAACATCGAGGTCCTCCTCGACACCGACTGGTTCGACCTGCGGGACCGCCTCGGGTGGGAGGGCGGCGGCGCGGACGTGCCGACGGTCTACACCGGCCCGCTCGACCGCTACTTCGACTACAGCGAGGGCGAGCTCGGCTGGCGCACGCTCGACTTCGAGCCCGAGGTCCTCACCTCCACCGGCGACTTCCAGGGCACGCCGGTCATGAACTACGCCGACCGGGACGTGCCGTATACGCGCATCCACGAGTTCCGGCACTTCCACCCCGAGCGGACGTCGTACCCCAAGGACAAGACGATCATCGTCCGCGAGTACTCGCGTTTCGCCCAGCCCGGCGACGAGCCGTACTACCCGATCAACACCCCCGAGGACCGCGCCAAGCTCGAGCGCTACCGCGAGCTCGCCCGCAAGGAGGCGACCAACCGGCGCGTGCTCTTCGGCGGACGTCTCGGGACGTACAAGTACCTGGACATGCACATGGCGATCGGGTCGGCCCTGACCCTGTTCGACAACCGCATCGCCCCGTGGTTCACCGTGGGTGCGTCGTTCGACGGCGCGGACCTCGCCGAGGCCTGATCCGATCACCCGTTCCCCACCCTCGCCGACCCACCACACGACGGCGCCGACGTCGCGGCCCTCGGAGGACGACCCGGCCGACTGCCCGACCGGTCTGGTCTGCTCGACGCCCACGCCCTAGCTGAAGTCGATCTCTCCGCTGCGGGTGCGTTTGAGCTCGGTGAACCCGGGGAGGCCGGCCAGCAGCACGGCGCCGTCGAAGGCGTCGAGCGCCTCCCGCCCGCGCGGGACGCGCTCGAGGATCGGTCCGAAGAACGCGACCGGGCCACGAGAGGTCGTGACGTGCAGGGTGGGCGTGCCGACGTCGAGGCCGACCGGCGCCATGCCCTCGTCGTGGCGGGCGCGGACGTCGTCGTCGAGGTCGGTGGCGTCGGCGGAGGCGTAGAGGGCCGCGGCGTCGACGTCGGTGCCCGCGAGCTCGTCGCACACCTCCCGCAGCACCCGGTCGCGCCCGCGCAGGCCCCGGTCGTGGAAGCGGGTGCCGAACGCCTCGACGAACCCTGCCCAGGCGTCGTCACCGCGCACCGCGACGAGTCGCGCCCCGACCCGCACGGGGCGCCACGCGCTGTCCTCGCCGCGCTCGGGAGCCACCGGGTCCTCGCCGCCCAGGACCGCCAGGCTCATGCGCCGCACCTCGAGGCCGAGCGGGCGCTGCCGAGCCACCTCCCGCAGCCAGCGCAGCGCGAGCCACGCGAAGGGGCAGACGGGGTCGACGTACACCGCCACGTGATGGGGCTCGGCCACGCCGCGCACCGTAGGTCGCATCTCGTCTCCGGCGGTCCACGGGGCGACCCGCCGGGGGGCTCCCGGGCCGGCGACCGCCGCGCCGTTACCGTCGTCGGTGTGACGAGCACGGTCGGCGGGACGGTGGAGATGACGGCACGACCCGCGGGCGCTGCGGGTGGTGCGGGCGCCGCGCTGCTCCAGCGCATCATCCTGCCCCGACCCGCTGACCCGACCTCGGTGCGCTCGCTGTACCTCGACGAGGGCACCGCGACGTCGGTGCAGACCACGTCCCCGACCGCCCACCGCCCGGGGACCTACGACGACACCGCCGACGAGTACGTCATGCACGTGCGACGCTCCGGCGGCCCGGTGGCCGAGGTGGTGTCCCGCACCGGTGTGCGCCTGCCCGAGCGCAGCGAGGTCTCGTTCGCCGCCTACTTCAACGCCTTCCCGGCGGCCTGGTGGCGGCGCTGGTCGGTGCTCGACGCGGTCACGCTGCGCCTGCGGGTGCGCGGACAGGGCCGCGTCGACGTCTACCGGTCGACGGCGAAGGGCGTGCCGGTGCACGTCGCGGGCGAGCTCGTCGACAGCTCCACCGATGCCGATGCCGATCCCGACGCCGACGCCGACGCCGACGTCGTCGTCCCGGTCTCGCTGACGCCCTTCACCGACGGCGGCTGGGTGTGGTTCGACCTCACCAGCGCGGGGGACGCCCTCGAGCTCGTCTCCGGCGGCTGGTTCGCCGACCGCGAGGCGCCGGGCCGGGCCGCGATCGCCGTCGGGATGCCGACGTTCAACCGCCCGTCCGACTGCGTGGCCACCCTGAAGGCCCTGGGCGACGACCCGCTGGTCAGCGAGACCCTGACCGCGGTGATCATCCCCGACCAGGGCAGCTCGAAGGTGCGCGACCAGCCCGGCTTCGACGAGGCGGCTGCGGCGCTCGGCGATCGGCTGCGGATCATCGACCAGCCCAACCTCGGCGGCTCCGGCGGCTACGCGCGGATCATGTACGAGGCGCTGGAGACCACCGACTGCGAACAGATCCTGTTCATGGACGACGACGTCGTCCTCGAGCCGGACTCGGTCCTGCGCGCGCTCGCGTTCTCGCGGTTCGCGCGCGAGGACATGCTGGTCGGCGGCCAGATGCTCTCGCTGCAGGCGCGCTCGCACCTGCACGTGATGGGCGAGGTCATCGACCGCGGGACGTTCTTCTGGCAGCTCGCCCCGCATACCGAGGACGACCACGACTTCGCGGTCGACTCGCTGCGCGAGACGCTGTGGATGCACCGGCGCACCGACGTCGACTACAACGCCTGGTGGATGTGCCTGATCCCGCGCTCGGTGGCCGAGCGGATCGGGCTGCCGCTGCCGCTGTTCATCAAGTGGGACGATTGCGAGTACGGCCTGCGCGCCGGCAGCCACGGCATCCCGACCGCGACCGTGCCCGGCGTCGCGATCTGGCACATGTCGTTCGTCGAGAAGGACGACACCTCCGACTGGCAGGCGTACTTCCACGTCCGCAACCGCCTGGTCGTCGGCGCGCTGCACGGCCCGGACAAGCCGCGGGCGATGCTCGCCGATTCACTCAAGCGCACCCTGCGCCACCTCTTCCTGCTCGAGTACTCGACGATCGCGCTGCACCACATGGCGATGCGCGACTTCCTCTCCGGCCCCAAGGCGCTCTTCGGGGCCCTGCCGACCGCCCTCGGTGCCGTGCGCGCCACGCGCGCCGAGTTCCCGGACGGCACCGTCCACCAGGACGCCGGCGCCCTCCCGCGCCCGACCCTCGGCGCGCGCGAGGCCCAGCTCTGGCCCAAGCCGCCGGTCGGCAGGGTCGCGCAGGTCGCGGCGCTGGCCCGGGGCCTCGTGCACCAGCTGCGTCCCGTCGACCCGACCGCCCAGGAGCGCCCGCAGCGCGACGTGCCCGCCGAGCACAGCCAGTGGTTCCTGCTCTCCATGCTCGACGGGGCGGCCGTGACGACCTCGGACGGCTCGGGCGTGACCTTCCGCAAGCGTGACCGTGAGATGTTCTGGGCGATGCTGCGCGAGTCGATGCGCCTGCACGCCGAGATCGCCAAGGCCTGGCCGACCCTGCGCCGCCGGTACCAGGACGACATGGGCGAGCTGGTCAGCCGCCAGGCTTGGCGCGAGCAGGTCTTCGACCGCTTCCGCTGAGCGGGCCCCGGTACGAGCGATGCGGCATCGCTGGCATGTGAGGCCAGGATCGCCACATCCTCGCCGGCGCGACACGCCGGCGAGCGGGGCGTGTGGTTTCAGCGTGGCGGCGACAGGCGGCACGCAACGACGGGCAGCTGCCGCCGGGGGCCACGCGCCGGCGGTGAACGGCAGGAGATTCGCCGGCTCGATCTTCGCAGGTGAGTGGGGAAGTAGGACCGAAGCTGTCCGCCTCCCTCTCTAGCGTTCAGGTCATCAGGGACGACGAGGAAGGCAGGACCCCGATGACCACGATCGCCGCGCAGGAGGCCCCGATGACCGCTACCGATGCCGACGAACGCGCCGACCTCCTCGGCGAGCTGGCCCAGGCCCGGCACTGGCTCGTCTTCCCCACCCGCGACCTCACCGACGAGCAGGCCGCGTCCCGGCCCACGGCGTCGCAGCTGACTCTCGGCGGGCTGATCAAGCACGTCACCAAGGTCGAGGAGGGCTGGATGCGCTTCGCGGTCGAGGGCGACAACGGCGAGGAGGGCTTCGAGCTCCCCGAGGGCGTGTCGCTGGACGACTTCGAGGGCTGGATCGCGAGCCTCGACGAGAAGCCCGACTGGCTGGTCGAGCGGGAGAACGAGTTCAAGCTGCTGCCCGACGAGACGCTCGCGGGCGTCATCGCGGCGTACCACGAGACCGCGGCCCGCACCGAGCAGACGCTCGCATCGCTCCCGGACCTCAACGTGCGGCACGACCTGCCGAAGGCGCCCTGGCACGAGCCGGGCACGAGCTGGTCGGTGCGCCGGGTGCTCCTGCACATCATCGCCGAGACCAGCCAGCACGCCGGCCACGCCGACATGCTGCGCGAGCACATCGACGGCGCCACGTCGATGTGACCCGGTACCCGATCTGCTCCGTCACGACGCCGGTGCCAAGATGCCGGGCGTGACGGAGCAGGCGGGCGCGCGGCGCACCGAGAGCGGGACCGACAGCGGCGAGCCGGCGGACGCGACGTCCCCGAACAGCGGCGAGACCGAGAACGCGCCGACGGAGTCGAGTGGGAACGCCGAGCAGTCGGGCGCCTCGTCCTCCTCGAGTGCCGATGCGGGCACGACCTCGTCGGAGGACACCTCGAGCGGCGCGTCGGAGGCGACCACCGCGACCACCACCGCGACGCAGGCCCGCGGGCGACCCTCGGACGACCCGGCACCCAGCGAGGCGCCGACGACGCAGCACCGCACGCCGGACACCTCCGCGCCGCGAGGTCGCGAGCAGCGCGCACCGCTGGACGTCGGCGAGCTCGTGTGGAAGATCGCCAAGGTCGTGGCCTCGGTGATCCGCGTCGTCGCCTACGTCATCGCCGTGGTGCTGGTGGCCTACGTCCTGCTGACGATCGTCGGGGTGAACCCGCTGAACGCCGTCGCGCAGGTGGTCGGCGGCGTCGCGGACGCGACGGTGCTGGCGTTCCGCGACCTGTTCCTCGCCGCCGACCCGACCGTCGCGGTCGTCGTCAACTACGGCCTCGCGGCGGTGTTCTGGGTGCTCGTCGCGGAGTTCGGGTCGCGGATCGTCCGCTGGCTGGGCGCGCGGTTCTCCTGAGCGGTCAGGTGCGGACCGCCGCCTGCCCGGCGGCCGCGCCGCCGGCCACGGCCCGGACCGGGATCAGCGTCGCGAACCCGAGCAGGAGCACGAGCCCGATCCCGAGGATCCCCCAGCGCTGGGCACCGAACACGGCGATGAACAGAGCGAACATCGCCGGCGCCAGGAAGCTGACCGCGCGGCCGGTCGTGGCGTAGAGGCCGAACAGCTCTCCCTCGCGCCCCGGTGGCACGATCCGCGCGAGGTAGCTGCGCGAGCAGGCCTGCGCGGGGCCGACGAACAGCGACAGGAACGTGCCGCCGATCCAGAACGCCGTGGGCCCGGAGGCGAACAGCATCACCCCGGCGGTGACGACGAGCGCCCCGAGGCACACGAGGATGACGATCTTCGGGCCGACCCGGTCGTCGAGCCGGCCTCCGACGACGGCCCCGAGCGCGGAGACGACGTTGGCGACGATCGCGAAGATGATCACGTCGCCCGCGCTCAGCCCGAACGTCCCGGCGGCGAGCACGCCACCGAACGTGAACACGGCGGTCAGCCCGTCGCGGTAGATCGCGCTCGAGACGAGGAAGCCGAGCAGGTGCCGGTCGTCGCGGTAGAGGCGCGCGAGCCGGCGGAACAGCAGCTTGTACGACGCGGCCCACCCGACCGCGGCCTCCGTGTCGCCGGGCGGCGGGGGGAACGGGAAGCGCATCCGCAGCACCGGGATGGTCGACAGCGCGAACCACACCGCCGCGACGAGGACGACGACGCGCACCGCCGTGCCCTCGCCCTCGAACGGGATCACCGGTGAGTCCGCGAGGAAGAGGACGAAGCAGATCAGCAACAGGACGATGCCCCCGACGTAGCCGGCCGCCCACCCGATGCCCGACACGCGCCCGGTCCGTCCCGGCGGCGCGAGGCGGTAGATCATCGCGTTGTACTCGACCTGCGCGAGCTCGTAGGCGAAGGTGCCGACCCCGAGCAGCAGCAGGCCCCACCACAGGTACGACGGCGCGGGCGCGGTCAGCGCCATGAGCGCCGTGCACGCGATGATCACCGCGGTGAGCCGGCCCAGTCGCCGCTGCCGGCCGGTCTCGGCGCCGGCGGCGTCGCTGCGCTGTCCGTACACGGGTGCGACCAGGGCGACGAGCACCCCGGACACGCTGATCGCCGTGGCCAGGGCCGACGACCCGGAGGCCTCGTCGGCCGCGACCGAGCCGGTGAGGTAGACGGTGAAGACGAACGTCGTGACGATGTGGTTGAAGGCGGCTGAGCCCCAGTCCCATGCGGCCCAGGCCGCGAGCGGGCGCCCGATGCGGGCCGTCGGCGCGGACGGCGCAGTCGAGGACGACACGCGCGAACGGTAGCGACACCGACGCTTCCGCGCGCGCCTCCGGACGGGCGGGTGGGCGGTCCGCGCGTGGGACGGCTCGGCTCCGGGTGCCACCGACCGCTGCGGAAGCACCGTTCAACGTTCCCCCGATGAGACGCACCCTTGCCCGGTGGTCACTCCGGGTGGCCTCGATGGGCCACCCGGCCGTGGACGAGCCGGGGGCCTCTTCACGGTCAGTCCGAAGATCCTCGCGCAGCCGTCGCGAGAACCCGTGGAAGGCCGTGCCCGCGCTCCACGTCGGAGTGACCGATCCCGGGGACACGGCCGATCCGCAGAGGTTCGGACTGTGCGTGATCGATCGCTACGGTCCGTCATGCGACATCGCGGTGTCGCCGGTGAAGGCTCCTCGTCGCCGGACGGGGAGGACCATGCGAAAGGAAACACCGTGGGAATTCTGCGCAAGTCCGTGCTGGCGAGCACGCTGATCGGTGCCGGCCTCGTCAGCATGACCGGTTCCGCCTTCGCGGAGGAGGGCGACACCCAGACCGGCCTCGCGAACGCCGACGACGTTCAGACGATCGTTCCCGTCGACGTGTGCAACAACAACGTGCCGGTCAACGTGCTGGGGGTCCAGGTCCCGGTGCAGGACGTGGCCGGCAACATCCCCGTGCTGAGCCCGGCCGAGCACGGTAGCGAGCAGGTCGGCGCCGTCTCCAAGAACTGCGGCAACGCGGTCGACGCCGACAACGACTGACGTCCCTCTCGCGGCCCGGCGAGGCGAGTCGATCGACCTGTTCACCCGCTGCCGGAGTTGTCCGCTCCCCACGATCCCGACGATCGGGATCGACGATCTCTCTAGCGAGGAGAACCTGCTGTGAAACTTCTGCGTCGCTCCCTGACCGCGACCGTGCTGATCGGCGCCGGTCTGGCCGGCACCACCGGTGCGGCCTTCGCCCAGGAAGGCCACGACCACCACGACGGCGGCACCGAGCAGACCGGCCTGGCCAACGTCAGCGACATCCAGACGATCGTGCCGCTGAACGCCTGCGGCAACAACGTGCCGGTCAACGTGCTGGGGGTCCAGGTCCCCGTGCAGGACGTGGCCGCCGACGTCCCGATCCTCAGCGCCGCCGGGAACGGCAGCACGCAGGAGGGCTCGGTCAACAAGGACTGCGGCAACGCCGTCGAGGCCGACAACTAGACACCCCGATCGGGCGCGTCGACCCCGAATCGATGCGCCTGCTCCATCTCCGAGCGCCCCGTCTCCGGCCGTCGGCAGTGCGCCGCCCGGCACCGAGGCGGGGCGCTCGGCCGTCACATCCCTCGCTGCTGCGGCTCCGCACCGACGACGCAGGATTCCCTGCACCCCTTCTCTGGTCCTCGCGGCATCACTCGTTCGCGCGTTTGTCGGCGATCGTCCGTATCTCGGAAGTCCGGGTCAGAGTTAACCCTCTGTAATAGATCGACTACGGCATGTGGTCGAAACTCTCTGATCGGAGCAGCGACATGGCACGATTTGCGAAGACCGTGCTGGCCTCCGCGATGCTCGGCGCGGGCATGACGGCCCTCGTGCCCGGCGTGGCGATGGCCCACGAGCACGACGACCACCGTGGTGACACGCAGACCGGGCTCGTGAACGTCGACGACATCCAGACCATCGTCCCGGCGAACGTCTGCGGCAACAACGTGCCGGTCAACGTGCTGGGGGTTCAGGTCCCGGTGCAGGACGTGGCCGGCAACATCCCGCTGCTCAGCCCGGCCGAGGACGGCAGCACGCAGGAGGGCTCGGTCAACAAGGACTGTGGCAACGCGGTCGACGCCGACAACGGCTGACGTCCCTCCCGCGGCCCCGCGAGGTGAGTCGACCGACGTGCTCACCGTCGCCGGGGCGTCCCGCCTCCTGATCTCGACGATCTCTCAACCGAGGAGAACTACTGTGAACCTTCTGCGTCGCTCCCTGACCGCGACCGTGCTGATCGGCGCCGGTCTGGCCGGCACCACCGGTGCGGCCTTCGCCGGAGACGGCCACGACCACCACGACGGCGGCACCGAGCAGACCGGCCTGGCCAACGTCAGTGACGTCTCGACGATCGTGCCGCTGAACGTCTGCGGCAACGATGTGCCGGTCAACGTGCTGGGGGTCCAGGTCCCGGTGCAGGACGTGGCCGGCAACATCCCGCTGCTCAGCGGCGCCGGGGACCACAGCACCCAGGAAGGCTCGGTCAACAAGAGCTGCGCCAACGGCGTCGAGGCGGACAACTAGACACCCCGACCGGGCGCGTCGACCCCGGAGCGGCGCGCGCCCGCCACTCCTCTCCGGGCACACCCACACGGGCCTCGGTGGTGCGCTGCGCCGAGACCGAGGTGGGGTGTCCGGTCGCCCGGGACACATGGGCACGGCCCCAGGACGCTGGGTCTGCGCCGGCGCTCGTGGCGTCCCCGCCCACCTCCGGTCGATCTCGATCGGAGCGCAGCCCTCCCCGCGCGGGAGGGTCGGGCAGGGACCCCGGTGCGAGGTCGTCCGTCGGGGGAGGGCCTCGCACCGGGCCCTGCACAGTCCTCGGTCGCCGGTACCGCCGAGGATCCGCGGCCACGCCCCTTATCCTCGGCGCAGAACCGTTCGCGAGCGAAGGACCGGGACGTGCTCAAGGGATTCAAGGACTTCCTGCTGCGCGGGAACGTCGTCGACCTCGCCGTCGCCGTCGTCGTCGGCGCGGCGTTCACCGCGGTTGTCACGGCGTTCACCAACGCATTCCTCAAGCCGCTCATCCAGCTGTTCTCGGGCGGCGGCGAGTTCGCCGGTACGTTCGTCGTCAACGACGTCGTGTTCGACTATGCGAGTTTCATCAACGCGCTGATCACGTTCATCCTCACCGCTGCGGTCATCTACTTCATCGTGGTCATGCCGCTGAAGTACGTCGAGGAGCGCCGGCGTCGCGGCGAGGAGGAGGGCCCGGCCGACCCCACGGACGTCGAGCTCCTCACCGAGATCCGCGACCTCCTGCGCGAGCAGTCCGGCCGCACGCGAGACGCCGGCGGTGTCGGCGGCGCCGGCACGGACCGGATCCCCGAGCAGGACCGCTGACGCGCCCGTCGGAGCACGAGCGATGCGGCATCGCTGGCATGTGACGCCAGGATCGCCACATGCTCGCTGACGCGACACGCCGCGAGCGCGCCCGGCGCGCGGGAGAGGCCGGCCGGGCGATCACGCCGACGTCCACCGTCGGAACGACCGTGGGGCTGGAACACCGCGATCGCCCCGGAGCCGCTCAGGCGGCGAGGGCCGCCGGGTCGATCTCGAAATGCACCGTCGACCAGGGGTCCGGGCGCGCGTCGTGGATCAGTGTCGCGCCGGGGAAGCTCGTCCAGAACGCGAGAGCCCCGGGCACCGAGGCGTTGGTGTGCAGGCAGATCGGGTCGTAGCCGTGGGCGAGCGCCCAGCGCGCCGCCTCGACGGCGAGCATCCGTCCGACGCCGAGGCGCCGGTGCTCGGGGTCGACCCAGACCCGGCAGATCTGCCCGACGCGCCGCCCGGCGTAGCGCTGGGCGAGCCACGAGGGCACGAACTGCGGCTTGGGCCCGCCCGCCCGCACCGACGCGGTGCCGGCGAGCGCAGGGCCGTCGGAGCCCTCGACGCGGCAGACGAACAGCCGCGTGCCCGCCACACCGAGGTAGGTGCCGGCGAGGTCGTCGACGTCGGCGTGTAGCCGCGGGTCGTAACCGCCGAGCTCGCGCTCGAGCATCGCGCGCATGTGCAGTGCGACGGCCGGGAGGTCCGCGCGCTGCGCGGCGCGGACGACGGGTGGCGCGACGGCCAAGGTCATGTCGGCACTGTTGCACAGAAGTGGCAACGGGCAAACACTCGGTACGGCGATCCTCTCCGACCGGGCAGGTGCTGGCATCACGTCGGCTTCACGAGATCATCGAGTGTTCGGTGGGGCTCCTCCTGTCGCCGACCCTCGACCCGGTGCCACCACCACTCGCCGGTGACTGCTCCGTTCGTGCAATGGTGACGGAGAGCGATCGCTCGCCGAGTCGTCACTCCCGGATCGAACGGCCCGCCTCCCCAGTCCACCGATCGGAGTATCAACACACCGCCACTCGGCGCCGTTGTCGGGATCGAGGGTTGGCATCCGCCAATCTGTCGGCGACGTCGGGGAGGCGCGGTGCGGACGGTGGTGGGGCAGGACCACGGCGAGCCGGACGACCGCGGCGACCGCATCCGGACGAGCGTGCCGGGCATCCGGCCGATCCCCGTCCCGCGCGGCACCGCCGCGCCTCACCCGGCGGCGCCGATCAGGACCGTCGAGGAGGCGGCGCGGACCGTCGAGCAGCCGGCCACGCCGGCCGGGTTCCCGACGGCCGCGCGGACGCCGTCCCGTCCCGCGACCGTCGAGATTCCGGCCCTGACCGGCCTGCGGGCCGTGGCGGCGGTGTGGGTGCTGCTGCACCACGTCAGCTACCTGCCCGTCACCGGCTACGCGGAGTGGTTCGCTCCGGTCGCGCCGCTCGTGGCCGCCGGGCCGCTCGGTGTCGACCTCTTCTTCGCCCTCTCCGGTTTCCTGCTCGCCCGGTCCTACCTGGACCGCTGGCGAGGGGCGCCGGGCCCGCGCCAGGCGTTGGGGTTCGTCTGGGCGCGACTGGCCCGGGTGTGGCCGCTCTACGCGGTCGTCGTGGTCCTGGCCGGGCTGTGGTGCGCCGCGCGCGCCGTCCTGGGGAGCGACGGTGTGATCACGTGGCAGGGCACCCAGCCCGGCCTGGACCCCCTGAGCTGGCTGCGCCAGCTGACCATGACGCAGATGTGGACCTCCGAGGGCATCGACGGGGTCTCGTTCGTCCTGCCGGCGTGGTCGATCAGCGCCGAATGGGCCGCGTACCTGGCCTTCCCGCTGCTCGCCGGCGGCGCCTGGCTGCTACGCGGCAAGCCGCGGGCGGTGCTCGCCGCTCTCGCCGTACTCGCCGCGACCCCGACGGTCGCGTTCGCCGTGCACGGCGCCCTCCACGGCGCGTGGGAGGGCTTCTGGGCGGTGCGGCTCGCCGCCGGCTTCACCGCCGGGGTGCTGACGTGGCTGGTCGTGCGCCGCGTGCCCCGCACCCGAACGGTGTCGCGCTGGGCACACCGGCTGCTGCTGCTCGCGATCGGCGAGGTGCTGCTCGTCGTCTACTGGGCCGCCACCGCGCCCCCGACCGCCGCGTTCGGGGCCGACGCCCGCATCTACCTCGCTGCGCCGCTGCTGCCCGTCGTGCTCGGCGCGCTGGCGCTCACCGACGGCCCGGCGGCCCGCGCCCTCGGGACCCCGCGTCTGCGCCACGGCGGTCGCGTCTCCTACGCGCTCTACCTCGTGCACTTCCCGCTCATCGAGATGGCGCTCGTCGCCATGACCCGCATCCCCGCCCTCGCCCCGGACACGGCGGCGGCCGCGCTGCTCGTGCCGCACCTCGTCGTGGCGTCGCTGGTGCTCGCGCACCTCGCGTACCGCTACGTGGAGGAGCCGGGGCAGGCGTGGATGAAGGACCGGGACCCGTCGCGGCGCCGGGGCAGCGCGCGCCGCGACGCCGCCGAGACCCGCCGTCCGGAGGTCACCCCGCCCTCCGGTCGTCGGGGGGTCGGGCGGCGTGGGGGTAGCCACGCCGCCCGGCCGGCCCCGGTCGCCGCCTGAGCCGAGGAACGAACGGCGCCTTCGCTGCCACGACGCAGCGAAGGCGCCGTTCGTTCGTCCCACGACGAGATGCGCGCCGGCGCGTCGCTCATGATCGGGCTGCCCGGCGACCTGCCGAACGTGCTGCTCGCGGGACCCGCGTTCCGGCCGAGGGCGTCCCTCGCCGGTCTCCGACCGAAGGTGCCCGGTCGGAGAGACCGGGCGCCTCAGACCGGCAAGCGCCGGAAGATCGGGCGCGGGATGTGGCGCAGGACCGACATGACCAGCCGCATCTGCGCCGGCGCCCAGGCCTGCTCCTTGCCGGAGCTCACCGACGACACGATCACGTCGGCGACCGCCTCGGGCGTCGTCGACAGCGGGGCGGCGTCCATGCCCTCGGTCATCTTCGTGTGCACGAAGCCGGGCCGCACGACGGTGACGCCGATGCCCTCGCCGCGCAGCGCCTCGGTCAGGCCGGTGTAGAACGCGTCGAGCCCGGCCTTCGTCGAGCCGTAGACGAAGTTCGACCGGCGCGCCCGCTCGGCGGCGACCGACGAGAGGGCGACCAGGTGCCCGTGGCCCTGGCGGCGGAACTCGGCGGACAGGGCGACGCCCACCGAGACGGCGGCGACGTAGTTGACCTCGGCGAGCTCGACGGCGGCGTCGACGTCCTGCCAGGCCTTCTCCTGGTCGCCGAGCACGCCGAACGCGACGAGCGCGACGTCGATGTCCCCGCCGGCGAACGCCTTGCGGACGGCCTCGGTGTGCACGGCGGCGTCGCGCGCGTCGAACTCGACCGTCGCACCGGCACGGGTGAGGCGCGCGGCGGCGTCGGCGAGACGCGGCGACTGGCGCCCGGCGAGCACGACCCGCACCGGGCCGCCCTCGAGGTACTTCTCGGCGGTCGCGAGACCGATCTCCGAGGTGCCGCCCAGCAGCAGCAGGGACGACGGGTGGCCGACGGCGTCGATCATGGAACTCCTCAGCGGGTGAGCCGGAGACGGCGCGACATGTCGGACGCGAACACCCCGTCGGGGTCGGCGGCGTCGCGGACCTTGCGCCACTCGTCCAGCCGCGGATACATGGCGGCGAAGGTGTCGGGGTCGGTGCGCGAGTCCTTGGCGGTGTAGAGGCGCCCGCCCATGGCCAGCACGCGCTCGTCGAGGGACCGGCAGAACGCCCCGAGCCCGTCGACGATCGGGAAGTCGACGCAGATGTTCCAACCCGGCATGGGGAAGGACAGCGGCGCGCGGTTGCCCTCGCCGAAACGCTTCATCACGTTGAGGAACGACACGTGGCCGGACTCGGCGATCTCGCGCACGATCGACTTGAACTCGTTCTCGGCGTCGAACGGAACGATGAACTGATACTGGAGGAAACCATTGCTGCCGTACGCTCGGTTCCAGTCCCCGAACATGTCGAGAATGTGGTAGAAGGCCGTGATGTTCTGAATCTGGCCGCGAGCGCTGCGGGGGGCCTTCCGATACCAGATCTCGCCCAACGCGCCGAACGTCAACTTGTTGGCCAACCCGTTCGGGAACACGTCGGGGAAGGTCAGCAGCTGTGGGGCATCGAACCGCAACGGGTCCTTCCGCAGCTTGGCGGGCAGCTCGTCCCGGCGGGCGAGCGATCCCCGAGAGAACACCGCGCGCCCGAGCCGGGCATCGGTCGAGATCGAGTCGAACCACGCCATCGAGTAGTCGTAGCTGTCGTCGGACCCGTTCTTGAACAACTCGATGGTCTCGTCGAGGTTCTCGGTGCGGTCGGTGTCGACGACGAAGTACGTGGTCTCGATGCGCTTCATGCGAATCGTGGCACGCAGGATGACTCCGGTCAGCCCGACGCCGCCGACGGTGGCCCAGAACAGCTCGGACTCCGGGCCCTCGGGCTCGAGGCGACGGACCTCGCCGGACGCCAGCATCAGGTCCATCGACACGACATGGTCGCCGAAGCTGCCCGCCGTGTGGTGGTTCTTGCCGTGGATGTCGTTGGCGATGGCGCCGCCGATCGTGACCTGACGTGTGCCCGGCAGCACCGGCACCCACAGTCCGAGCTGCGTCGAGGTACGTAGAAGGTGGTCGAGCGAGACCCCCGCGTCGACGTCGGCCAGCCCCGCCTCGGCGTCGAGGCTGTGGATCCGGTCGCGAGCCGTCATGTCGAGGACAAGTCCACCGGCGTTCTGGGCCGGGTCGCCGTAGGAGCGGCCGAGCCCGCGGGCGACGACGCCGCGCTCACCCGCCCCGGCGATCGCCTCGGCGAGCCGGTCGGTGGAGACGACCTCGTCGCCGGTGAGCACGGTGGCCCGCGACGGGGCGGTGCGGGCCCACCCGGCGAGCGTCTTCTGGGTGCGCGACATCCCGAGCGAGTCTAGGGGGTGTCCAGAACGGGGACGCCCGCGCGTCCCGTCCTGCTCCAGCCGGCGACCGTCTGCTCCCCGACCTGCGGCGACAGGGTCGCCAGCGGAAGGCGCGGCACCCACCGGGCGAGGCCCACGGCGTCGCGGGTCGGGTCGCCGTCGAGGTACACCGGCAGGCGAATCTCCTCGACGAGCAGCCGCGGGGTGAGGAACGGCCCGCCGGTGGTCGGCGAGACCGCGATCTCGCCCGCGTCGGAGAGCCCGGGCGGCGTGACGCGCCACGGCGGGACGCCCGCGGTGCCGCTCGTGAGCGGCGGCGGGCGCAGGCAGCCGAACGCGAACGCGACCGGCCAGTCGACGAGCGCCGTGCTGCCGGGCGGGACGACGTCGTGGAACGGGACCGTCCGCGGGACGCGCGGGACGCTGATCGCGAGCGGCAGGTCCGGTGACGCGCCGGCCGGCGAGGCGACCCGGGCCTCGTCGGCCTCGCGCGCTGCGCTCGTCGCCAGCACACGGACGAGGGTCGACCCCTCCGGCGCGAGCGCCCGCAGGTCGCGCGGCGCGGTGCCGGCCATCGAGCCGGCGGGGGTCTCGGTGACGGTCGTGCCGTCCGACCCCGCGAACTCGAGCGCGACGGAGCCACGCTCGAGGCTGCCGCTCGCCGCCACGACGACCGGTGCCTCGCGGCGCTGCGCCTCGGGGGGCAGCGCGAACCAGTCCGAGCGCAGCTGGGCCGGCCCGTCGGCGACACCCGCCGGAGCGGCCCACCCGGGCAGGTCGATGCCGCCGACGGTCAGCGGCACCGCCGGGCGGGTGGGCGTGAAGCGGGGCCCGGATGGCAGCGACGTGCCGTGACGGACACCCGACGTCTGCGACGCCACGTCGCTGACACCCAGGAGACCCGCGCGCGGATCGGTCTCGACGGCGAGGTCCGACGTCATCCCGCACGGGTCGCCGCGCAGGGCGGCCAGGGAGTCCGAGCCGTAGCTGTAGGTCCCGAGACGGTCGGCGGTGACCTTGAGGAACGAGCCGCCCTGCAGGGCGACGACCGCGACGACCAGGACGATCGCCAGCGCCCCCGGCGCCAGGGCACGGGCCACCCGCACCGGCAGCCGACCCCGCACCGCCACGAGCACGGCCAGCACGAGCGTGCCCGCGATCGTCACCGGCCAGACGATGTCGCCGAGAGGGGTCCGCGCGACCTGCGGCGGGATGTCGTTCCAGAACACGCCCCACGCCGCGGCGTAGGCCCACTGGTTGTAGCCGATGAGCACCAGGGTCGTGACCAGCCCGAACGATCCGAGCACGACCACGAGCGCCGTCCCGCGCAGCCGGGCCCACAGCGCCACCACCCGCGGCGACCACAGCAGCACGAACACCGTCAGCAGGACGGTCCCGACGCCCATGAGCTCGCCGAAGTGCAGCGTCCACTTCGTGGGACTGACGATCAGCAGCACCGGAGCCAGGGCGGCGACGACCAGCAGGCGCCGCGCCGGCCCGACGGCGACGCCGGCGCGCACCCGGGCCACGAGCAGCGACCAGGCCACCGCGGCGAGCGCGAGCAGCGTGAGCAGGACCGCGAGCCGCGCCCCGATCCCGCCCTGCACGTCTCCCGGCGTGACGAGGTGGGTGTAGCGCTCGAGCTCCTCCCACCACGGCTGCCCGCCGCCGATGAGCTGGCGCACACGCGTCGCCTCGAGCAGCCCGGCGAACGACTGGTCGGCGGCCATCGGCAGCACCGCGACCGCGAGCCCGGCCACGACGACCAGCACGCGCGTCCAGCCCTCACGGACCTCGGAGACCGACAGTGCCGGCAGCGCCACGAGCAGCGGCGCCAGCCCCAGCAGCGCGCCCGGCGTCAGCGCCACGGTGAATCCCGCGAGCACCGCCGCCGCGAGCAGGGGCAGCAGCGCGCGCGTGGCGACGGCCCGCTCCGTGCACACCCACACCGCGAGCACGCCGAGCGCGAGCCACGGTTCCGGGCGCAGCGAGAGGCCGAACGGGGCCCACCACGCGAAGAACGCGGCGGCCGCCACCCACGTCGCCGCCGGCCGGCGCAGCGCCGGGCCGAGGCGGGGCAGGGCGTGGCGGCGCAGGAGCACCCAGAGCAGCAGGCCCAGCACGGTGGCGGGCACCCGGAGCCACAGCACCGAGGCCGTGGGCCCCGGTGCGAGCGACGCCCACGCCCGCGTCACCTCGTAGAACCAGCTGAACGGCGCCTCGGGGGCGTTGAGCCAGCGGTAGACGTTGCCGGTGAACCCGCTCTCGCCGCGATGGCGCAGGATGCCGGCGATGTAGCCGTCGTCCACCGTCGCCGGGCCGACCACCGCCCACCCCGCGAGGCCGAGGGCCACCACCCCGTCGACGGGCCGCGGGCGAGGACGACGACAACCGCCGCAGCGGCGTCCGTCCCGCCGCCACACCGCGACCACCATCCCCGCGAGCCCCAGCAGGACCCCGATCCCGAGCAGGTCCTTGACCACCGACGGCGTCGTCTGGAACCGCGTGTCGGTCTGCAGCGACAGCGACAGCCCCTCGGTGCCCGGCGTGCCGGCGATCAGGGCGGCGACCACCGGCCGCACGTCCCCCTCCCGCAGCGCCACGACCTGCCCGTCGAGAGCCACCGACGTGCCACGAGGGTCCGACGCCACCGTCAGCGCGCACGGCCCCGGCGGCGGCGCGACCACGGCGAGCGTCGTGCCGTTGCTGCTCACGACGACGCCGTCGGGCCCGGGGCGGACCGCCAGCCCGCCGACCGGGGCCGGCGGCGTGCCGGGCGGGGTGGTGGCCAGCGTGGCCGCGCCGGGCGGCGTCGCGGCCAGCGCCGCGCAGCTCACCGAGGCGTCGAGGCGCACCGGTTGGTAGGGCATGAGCGGCAGCGAGGCGGCCGGTGCTCCCTGGGGCCACGTGAACGTCACCACCGGCTGGACGACCGGGGCCAGCGGGAAGGCGATCGCGCACAGCAGCGTCAGGACCGCCGAGGCCAGCAGCAGGCTGGGGCGCGGAGGAGCAGCCCGCGCCCCCGGCTCAGCCGAGATACTCACGTCCGGAGTAGGCCTCCGACGCGAGCGTCGCGAACCGCTCGAGTCCGCCCCGCGTCACCTGGTCGACGCGCAGGTCGTAGCCGTCGGTGGGGTGGTCGTAGACGATCCGGTCGACGTTGCCCCACGGCAGAACGGGCACGCCGCCGTCCGGCAGGGCCGAGAACGGGCGGACCGTGGCCCACGTGCGCTCCGACTGGACCATCGTGCCGCCCCAGGACTCGTAGGTCGAATTCGTCAGGATGAACTCCGGGGTGTTCTCGGCGGCGACGAGGCGCAGGGTCGGGGTCGGCGCGATGCCGTGCTTGACGGCGACCTGGTCGATGCACGGCCAGAGGACGGCCGAGAGCTGGTCGGCGAAGGCCCCGCCCGCCACCTGCTCGGACGGCCGGTCCTCGGCGGTCGCGAGGTTCATGACGGGCTGCATCCGGGCCAGGTGCGGCGCCGCGACGGCGAGCGAGCTGTCGGGGCCGGCGACCCGGTCCTCCACGACCAGCCGCACCGCCGTGGGCCTGCTGCCCGGCAGCGGCACGGGGATCTCCTGCCACTGCCGCGCGGTGAAGCCGGGCGCCGGGGTGACGGCGACGGACTCCGCCTCGAGCGGCGCGCGCGGATCGCCCGAGGCGAACTGCACGACGATCCGCTGGCGGTCCGGCTCGTTCCCGGCGACCGGGACGATCACGTGGGACGGCGAGCCCTGGGCCGCCGGGTCGACGGCCGGCAGCGGGTACCAGCCGGTGGTCAGCGACCCGAGACCGGTGACGCCTCCCGGCGAGCTGGTCGGGTCGGCACCCGGCGGCAGCTCGACTTCGTCGTGCCACATCGCCCCGGAGCCGGGCGCGGGCACCGGGGACGGGTCGTCGGCGGCGAGCGCGAAGTCCCCGGTGCGGGTCTCCGGTGTGGTGGGCGACCCGACGTCCGACCCGGTCCGCGCCATCACCGTCGCGGCCTCGCCCAGCCCGCAGCCGCGCCCCGTGAGGGCCTGCATCTGGCTGCCGGCGATCGTCCACCCGGCGCCCTGGTTGAGCGGCGCGACGAGCATGACCCCGACCATGAGCCCGACCAGCGCACCGGTGGCGACGACGAGCACGGCGCGTTCCGGGGTCACGCCGAACGTGCGGGCCTTGCGGCGTCGCCGCCAGGCCAGCCACAGCCCGGCGACCGCGGCGAGGATCAGCCACCACCACACGTCGCGCAGGTAGAACTCGCCCCAGTGCGGCGCGAAGTTCTCGAGGTCGAGCATCGAGATGTCGGTGTCGAGGTGGTCCCCGAACGGCTGCCCGCGGTCGCTGTAGGGCTTCCAGGTGTTGGGCCCGGCGAACCCGAGCACGGTCGCGCCGCTGATGAGGACGACGGACGCGCCGGTCGCCAGCGCCCCGGCGCTGCGGGGCAGCGGCGAGCGCAGCAGGGTCAGGGCCAGCAGCACGGTCGCCGGCGCCTCGATGGCCCCGAAGTGGTTGACCCACTTGGTCGGCCCCAGCGCGAGCAGGCCGAGGGCGACGGCGACGGTGACGGCGGCGCCGAGCGTCGCGTCGCGCACCCGCCCGGCGGCGGGACCGCGCCCGCCCCGGCCGCTGCCGATCGACACGACGACGAGCAGCACCACGGTGAGCAGCACCGGCAGGCGGCGTCCCCATGTCCCGGTCTCGATGAGGGTCCGGTAGTGGGCCCACTCCTCGTACCAGGGGAACGTCAGGTAGTACCAGCTGTGGACGTCGGTGGCCTCGATGACGTCGCCGAGGGTGGCGTCGCCGAAGCCGATCGGGAGAGCGATGGTGCCGGCGGCGATCACCGCCCCCGCCGCGCCGAGCCGCGAGCGCCACCCGCGGGACGCGAGCCAGCGCCACAGCCACGGCAGCGCGACCACCACCGGCGCGGCCGCGACCAGGCCCGAGGGCGACACGGTGACCGCGAGCGCCGCCAGAGCCGTCGCCGGCACCAGTGGGCCGACCGCCTCGCGGCGCCGGGCGACCTCCGCGAGCACGAGCACCGCTGCGGAGATCGGGACGATGACGATCTCGGGGCGCAGCGCCATCCCGTACGGCAGCCACCAGGCGAGATGGGCGACCAGCAGCGCCCACGCGACCCCGGGCAGGCGTCCCCCGCGGCCGAGGATCGTCGCCAGCAGCACCCGGAGCAGCACCCACGTCAGCAGCCCGAGCAGCAGCGGGAGCAGGCGCATCCAGAGCAGACCCCACCCCGGCAGCCCGATCGCCGTGCCGAGCTGGCCCCACAGGGCGAAGAGGTACTGCGAGAACACGAACGGGTTCTCCGTCGTGTTGAACATGTAGATCTGGTTGCCGATGTAGCCCGTCGGCCCCGCGTTGCGGGCCATCAGCAGGTACCACGAATCGTCGTTCTGCAGCGGCCCGAGCACCACCCAGGCCGCCGAGACGAGGCCGACGACGGCGTCCGCCGGATGGAGCCGTGGCCGCTCCAGGCCGGCACCGCGCCCGCGCCATCGTCGCGTCGCCATCCAGATCGTCGCGACGAGCGCGAGGGCGTGGAGCACGAGCAGCGTCGTCTTCAGCCCGCTCGGCACCGAGGAGTAGCGGTCGTCGGTGTGCACGGTCGCGGCCAGGCCCGGGGTGCCCGGGGCGTCCGTGGCGAGCTCGGCGACCTGCGGCACCAGCGCCCCGGGTCGTTCCGCAAGCACCTGTCGGCCCTCAGGGCCGTCGCGCTCGACCCGGGTGCCCTGCTGGTCGGCGACGACCCGGTAGGTGCAGTCGCCGAGGGGGAGGACCTCGGAGACCAGGGTGTCGCCCGAGCTGGTGACGACGACCCGCCCGCCGCCGGTGGCCACGGTCAGGCCCCGGCCGGGCGCGCCGGCCGACTCCGGCTGGGTGCGCAGGGCGTCGCCGCCCGGACGCAGCGCCGCGCACGGGACGTCGGCGGTCAGCGACAACGGGCGGTACGGCGTCAGCGGCAGGCTCGTCGACGTCGCGGGCTGCCCGGCCTTCGGCCAGGTGACGACGGGATCGTCGGCGACCACCGGGGCCAGCGGGATCGCCAGGCCCAGCAGCACCGTGATCGCTCCGAGCGCCGCGAGCCACCAGCCCGCGGCGCGCGAACCACCACGCCGGGGCGGGTCGGCCGACTCGTCGTGGGCCGGGCCGGGAGCCGGGTCGGCCCGGCCCTCCTGCGCTGCCACCACGGCCATGGGTGGCGACGATATCGACGCCCCTGCGCGACATCCCGAGGAGGTCGCCGGGTCGGCTCGTCCCGGTGGGGGCGGCTCCGCCGCGCTTCGTGCCCCTCGTACCCTCGACCCATGACCGAGACGGACGAGCGTCCCGCACGCCTGGGCCTCAAGGACCAGATCGTCCGTTTCGTCGCGATCGGTGCCGTTGCCGCGGGCGTCGATCTCGGCGTCTACGCCGCCCTGCTCGCGCTCGGTGTCTGGGCCCCGCTGGCCAAGGCGGTGTCGTTCATCCTCGGCACCACGACGGCCTATCTGCTCAACCGCCGCTTCACGTTCGCGTCCTCGTCCGGGGGCGCCGGGAAGTTCCTGGGCTTCGTCGTGCTCTACGGCTCGACGTTCGCGGTCAACGTCGGCGTCGCCGCGCTCGTGCTGCACCTCATGGACGCGCCGTCGGTCAACCCGGGTGTCCTCGCCGGGTTCCTGTCCTGGTTCCTCGCCCAGGCCTGCGCGACGACGATCAACTTCGTCGTCATGCGCACCGTGATCTTCCGCGACTGACCCCTGCACACCCTGCGGATCGTCCCGGACCTCCGGAGCTCGGTCGTCGAGACGATGCCGCCGGGGCAGGCGCTGCTCCACACCTCCCGTCGCGATGACGCCGACGACGCCCTGCTCGCGGCACCGGGCGTGGCGCCGTTCAGCTGGGGACGGCTGCTCCGGGCGCTGCGCGACCCCGACCTGGAGATCCTCGAGGTCGCCGAGCCGCTCTGGGTCGGCGAGTGGGTGCGGGCCCTGCGCTACATCGCGGTGGCGAAGGCCATGCGCGTGGTGCGCCGCCGGCGGGTGGCGGTCGCGACGTACGCCATCGAGAACCTCGACGCCCGCGACCGCCTGCGCCGCCCCGCCCGCCTGGCACTCGGCGTCTCGCTCCTGGCGCTGGACACGGTGGTGTTCGGGACGACCGGCGCCTACGAGAACTACCGGCGGGCGTTCGGCCGGTCGCTGCGCCGCACGCGGCACACGGTCCTGACCCCGCGGCTCGACGACTGCACCGTGTGCCCCGAGAGCACGACGCCCCGCGAGCCCACCGTGCTGTTCCTGGGCACGCCGAGCGAGCGCAAGGGCTTCGGTGTCCTGATGCGCGCCTGGGAGCTGGCCGGCGCGGCGCCGCGCGGATGGCGACTCGTGGTGGCCGACCCGAGCGGAGCCGCCGAGCACGAGCCGCTGCCGCCGGGCGTCTCGGTGACGGTGGCTCCACCCCGGGCGACGGTGCACGAGTTGCTGCGCTCGAGCGCGGTCGTCGCCATGCCGTCGGTGCGGCGACCCGGGTGGCGCGAGCAGATCGGGCTGCCGCTGGTCGAGGGCCTGACGCACGGTTGTCGGGTGGTGACGACGACCGAGACCGGCCTCGCCGACGACCTGCGCGACCACCCGCTCGTCGAGCTCACGACCCCCGGCGACGCGCAGAGCCTCGCTGACGGCCTGCGCCGCGCGATGGAGAGCACGGCGACGCCCGCCCCGGGCCGTCGCGGGCACACGAAGAGCGACGTCGTGGCCTGGTGGCGCGCGACGTGCGCCCTCGCCCGCTGAGCGAACGGGGACTTCGCGCGCCTAGAGGCAGCGAACAGCGCGTTCGCTGCAACAGGCGTGCCCGCTAGCGCGACGGCGACGGTGTGCCGGGCGGTGGATCGCCGATGGGGCCGGGGGTGAACGTCCCCCACACCGTGCGCTGGCCGTGGGTCACGGTCGGCGCGGCGGCGTCCGGGACGTACGGGTCGAGGCGCTCGATGATGCCCCAGTCGCGCCAGGGCTGGCCCTGGAGATAGGTCGGCAGTTCGGTCCGGCGCTCCAGGATCTCGATCCACCCCAGCGGCCCGCCGGCGTTGGCCGACGACCAGTTGACGCCACCGGGACGCAGCTGGCTCGCGTCGGCGATGAGCCGGTAGCGCGCGACCTCGGCGATGCCGTCGCGCACCTCGAACGGCCGCAGGCACGGACTCGCGAACTGCACGGGCCACTCGAGGTAGCCCGGGTTCTCCGGGCCGAGGATCTCGGTCAGCGGCACGAGCTGCGGGCCGCGCATCGGCGCGATCGCGAGCCAGCCGTCGGGGCCGAGCGCACGGTCCTGGGCGATGAGGCGCACCTCGTCGGCCTGGGCGCCGAGCCCGCCCGCGAGGTTCATGCGGATCTCCCGCCAGCCCGGTTCGCCGAAGCGGCCGTCGTCGACGGGCTGCTGGCCGAGGACCCGCACGCGGCCGTCGGGGAGACGGTCGGCGTACTGGAGGGTGAGGAAGTTCCCGCCGTTGAGGCGCCCGGCGACGGTGAGGACCAGCGGCGTCGTGCCGCTGCGCAGGTCGTCGTTGAGCGAGTACCAGTCGGTGCGCAGGACGCCGGTGCCCGTGCCGTTGGCGTCGTAGGAGCCGAGCGCCTGGTCGGCGAGGCCGTTGCGCAGCGAGTACTCGAAGCCCGACACCCCGGTGCCGCCGCCCACCGGCGGGCTGGCCCCGGCGCGGGAGAAGCCGTTGTTGAACGGCTGCGGTTCGACGAGCTGGGCGTCCGGGGCGGACGCCGGGATGGTGTTCGCGGGCAGCGGGGCGGGCGTCTGGCTGGTCGACGACCCGCTCCCCGGCGTGGTGGACGTGGTCGGCGGCGTCGTGGTGGTCGTGCCGCCGCCGTCGGTGCTGCCGCTCGCGCCGCTGCTCGAGGAGCCCGAGGCGCCGTCGGTGGTGCCCGAACCGGGGGTCGTCGTCGGGGTCGGCGGCGCGACGGTGGGCAGCACGCCGGGCGCCGAGGCCGCCAGCCCGGTCGGGGCGGGCGCGGCGGGCAGCACCCCGGCCAGCGTGGAGCCCTCGACGCGCACGGCGTCGGCGAGCCCGCAGGAGCCGCCGAAGGGGTGCTCGAGGACGTCGCCGCCGAGCGAGAAGCTGCCCTCCTGGGCCTCGATGCCGTCGGTCATCGAGATCATCTGGAACGCCAGCAGCCCGGCACAGACCAGGGCGATCGGCGCCGAGCCGACGCGCAGGGCCCGGGCCCGGCGCTCCACGGTCGAGCCACCCCAGGCCTGCCGGAGCCTGCCGATCGCCTCGCGCGGGCGGGCGAGCGCGGCGCCCACCGCGGCGGAGGCGGCCGACGGCTGCTCCGAGATCGGCCCGGGGGGCTCCTGCCCGGGCGGCGCGCCGCGGACGTGCACGATCCCCGCGACGATCAGCAGGATCACCGAGACGCCCAGGCACAGCGAGTAGATCGGCAGCGGCTCGGCGAGGAAGGGCTCGAACGGCCACCCGTTCCAGTCCGGCGGGCCGCCGTTGAACGGCACGCCCCAGTTGTTCGTGTACCACCAGGTGTTCGGGCCGGTGGCCGCGAGCGCGAAGGTGGCGAACAGCGCGGCCAGGAACAGCAGGCGGTTGCGCCGCGAGCGCAGGACATCGGCCGAGGTCGCGAGCGCCGTCAGCGCGGCCATGCCGGCGCCGAGCGCCGCGAACGCGCCGAAGTGGTGGGTCCACTTCGTCGGGGTCAGCGCGAGCACCATGAACGCGATCACCGACGAGCCGATGAGCCGCTGGGACGGACCGAGTGCGGCGCCGGCGATCTTGTCGCGGCGCAGCAGCACCACGATGCACACGACGATCCCGAGGATCAGCAGCAGCACCGGGAAGCGGCGGGCCATCGAGCCGTCGGCCGCCGTGCCGAACAGCGACTGGTAACGCACGACCTCCTGGAACCAGCTCCAGTTCGGGCCGAGCAACGTGCGCAGGCGGGTCGCCTCCCACACCGCGGACCAGGTCTGGTCGGCGTAGATCGCGACGAGTACGAGCAGCCCGGCCGCCGTGACGGGGGCGAGCACGGCGAGCCAGCCGCTGAACCGCACCCGCTCGACGACCAGGCGCCACAGCGGGCGCGCCGCGGCGAGGAACGGGGCGACGGCGATCAACCCGGTCGGCGTCGCGGCGACGGCGAACGCCGCGGTGAGCAGGCCGAGCGCGACCGGGGCGAGCCGCCGGGTCGCGACGCCGCGCTCCACCGCGCAGAACGCGAGGAGCGCCGAGATGACCACGACGGGCTCGGGGCGCAGGCCGTTGTTGTAGGGCAGCCAGAACGCGAGGAACACCATCGCCGCGGCCCACGCCGCCGCCTTCGACCGGCGCACCTGTTGCCCGAGGCGCGGCAGCATCTCGCGGCTGATGAGGATCCAGGACACGATCCCCATCGCCAGCGAGGGCACTCGTAACCAGAGCACCGAGTCGTCGATGCGTATCCACTGGGCGTAGAGCTCGTAGAACCAGCCGAAGGGCGCCTCGGGGACGTTGAACCACCGGTAGTAGTTGCCGATGTAGCCCGCCGACTCCCGGGCGCGCGCGATGCCCAGGATGTAGCCGTCGTCGGAGGTCTGGCTGCCGATGAGGGCCCAGACCCCCAGGACGGCGGTGACCACCAGGTCCCGGCCGGTGGGCCACCACCAGCGTTTCGGCGCCAGGCGCGGGGCGCGGCGCCCGGCGCGCACGTCGAGGGCGTGCAGCGCCCAGACCCCGCCCGCGACCGCGAGCACCGCGAGGACGCCGGCGAGCACCTTGAGCGTCGTCGGCGAGGTCTCGAACCGCGTGTCCGGCGTGATCGACACCGATACGCCCGCGACGTCGTCCTGGGCGTCGTCGAGGTCGGAGTAGATGCCGACGACCTGCGGGCGGGCGTCGAACGGCAGCCGGATCTCCTGGCCGATGCCGAGGTCGACGAGGGTCGAGCCGGCGTCCGACACGATCCGCACCGTGCAGTCGCCGGGCGGCACCGTCGCGTTCGCCATCTGCTGGCCGCGGTCGTTGAGGACGAGCTGGCCGTTCTCGACGGTCAGGCGCATGCCGACCTGCGCGCCCGGCTCGGACAGCGGCGGGTACGTCGACAGGACGGTCGCCGCCGGACTCGTGCGCGCGTCGAGGTCCTGGATCGCCCGGCACGGCACGGTGACGCTCATGGTCTCGGGCCGGTAGGCCACCAACGGGGCGTCCACCGGACGGGTGCCGGTGGTGGCGCTGGGCCACGTGATCGTCGAGGTGTCCTGCACGACCGGCAGGAACGGGAACAGCAGGGCGAGCCCGGTCCCGAGCAGCCCGAGACCGACCGCGAGCAGGCGGAGCCACCGGGGCCCACGGGACGGGCGTCCCCCGTCCGGGGTCTCGGACACCCCCGCGCCCGGGCGGTCCGGGCTGACGGACTGTTCCGAGGTCAGCACGCCGGGAGAGGCTAGTCGGCGGGCCGGAGGGCTCCGTGAGGTGGGGATCCGCCACGGTCGTCCCCCGGCGACGAGGAGACGGCCCCTAGCGGCGCAGGAAACGTTCCCGACGGCCGAGCCGTACCAGTGCGAGCCACTCGCGCAACGCCGCCGGGTCGCGGCGGGAGACGAGGAAGTACCAGGCGAAGCGCAGGTGCTCGATCGCCCCGAACTTCCGCAGGCCCGGCTGGGCGAGCAGGTACCCGCGGTTGCGGTAGGTGTAGTAGCGCTTGGCGGCGTCCCCGGGGTCCTGGGCGTGCAGGCGCCCGCCGAGCATCGGCTTGAACTCCGCCGACCCGTCCGGGTGCAGGTACGCGGTGGTCAGGCAGATGCCGTAGGGCAGCCCGGAGCGGGCGAGCCTGCGGTGCACCTCGACCTCGTCGCCGCGCACGAACAGCCGCAGGTCCGGGACGCCGACGACGTCGAGGGTGTCGGCGCGGAACAGCGCGCCGTTGAACAGGTGCGCGATGCCGGGCATGACCTCGTCGTCACCGTAGGCCGCGAGCTCGCTGCGGCGCCGCATCCAGCGCACGCCCTGGCGCAGCGGGAACGCCAGCCGGTCGGGGTCGGCGATGTCGGCGATCACCGGCGAGACCTCGGCGAGCCCCCGCCGCCGCGCGACGTCGAGCAGGGTCGCCAGCACGTGCTCGTCGGCCGGGCGCCCGTCGTCGTCGGCCAGCCAGAGCCAGTCCGTGCCGCGGGCCAGTGCGGTCAGCATGCCGAGCGCGTAGCCGCCGGCGCCGCCCAGATTGTGGTGCGACGGCAGGTAGGTGACGGGCAGCCCGCAGTTCTCGACGACCGCCCGGGTGTCGTCGTCGGGACCGTTGTCGACGACGACGAGGTGGTCCGGCCTGCGGGTCTGCGCGGCGATCACCCCGAGCCCGTCGACCAGGAGGTCCGCCCGATGCCGGGTGACGACGACCGCGGTGACGGTCTCGGTGTCGCTCATCCCGCGGCGTTCGCCTGCCCGAGGCGCTCGAGCGTCTCCTGGCTGAGGTTCTCGAACACGTCGCGGCCCTTGTAGTGGCTGACCACGTCGCGCAGCGGTCCCTGCTCGCGGATCTCGCCGCCGTCCATCCAGATCGCCGTGTCGCACAGCTCGACGAGGAACTCGTCGGAGTGCGACGCGAACACGAGCATCCCGGAGCGCCCGACGAGGTCGCGCAGGCGGTCGCGGGCCTTCTCGAGGAACGCCGCGTCGACCGCGCCGATGCCCTCGTCGAGGATGAGGATCTCGGGGTCGATCGAGGTGACGACGCCGAGCGCGAGGCGCACGCGCATGCCGGTGGAGTACGTGCGCAGCGGCATGTTGAGGTAGTCGCCGAGCTCGGTGAACTCGGCGATCTCGTCGACCCGGCGCTCCATCTCGCGCCGGTTCATGCCGAGGAACAGGCCGCGGATGATGATGTTCTCGTAGCCGGAGATCTCGGGGTCCATACCGACGGCGAGGTCGAAGACGGGGGCCACCCGCCCCCGGATGCTCGCCCGTCCGCGCGTCGGCTCGTAGATGCCGGCGAGCAGGCGCAGCAGCGTCGACTTGCCGGCCCCGTTGTGCCCGACGAGCCCCACGCGGGCGCCCTCGCTCAACGAGAGGTCGACGTCGCGCAGGGCCTCCACCACGGGGACCTTCTGCTCGCTGATCCGCCCGCCGGCGCGTCCGAGGACCGACTTCTTCAGCGACCGGTTCTTGGCGTCGAAGATCGGGAACTCGACGCAGGCCCCGCGGACCTCGATGCTGACCATCAGATCTTCTCCATGGCTGCGCTCACACCCAGTACGCGACGCGGGAGCGGTAATTGCGCAGGGCGATCAGTGCGAGCGTCCAGCCGACCACGGTGATCCCGCCGGCGACCGCCCAGTGCGTCCAGCTCTGGACCTGGCCCACGAGCGGGGCCCGGAAGATCTCGATGAAGTGGTAGAAGGGGTTCAGCTTCGCGAGGATCGCGATGATCGCCCGGGGGCTGCCGTCGTCCGGGCCGGCCAGCAGGTCGGTGGTCCAGATGATCGGCGTCATCGTGAAGAACAGCTGCATGAAGCTGCCGACCACCGGCGGGATGTCCCGGAAGCGCGCCGAGATGATGCCGAACAGCAGCGTCACCCACAGGCCGTTGACGACGATCAGCACGAAGGCCGGGATCGCCATCAGCGCCCACCAGCTCAGGCCGGGATGGGTGATCGCGTGCGGGTTGTTCCGGACCATCGTGTACGGCTCGTCGAGCTGCTGGAAGAAGACCGCCAGCACGATGAGGTAGACGACGACGTTGTGGGCGAAGAACAGGATCTGCCGCCACACCGTGCGGAAGACGTAGATCATCAGCGGCGCCGGCAGGAAGCGGATGAGGCCCTCGTTCGAGATGAAGGTCTCGGTGCCCTCCAGCACACAGGCGCTGATGAAGTACCAGATCATGAAGCCGACGGTCACGTACGGCATGAACGTGCCGATGGGCTGACCGAACAGCTGGGAGTACAGGCCGCCGAGCGCCGCCGCGGTGACGGCCATGCTGATCGTGATCCAGAGCGGCCCGATCACCGAGCGGCGGTAGCGCTGCTTGATGTCCTGCCAGCCGAGGTGGCCCCACAGCTCGCGCTGGGCGATCCCGGCCCGGATGTCCCCGAACGCGCGGCCCCAGCTGCGCGGGGACGGCGCGTTCTCCACGGGCGCCGGATCGTCGGCGTCCTGGCGCGCGAGTGCTGGGACGGCCACGACGGGTGAGCCTACCTGCGCGGGGGGTCGCTCCTCGCGGACCGGCTCGCGGTCCCCGGCGCCGCGCCGCTCACAGGTATTGGCCGGTCGTGTCGTGGCCGCCGCCGGACCCGCCGGAGCCGGCCGGCAGGCCCCGGCGCATCTGCTCGAGCTGCACCTTCGCGGCCATCTGCTGGGCGACCAGCGCGGTCTGGATGCCGTGGAACAGGCCCTCGAGCCAGCCGACGAGCTGCGCCTGGGCGATCCGCAGCTCGCCCGTCGACGGGGGCTCGTCGGCGGCGAACGGCTCGACGAGCCGCTCGAGCTCCTCGCGCAGGTCGGGCGAGAGCGCCGACTCGAGCTCGCGCAGCGACGAGGCGTGGATCGCGCGCAGCCGGCCGCGGCTCGCGTCGTCCAGGTCGGTGCCGCGGACCTCCTCGAGAAGCTGCTTGATCATCATGCCGATGCGCATGACCTTCGCCGGCTCCTCGACGCCCGTGCCCGAGTCGTCGGTGCTCTCCTCACCGGTGGTGGCGGGGGCCTCGGCGGGGTCCTGACCGTCGCCGGGGACCCGGACGGTGCCGACCGGTTGCCCGTCGGGTCCGACGATCATGACCTGGTCACCGGGGCTGGGGGTCTCGCTCATACGTCCATCCTCCACCCGGCGGTACCGGGCGCCCGTCCGGCGCCCGCCCACCGCCTGCTGCCGTCGGCTGAGCTGACCGCCGTCGCTGCCCGGTATGTCGCTCCGTACCCTCGCCGGCATGGCGTTCGACGTCGCTAGGGTCCGCGGCCTGGTGCCCGCCCTGGGTGACGGGTGGGCGCACCTCGACGGCCCGACGGGCATGCAGGTGCCCGAACAGGTCGCCACCGCCGTCTCCTCGGCGCTGCGCGCGCCGGTCTCCCGCCCCGGTGGGGTGTTCCCGGCCTCGCAGCGCGGCGGGGCCATCATCGAGGCCGCGCGGCGCGCGGTCGCCGACCTCGTGGGCGCCGACCCCAAGGGCGTCGTACTCGGTCCCGGCCCGGCCCCGCTGCTCGAGCGTCTCGCCGACTCCCTGAGCGCCGGATGGGCCCTCGGTGACGAGGTCGTCGTCTCCCGCCTCGACGACTCCGCGAACGTCGCCCCCTGGCACCGCGCGGCCCAGCGCTCCGGCGGGCGGCTGCGCACCGCCGAGATCGACGTCGAGACCTGCGAGCTGCCGAGCTGGCAGTTCGACGACCTGCTCGGCGACCGCACGCGCGTCGTCACCGTCACCGCCGCGTGCCCGGCGATCGGCACGCGTACCGAGGTCGCCGCCATCGCCCGCAAGGTGCACGCGCTGCCGCAGTACGGCGCCGGCGTCGAGCCGCTGATGGTCGTCGACGCCACCGCCGCCGCGCCGTTCCTGCCGCTGGACCTCGACACCATGGGCGCCGACATCATGGTGCTCTCCGCGAGCGCCTGGGGCGGGCCGCCGGTCGGGGCGCTGGTGTTCCGGAACCCCGAGCTGCTCGACCGCCTGCCCGCGGCGTCGCTCGACGTGTCGGCGAAGGGGCCCGAGCGCCTCGAGATCGGCGACGCCCCGTACGCCCTGCTCGCCGGCCTCGTCGCGTCGATCGACTACCTCGCCGACCTCGACGACAACGCCGACGGCCCCCGCCGCGACCGCGTGCTCACCTCGATGAGCTCGGTCCGCAGCCACCAGGACGAGCTCACCGCGTACCTCGTCGCGGAGCTGCGCTTCCTGCCCGGCGTCATGGTCATCGGCGAGCCTCCGCGCCGGATCCCCGTCGTCGCCTTCACCGTCGCCGGGCGCACCGCCCGCGAGGTGGCCGAACGCGTCGCCGAGCACGGCGTCTGCGTCGTCACCGACACCGGCGACAGCGGCGCGCTGGAAGTCCTCGGCGGCGCCGAGGTCGGCGGCGTCGTGCGCGTGGGTCTCGCGTACTACACGACGCGCAACGAGATCGACACCCTCGTGAGCGCCCTCGCCCGCCTCTGAGGCCGCGCCGTGCCCCTGACCAGCCTGTACCAGCCTGTACCAGCCTGTACCAGCCTGTACCAGCGATGCGGCATCGCTGGCGTCTGACGCCAGGATCGCCAAATCCTCGATGCGCGACACGCCGTGGCCGGCGTTCTCCCCGCGCAGGGGTGGTCAGCCGCCCAGCACCCCGTCCTGGTCACGCACGACGAGCACGAGCTTCCCGACGACGCCGCCCTCGTCGAGCGCCGCGTGCGCGCGCGACGCCTGGGCGACCGGGACGTACCGGTCCACCACGGGCCGGACCGCGCCCTGCTCGACGAGCGGCCACAGGTCCTCGCGCACCGCGGCGACGATCGCGCCCTTGCCGTCGGGACCCTCGACCGGGCGCCCGCGCAGGTTCGTGGCGCCGACGCTCAGGCGCCGGGTGAGCAGTGTGGCCAGGTTGATCTCGGTCTTCGGTCCGCCCATCAGTCCGATGATCACGAGCCGGCCGCCGGTGGCGAGCGAGGCGAGGTTCGCCTTGAGCGTCGAGCCGCCCATGTTGTCGAGGATGACGTCGACGCCGCGGTCGTCGGTCGCGCTCGCGACCTCGGCGGGCAGGTCGTCGTGGTAGTCGATGGCGACGTCGGCGCCGAGGTCGAGGCAGGTCTGCAGGCGCTCGGAGGAGCCCGCGGTCGCGAGCACGCGCGCGCCCATGGCCTTGCCGACCTGGATCGCATGGGTGCCGATCCCCCCGGACCCGCCGTGCACGAGCACCGTCTCGCCCGCGCCGAGGTGCCCGGTCATCGCGAGGTTCGACCAGACCGTGCAGGCGACCTCGGGCAGGCCGCCCGCGTCCACCAGCGAGACGCCCTTCGGCACCGGAAGGAGCTGCGGTGCCGGGACGACGACCTTCTCGGCGTAGCCACCGCCGGCCAGCAGCGCGCACACCTCGTCGCCGACCGACCACCCG
The DNA here is from genome assembly GCF_057180585.1 of Actinomycetospora sp. 2LY8.5. Taxonomy (NCBI): domain Bacteria; kingdom Bacillati; phylum Actinomycetota; class Actinomycetes; order Pseudonocardiales; family Pseudonocardiaceae; genus Actinomycetospora; species Actinomycetospora sp. 2LY8.5. The sequence continues at coordinate 134,783 of NZ_JBXUHE010000005.1, forward strand.
GAGACGCCCGCGCCGAGCGCCGTGATCCGCCCCGAGCACTCCAGGCCGGGGACCTCCGACGCCCCGGGCGGCGGCGGGTACATGCCCTGACGCTGCATCACGTCGGCGCGGTTGACCGCCGTCGCGACGACGTCGACGAGGACCTCGCCGGAGCCGGGCTCCGGGTCGGGGTGCTCGACCCACTCGAGGACCTCGGGGCCGCCGGACTCGCGGATACTGATGGCGTACACGGCGCCGCACGCTATCGGCGGACGCCGGTCCCCGCGCGTTTCGTACCGCGAGTACGTCCTGCGGCACTATCGTGGGGTGATGGCCGAGCAGGAGCCGCGCTGGCTCGACCCCGTCGAGTGGCACGCGTGGCGGAGCTACATCGTGGGTCAGGCCCTCCTCGCGGGCCGGCTCAACCGCGAGCTGTCCGACACCCACGGGCTCTCGCTGGCCGACTACGAGATCCTCGTGCGCCTCTCCGAGCAGACCGACCACCGGATGCGGATGAGCCTGCTCGCCGAGGAGGTCGTCGCGTCGAAGTCGCGGCTCTCCCACCAGGTGTCCCGCCTCGAGGCCGACGACCTCGTGCGCCGCGAGCTCTGCCCCTCCGACGGGCGGGGAGTCTTCGCGGTCCTCACCGAGCACGGCTTCGCCGTGCTTCAGCGCGCGGCACCCGACCACCTCGAGGGCGTGCGCGCCCACTTCGTCGACCTGCTCGACGAGCACGAGCGCAAGGTGATCGGCGACGTGTTCGAGCGCGTCGCGACCAAGCTGCGCGCCGACTCCTGACCGACGCTTACCCTGACGCGCGGAAGCGTGGCAGAGCGGCCGATTGCATCCGCCTTGAAAGCGGACGTCCCGCGAGGGACCGGGGGTTCGAATCCCCCCGCTTCCGCTCCTGTGACCAGGTGTTATCTCGGTCGCCGTCGAGGTGGTCGCCTCGGGGCAGGCCCTGTGGTCTCAGTTCTGGTCTCACTCGGACTCCCAGAGCAGGCCACCGACCCGGCTGGCTATGTCTCGCCGGATGGGCTCGGTGACGTGCCGGTAGCGCTTGGCCATCGCCGAATGCTTTCCGGGACTCTTCTCCCGCAACCGAGGCTGGGGCACTCTGGAGTTCTCGTACCGACGCGGGAGCCTCAGATGAGTACCACGAGCGCAGAGCCGACAGGCGACAAGGCCACGTGCATCCGGTCCATGGAGCTGATGGCCACGGGCACGGTCGAAGACTTCGCCGAGGTCTACACCGCGGACGCGCTCGACCGTGAAGCAGACGAGCACCCGCCCCTCCGCGGCCCCGAGGGGCTGCACCGCTCCGCAGAGCGGCTCAGGGGCGCCTTCTCCGACATGCGGTGGGAAGTCCACGATGCGGTGCAGGACGGCGCCCTGGTCGTCCTCTACACCACGATGAGTGGGCGGCAGACCGGAACCGCGACGGCGTACGGGCCGGAGGGTGCGGTCCGCGCGGTCTTCCCGTCGCGTGGTCGGTCCTTCTCGACCCCACAGACACACTGGTTCCGCATGGAAGGCGGCAAGATCGCCGAGCACTGGGCGAACCGCGACGATCTCGCGATGAGCCGCCAGCTCGGCTGGCTCCCGCCGACGCCCGGCTACATGGTCAAGATGGTTCTGGCCCGACGCCAGGCGCAGCGAGAAGCGAAGGCCTGAGTGTCCGAGTCGCAGCCGATAACCGGCATTCGCCGCGGCCGAGCCGTACGGGCTGCGGAACCACCACGGAACCTCGGTGCCGCAGAACGCCGAGGACGTGCGTTCTCGCCGTTCGAGAGCCATGCGGCGGACAAGATCGCCAGATGCTCAAGAAGGGCCTTGAACCAAGTCCTCGCACAGGGGTTCGATGGACAGCCGTCGCCGGGAGGGGAGTGTCCCGACCAGCCGCGGGCGACGGCGCACAGGCTGGGCTGAGCCCTGCGACGGGTGACAGCGCGGGTGCCGTCCCGCGGATCACGGATGGTCGGCTGCCGGCGGCGGAGGCAACGGGTCGCAGAGCCCGCGCCGCCTGGAAGCAGAACCCGGCGCGTCCGCGTGCGGGGAACGACCGGACGGTGTCGGCGACCGGTGATGACCGCCACGCGGGCGGTGATCGAGACGGACCGGCCGTACGAGCTCGCCGTCGAGACGACGATCGAGGTGGTCACCGCGCAGGCCGGTGCGACGCGCGCGTCTCGCGCGGGGTCGCGGGGCGCCTGCGCGCGTCGACGGGGGCAACGGCGGCAGCGTCCCCGAACGCTTGACCGGAGTGCCGTGGGCGGAGCACAGTAAGCCATCGCTGTACGGACAGAACGTTCGCCAGCGGTCCACATCCTTCCTCGGTGGGGCGCACGGAGAATCGGGATCGGCGCCTCGACAGATCGTCTCTTCATGTGCGTCCTCGATCGCCGGGCCACGGCGAGGGGCAGAACGCAGCGCATGTCGCCTCGCTTCTGCCCCGGACGCGCGCGCCCGTAACGCCGCACTCCACCACTCCCGGCGGACGGAGACGGTCACGCCATGACCGCCGACACTCTCGCGCACCTGCGTCACCCCACGCCGATCTGCACGATCGCGTCGTCGGGACCCTCCATGCCCGGCAGTACGAGCTCGACCGGGCACCGGCGCAGGCCGTTCGCGCACCGGCGCCGGCCGCCGGCGTCGCGGTGGTCACGGACTTCGCCGCACGGGAGCGCGACCGCGGGCCGGAGTTCTCGGGCCGGTCCGTCCGACGACCTGACGACATGGCCGGTGCCGTGACCGACCTGGAGGGGAACACACCGTGACCGGAGATTCCTCGAGCAGGTCGACGGCGGAACCTCACCGCATCGACGAGGCCGCGGGCCTTCTCATGGCCCGCCACGGCGTCAGCGCCCACGATGCGTACTGCCTGGTCATGGACGAGGCGTGTGTGCTCGACCAGCCGGTCGCGGTCGTCGTCGACGATATCCTCGGGGAGATGCGGGGCGAGGACGCGAAGCGCTGACGCGACGTGCGTCCCGCGAACAAGGGGATCGCTACTCGTCCGTGCGCTGCGCATTCGTCGTCGGATTCAGGAGCGGTCCGTTGACCTCGCCGAATCGTCGGGTGGAGCATCGCACTGGCCCTGTTCGGTCTGATTGACAGAACAGTCGGCTGTCGGGGCTGGGAGGGGCGTGCGCCCGTCGGTGCGCGCCCCTCACCTCTCACCTCGATCCTGCAGGTATCCGGTCGTCCGTGGAGATCCGAGTGGCGGACTGCGAGGCCGGGGCGACCCACCCCCGGGATCGCAGAATGCGGTGCGGTTGGGCTGCCGGTGTTCGGTGCTCGCCAATGCGGCGTACCGCACCGGTGCGACGGACGTCCCATCCGTCGAGCCCGATCGCCCGCTCCACGCCGAACAGCCGGAAGTGCCGGTGTGAATCGTGCTCCACGCGGCCGATGAAAGGCGCGTGCGGAGCAGTCAGGAATACGGACAGCGGTGGCGGGAACGCCCGGCTGCTGCGCGGGCTCGCCGAGGCGGCCTGAGGCCGGGCCCTACTCCGGGCGCCCGTCCTCGTCGTCCGGGTCGGTGTTCTGCTCCCGGATGCTGTCGAGGATGTCGTCGATCTCGGTGCGGTCGCGCGGGGGCTGGACGCGGCGACTCTCGAAGGCGAGGTGCTGGAACTGCGGCGCGAGCGTGCGCCACACCTCCTTCTTCATGGCGTCGTCGACCGCCTCGCCGAGCTGGGCCTCGTCACCGTCGTCTGGGGACATGCGCGCCTCCGTGCCGGGATGGAGGGGAGTGCCCGCTGCCCGGGGTCACGACACCGGTCGCGACACCGTGGCGGTCCGCTCCACCCGACGCGAGGGCGAGCCGTCTCTCCCCCAGCCGGTGGATCAGCGGGGCAGTGCGGTCAGCCCGTGGGCGCCACCACGATGTCGCCGGGACCGATCCGTCGCGGCTCCGGGCGCTTCCGCTGGCCGGCGGTCACCTCGGCCACGAGGCGGGCCAGGCGCTTGCCCGCGGCGCGGTAGAAGCGGGTCTGGGTCCAGCGGCCGAACACCCCGAAGCCCATCGCGACGATCGGGTTCGGGATGCGGGCGCGGCTGGAGACGCCGGTGATGACGAACTCGACGCGGCCCGTGTCGAGGTTCTTCACCACCTCGTAGAGCAGCCGCCCGCGCTCCAGGTGGTGCTCGAGGGTGCGGTAGCTCCAGCCCCAGGAGCGCTCGCGGGTGCGGTCGGCGCGCTCGCGGACCTCGTCCACCTCGGCGTCCACCCGCACGCCCATCGGGAAGCGGAGCACCAGGAAGCGGCCCTCGAGCAGCATGTCCCGCCCGACGAGCGGGGCGTCGCCGTGGAAGTAGGCGCGCATGATCGACGGGTCGGCGAACTCGTAGTCGTGCACCATCCGGGAGGCCTGCTCGAACGGGCCGTCGGGCAGGGGCTCGCCCGGCTCCTCGTCGCCGAGCAGGTGGCGCACGCGGTCGTGGTGCCAGCCGCGTCCCTCGGTCTGCGCGGGGTCGTAGTTGATCCCGTACGCGGCCATGTCGCGCAGAAAGCCCTCCGGGTCGGGGTGGGCCGTGAACCTCACGCGGTGCCTCTCGATCGACGGGACGATGGGCATGCTGTCATCGCCGGGCGGCTACCCGCTTCACCATGTCGCCACGTCCACCCGTCACCCGTCGCCCGCCGCTCGGACGCCTCCGCCGCGGTTGGGGCGCGCTGATCATGGCGGGGCGGCACCTGCGGAGCCTGCGGGTCCTCGACCGCCGACACGAGGACGGCGACGGCACCGACCTCCCCGCCCCCTGGCCGTCGGCGCTGGTCGACGAGCGCACCAAGACGATCGCGCAGGGTCACGGTCCGCTGTTCCACCGGCGCTTCACGGTCCGGGCCGTCGCCGCGCGGCGCGACGCCGCCGACCTCGTCGGAATCCTGTCCCGCGACCTCGACCGTGGCGCCCCGCCGCACGTCGTGACGTTCGCGCGCGAGCGCGGCGAGCCCGGGCGGATGCTGGTCGGCGACGAGTACCGCGTCTACATGCCGGCGCCGTGGGACGGGCCGGTGCGCGTGCTGGCCCGCACCGAGACGTCGTTCCGCTTCGGCACGCTCGACGGCCACCTGGAGGCCGGCGAGATCGAGTTCCGCACCGCCGACGCGGGGGAGGGGGTCGTCGACTTCACGATCGAGGTGTGGTCCCGTGCGGGGGACCGCGCGGCCGAGCTCCTCTACGGGCGCCTGGGCGTCGGACGGGAGGTCCAGGCGGGCCTCTGGGTGCAGTTCTGCCTCGGGGCCGTGAGCCTGGTGGAGGGCCGCCGGGAGGGGCACGTGCGGGAGGTCACCCGTCGGGTACCGGCGCGTGAGCTGGACGGCCGGTGAGTTCAGGCCCGCCGTGGCCTCGTCACAGCGTCCTCACAGGATGGGTACCTAGCGTCCGCGCGCTGTGACCGGAACACGGCAGCTGAGCTGGGACGTCGTCCGCGTCGTCGCGGTCGCCAGCGTGGTCCTCCAGCACGCCACGTACTCCGTCATCGGCGTCATGCCGTGGATGCCCCGGATGCCGTTCGTGTGGCCGATCCAGGCCGGTGCCAACACGCTGATGGTGCTCTCGGCGTACTTCGTGTGCCGCACGCTCGCGACCCGCCCGCCGGGCCGCTGGTGGGTCGACCGCCTCGCCCGGCTGCTACCCGCGTACGCGGTCGCCGTCCTCGTGACGTACCTGCTGACGCTCTTCGCGTCGCAGTACGGCTACTGGCAACCCAGCGGCGTCGACCTCATCGGCAACCTCCTGCTGGTGCAGGGCTGGGACTCGGGCGTCACCTACATCGACCACTCCTACTGGACGCTGCCGGCCCAGCTGGCGATGTTCACCCTGGCCGCCGTGGCCGCCGCGTGGCTGGGCCAGGGGTTCTGGCGGCGGAGCGCGGCGCTGCCCGCGCTCGCCTGGGGGATCATCGTCACCCCGGCCCTGATCCTGCTGCTGGGCGAGGCCGACGGCGTGCTGAGCAAGGCGTTCCACGGCCTCGTCATGTTCCGCTGGCAGATGTTCGGGATCGGGCTCGCGGTGTGGCTGTGGTCCCGCGGGCGCATCCACGTCGCCCACCTCGTCGCGCTGGTGCTCGCGGGCCTGGCCGCCGAGAACCTGCACACCCCGGACCTACCCTCGGTGCTCGTCCTGGCGGTCGCCGTGCTGGGGATCGCCGCCGCGGCGGCCGGCCGCGACTGGAGTGTGCTGCGGATCGGCCGGCTGCCGCGGGTGATCACGTGGCTGGCCGGCATCTCCTACGGCATCTACCTGATGAACCAGCAGATCGGCTACTTCGTCGCCTGGGGCCTGCTGCACCGTTTCGGGATCGACGGCTGGCCGCGGCTGGTCGCGGTCGTGGCCGTGGCGGTGCTGCTGGGGTGGGTGCTGACGACGCTGGTCGAGCGTCCGGCGCACCGGTGGCTGGTGCGGCGGCCCTCCCAGGATCAGCGGCTGAACGATCCCGCCGCCGCCAGGAAGAGGTCGACCTCCTCGGGCGTGCCGGCGCTGACCCGGACGCCGTCGCCGGCGAACGCGCGCACGACGACCTTGTTCTCCAGCGCGTGCTCGGCGAACTCCAGCGAGCGCTCGCCCAGGGGCAGCCACACGAAGTTGGTCTGCGACGGCGGTACCTCGTACCCCGTCGCGCGCAGCTCGGAGGTCATCCGGGCGACCTCGGAGACCGCGCCGGCGCAGTCGGCGAGCAGCTCGTCGAGGTGGTCGAGCGCGGTGAGCGCCCCGGCCTGCGCGGCCGACGACACCCCGAACGGCACCGCCACACCGCGCAGCGCGGCCGCGAGCTCGGCCGGCCCGACGGCGTAGCCCACGCGCAGCCCGGCGAGGCGGTGGGCCTTCGAGAAGGTCCGGAGCACGCAGATGTTGTCGTACTCCTCGGCGAGCGCGAGCCCGTCGGGCACGGCAGGGTCGGAGACGAACTCGCGGTAGGCCTCGTCGAGCACGACGAGGACGTCGTCCGGGACGCGGTCGAGGAAGGCGCGCAGCGTGGCCTCGTCGACGGCGGTGCCGGTCGGGTTGTTCGGGTTGCAGACGAACACCAGGCGCGTCCGCTCGGTGATCGCGTCGGCCATCGCGCCGAGGTCGTGGACGTGGCCCGCGGTCAGCGGCACCCGCACGGCCCGCGCGTGCCCCGCGAGCGCGACGATCGGGTAGGCCTCGAACGACCGCCAGGCGAAGACGACCTCGTCGCCGGGCGCGCAGACCGACTGCACGAGCTGCCCGCACAGGGCCACCGATCCGGTGCCGACGGCGATGCGCGACGGGTCGACGCCGTGGTGCTCGGCCAGACGCGCCGTGAGCGTCGTCACGGCGATGTCGGGGTAACGGTTGCCCGCCTCGACGGCGCGGTGGATCGCGGAGAGCACCGCGGGCAGGGGCGGCAGCGGCATCTCGTTGCTCGCGAGCTTCACGGCCCCCGGCACGGTGCGGCCGGCGACGTAGGTGGGGAGGGCGGCGAGGTCGTCACGGAGGCGCACGGGCACGGCCACCACGGTAAACGCCCGGTATCGTGCCTCGTCCCGACGGCCGTGACAGCCCGGGCGCCGGGCGCGTCGGCGTCCCGACGTGGAAGGCTGAACACATGACGGGGACCCACACCGAGACCATCCCTCTGGTCGACGAGACCCAGCTGCGGGTGACGATCGCCGAGCCGGACGGAGCGGTGCGCGGTGGCGTGGTGGTCCTGCACGAGTCGCGGGGGGTCACGTCCCGCACCCAGGCGATCGTCCAGGCCCTCGCGGGCGAGGGATGGCTCGCGGTCGCCCCCCACCTCTACCACCGTGACGACCCCGGCATCGACGAGCAGACCGGCGACGCGGAGGCCGTCGACCGGGCCGTCGCGAAGATCTCCGGTGAGTCGGTGCTCGCGGACTCCGACGCCGCGTTCGGGATGCTCGCCGACCGCGGCATCAGGTCCGACCGTATGGGCGTCGTCGGCTTCGACCTCGGCGCCACCGCCGCCCTCGTCGTCGCGGCGCAGCGCTCCCTGGGCGCCGTCGTGACGGTGTCGGCGGCGGGCGTCTCGAAGTCGCTGTCGGCGGGTCTGCCGGCGCTGGTCGACGTCGTCGGCGAGCTGACCTGCCCCTGGCTCGGGCTCTACGGCGAGCGCGGCGACCCCGTCGACCCCGCCGAGGTCGACCGTCTCCGCGAGGCCGCCCACGCCTCGGGCCGGGTCGTCGACGTCGTCGTCTACCCCTCGCGCGAGCACCGCTTCGACGCCGACGAGCGCGCCGCCGACCAGCCGGATCCCCTGGACGAGGGGAACTCCGACGAGGCGACGCGGATGGAGGCGCGGAGCAGGGTACTCAACTGGTTGGATACTCATCTGCGCTGACGCGCGGACGCAGCCGGAGGAGACATGACCGCGGGGGTCCGGACGGATCGCCCCACGACGGCCGCCGTCGAGGGTCGCTTCGTCCGGTTCCGGGGCCGCCGGGTCGCCCGGGTGCTGACGTGGGCGGCGCGGGTCGCCGGCCTGCTGACCGTCCTCTCGCTCCTCACGCCCCTGCTGCGCCGGCGGCTGCAGCCGGCGACGTGGTTCGGGTTGCCGCCCGAGGCCACGCTGGTCGGCGCGGTCGTCGTCGCGACCCTCGGCGTCGGGCTGATGATGCTGGCCACCGGTCTGCGGCGGCGAAAACGGCGGGCGTGGCAGCTCGCCGTCGTGGCGTGCGTGCTGCTGATCGTCTCGCACGTCGTCGGGCGCCACGCCCTGGTGCCGACGATCGTGGTCGCGGTGCTGCTCGTCGGCCTGCTGCTGACGCGCCACGAGTTCACCGCCCTCCCCGATCCCGTCGGACGCCTGGCCGCCGTGCGCGTCGTGATCCAGATGCTGCTCGGCGGCCTCGTCACCGTCTTCCTGCTGCTGCTCGTCCGCCCGTCGCTGCTGGCGGGGAGTCCGAGCGTGGAGGACAAGCTCGTCCAGGCGCTCCTCTCGCTGGTCGGTGTGAGCGGACCCGTGCAGTTCCGGGTCGGGTGGTTCGACGACCTCACGGCCGTCCTCGGCCTGTCCTTCGGCGTCGCCGCGCTCGTGCTCGGCGGCTACTTCCTGCTGCGCTCCGCGGAGCCCCGCCCGACGTTGACCGACGACGAGGGCGCCCGGATCCGCGAGCTGCTCACCCGCCACGGCCGCGCCGACTCCCTCGGGTACTTCGCGCTGCGCCGGGACAAGTCGGTGGTGTTCTCGCCGTCGGGCAAGGCCGCGGTGGCCTACCGGGTCGTGGCCGGGGTGGCGCTGGCGTCGGGCGACCCGCTCGGCGACCTCGAGGCCTGGCCCGGGGCGATCACCGAGTTCCTCGGCGAGTGCCGCCGCTACGGATGGGTGCCCGCGGTGCTCGGCTGCTCGGAGTCCGGCGCGCGGGTGTGGCTGCGCGAGGGCGGGCTGGACGCGCTGGAGCTGGGTGACGAGGCGGTCGTCGACGTCGCCACCTTCTCGCTGCAGGGCCGCTCCATGCGCACCGTGCGCCAGGCCGTCTCGCGGGTCCAGCGGGCGGGCTACGCGACCGCCGTGCGGCGCATGCGCGACGTGCCCGCCGAGGAGCTGGCGTCGTTGCGGGAGCTGGTGGCGCGCTGGCGAGGCGGGCCGGCCGAGCGTGGGTTCTCGATGGCGTTGTCGCGGGTCGCGGACGGCGAGTCGGACCCCGAGGGCGTGCTGGTCGTCGCCACGGCCGAGGCGCAGGTGCGCGGCCTGCTGCAGTTCGTGCCGTGGGGTGCGGACGGGCTGTCGCTGGACCTCATGATCCGCGACCCCGCGGTGCCCGACAACGGGCTCAACGAGCTGCTCATCGCGGATCTCCTCGGCGCCTGCCGCGGCCTCGGCGTCGACCGGGTGTCGCTGAACTTCGCGGTGTTCCGTTCGGCGCTGGAACGCGGCGAGAAGATCGGCGCGGGACCGGTGGCGCGGCTCTGGGCGCGCCTGCTGCGCACGGCGTCGCGGTGGTGGCAGATCGAGACGCTCTATCGATTCAACGCGCGGTTCGGACCGGCCTGGGTGCCGCGATACCTCGTCTTCGACGCCGTGCGCGACCTGCCCCGCATCGCCGTCGCCGCCTTCGAGGCGGAGGGGTACGGCGGCCGCCCCCCGGCCTTGTTGCGGTTCCTGCGCCGAACCTAGGCGCGCCCATGAGGAACGAACGTCGCTCTCGCTGCTTCGGAAGCAACGAGAGCGACGTTCGTGTCACGACGGACCGAGGGCTCAGGGCCGCACGAGCACCTTGAGGGCGTCGCGGTCGTTCATCGCGCGGTAGCCCTCAGGGGTCTCGGCGAGCGGGATCTCGCGGTCGAACACCTTGCCCGGCTCGATCTGGCCGTCGAGCACGTCGGGCAGCAGCTCGTACATGTTCGCCTGGGTCGGCGCGATCCCGCCGGCGACGGTGACGTTCTTGAAGAACTTCTGCGCCAGGTTCGGCAGCTCGCCGCTCTGCGGCACGCCGACGATGCCGACGTGGCCGCCGGGCTTGGTGAGGTTGATCGCCGAGGTCAACGACTGCTCGTAGCCCACGGCCTCGATCGCGGAGTGCACGCCGTCACCGAGCAGATCCCGGACCTTCTGCTCGCCCTCCTCGCCGCGCTCGGACACGACGTCGGTGGCGCCGAACTCGCGGCCGAGGTCGGTGCGGTCCTTGTGCCGGCCCATGAGCACGATCCGCTCGGCGCCGAGACGCTTGGCGGCCAGGACGGCGAGCAGCCCGACGGCGCCGTCACCGATCACCGCGACGTCCTTGCCCGGCCCGACCTGCGCCGACACCGCAGCGTGGTGACCGGTGCCGAACACGTCGGACAGCGTCAGCAGGCTCGGCATGAGCGCCGAGTCGGGCGGCACCGTGAGCTTCATCAGCACCGCGTCCGCGAACGGCACGCGGGCGGCCTCGCCCTGCCCGCCGTCGGTCTCCGCGCCCCAGGCGTTGCCGTTCGGGCAGGCGCTGGTGAGGCCGGCCCGGCAGTACTCGCAGGTGCCGTCGGCGTAGAAGAACGGGGCGACGACGAGGTCGCCCTTCTGGACGCGGTCGACGTCCGAGCCGGTCTCCTCGACCACGCCGATGAACTCGTGGCCGATGCGGTCGCCCTGCTCGGTCTGCTCGCGGCTCTTGTAGGGCCAGAGGTCGCTGCCGCAGATGCACGCGTGGGTGATGCGCACGACCGCGTCGGTGGAGGTCTGCAGCGTCGGGTCCGGCACGTCCTCGACGCGGATGTCGCCGGCTCCATAGATCAGGGTCGCCTTCACGGCGGGTGTCCTCCTCGTGGCGGGTTCGGTTGTGGACTACCCGTCGCCCCGGGGCGCCTATGCGTCGACGTGCACACGTCACGGGGAGGCGGGGGTGGCCGGGACCCGGCTCGCCGGCGTTGTGTACTGTTTCCCGACGGAGGCCCCAGGGGGACCTCGGGAGGCTTCGCCTAGTCTGGTCTATGGCGCCGCACTGCTAATGCGGTTGGGAGTTCGGCTCCCTCCCGGGTTCAAATCCCGGAGCCTCCGCGGCCGCGGTCCGGGCAGGTCCGAGGCTTCACAACGAGATACTGCGCCCGTAGCTCAACGGATAGAGCATCTGACTACGGATCAGAAGGTTAGGGGTTCGAATCCCTTCGGGCGCGCGCCGGTCGAGGCAGCTCAGCGGGGGTATCGCGTCAGCGGTGCCCCCGCTGTCTTTGCGTCTGAGGCCACCACTGCATCAGTTCGTACATCACATCACCGTGGCGAGGCGGTACGCCGAGCGCCAGCAGCAGCGAGACCGCGCCATGTCGTAGGTCGTGGACCCGCACCGGACGGAGGCCGGCGGAGTCGCTCAGCGTTCGGGACGTGCGGTTGACCGTCCGTGGTTCGACCGGCGTCCCGTGGGCCGTCGTGAAGATCAGTCCGGAGTCCACCCACCGCTCGTCGGCCCTCGCGCGCTCGGCGCCGTGGGCCACGCGATGTGAGGTGTGCCCGGCGAGTTCGGTGGCCTTGGTGGCGTACTTGGCGAGGTAGCCGGCCACCGCGGTGGTGGTGAACCGGGTCTCGGTGATGGCGTGGGCCACGTGGCCGATGCCGCCGGCTGTAGCCACCCGATCCGGCTGTCCGGGATCGTGCACGCGTACGAGGCCGGGGCGAGCGGTTTTCGCCCCTCGGAAGGTGCGCCGAGATCGCGTCCTGGGGCACGTCTGGGGCACAGTGGCTATCGACGGGCCCGGAGACGACCAGAACCACCAGAGGGTCAACACCCAGGTCAGCGCCAGGGTCAGCCCGTTCGTCCTGGTCGCTCTCGACCCCTGGACGCGCTCCGGCTTACAGCGGCGGTGCTGGGTTGACCTACTCGCCGGTCAAGGCGCGGATCGCAGGCAATTCAGGCCAGGCCGGTCAAGAAGATCACCGCCGCGACCACCAGTCCGACCTCTACCCACAGCACGAACACTCGGTCGCTGACGTGGTCGACGATCTTCTTTCCGACCCAGGTGCCAACGATCGTTGGTAGCGCCAGGACGAGGCCGAGCAGGAAGACCCGACCGTCGAGAAGGGCGATCGCGCCGTAGGCGGCGGTCTTGGTGAGGTGCATAGCGAGAGCGCAGGCCGCTTCGGTGCCGATGTAGCTGGCACGACGCAGGCCCTTGGCGAGGAAGAACGGCGCGGTCAGGGGACCGACAGTGCCGAGGAGGGCCGAGCCCAACCCTGAAGCCGCACCGACAGCAACGAATCCTCGGTCCGCCAGCGGCGCCGGGCTCGGGCGCCAGCGCCGCCACACGACCATGACCAGCAAGAACACTCCGAGTACGCGAGTCAGGGCGGTGAGTGGAGCACCGGCGAAGACAATCGCGCCGAGGACAGCCAACGGCACCGCTCCCAGGCAGAACCAGCCGATCAGCATCCAGTCGAGGCTTCGGCGGTTGAGCCACACGCGTGACCCGTTCGAGGCGAGCTGCGTCAAGGTCAGGACCGGAACGGCGACTCGTAACCCGAGCACCGCGGCGAACACCGGGAGCAGCACCACGCCGCCGCCGAAACCGGCCACGGCCGACAGCACCGCGAGTGCGAACGCCGCCAGCCCCGCGAACCCGAACTCCCAGACGTCCACCGACGATCTCCTCCCGAGCGCAGTCGACTACTCGATCTTGCGTTCAGGGACCGTTGGCGCCCGGCGGGCGCAGTTCTCGGCGAGCCCCACCGCCGTATGACCAAAGCCTAGGCGTTGACGCGCGAGGGCCACGCCCGCCATCTCTCGTCGCACTCAGGAGCCGCTGCCGTCCTGGGCGTACCTCAAGCGGAGCAGCTCGCCCCGCCGCATCGCGCGGGGGTGCTGTGAAGTTGTCAAGGATCAGAGACAGCCGCCGTGCGATCGGCGTGCGATTAGGAGCGGTCAGACACGGTCGAGAGCGGGTTCCCGCGCGGCTGGGACTTCCTGTGCATCCATCGCTGCATCAACAGCGACGGACGGCGAGAACCAGGCCGAGACTCACCAGGCGCATGGCCTGCCTCCGCGAGACTGATCCGGCCGCGGGATGCGCCCCTGGCACTACGACGGATCAGAAGGGTTAGGGGTTCGAATTCCTTCGGGCGCGCGCCGGTCGAGGCAGCTCAGCGGGGTCGCAGCAACGCTGCGGCCCCGCTGTTCATGATCGCTGATCCACGGCTCGTTCCACGAGCGTCGCTACGTCGCCGCCGTGACCGAGGCCGCTGCGTCCCCCTGCGCGGGAGTGCCAGGCGCCTCCGGGGCCGCCGGCAGGAGCGCGTCTCCGCCGGCATCGATCCGGTCAGCGGCGAACGGATCATCCTCACGGGCAGCGTGGTGATCGATCGGCTTCACAGCATCACTCGATCGTTCCGCCGCGTCAGGCTGGAGGTGCGCTCGCTGAGGGCCGATGTTGGCCCGTCGGTTGCCGTCGGCAGGCCTGCCGTCATGGTGTGGCACCAGAGCCCCACGGATCGCTGACCGCCCGGCGTCGGCGGCTTCCGCGCACGGTGCCGGCCACGTCCACGACCGCCGGGCCACGGGCCGTGACCGGCAGAGATCAGGACGGACAGTGCGATGGAGGTGTCGACGGTGGGGCGCGGTCGTCGCGCCCTCGCTGCAGTCGGCGTGGATCACCGACGACGAGTGGCTGCGCCGCCACGCCGATGCCAACGGCTCGGCGTCACCGATGTCTGGCTCCGGCGCGACCGCGTCGGCGTGCCCGGCATCGTCCCCGCCCACCAGCAGCCGGGCCGGCTCTACGGTCACGACCGCGCTGCGCTCACCGCCGTGATCGGGCTGGGCCCCGCACCGAGGGCTGGTGGGCCGAGCCGACCTCACCCCGAACGGAGCGCACTGGCCGGCTGGGCCCGGCGAGCGCACCCGACACCTCCCCGGTCGGGCTGAACCAGGTGCGGGCTGACTGCCGCAGGTCTCGCGCCACCGCACGAGCCGCAGTCCGCGTGGGCTACGGCGTCCCGCGCCGACGCGCGCCGGTCAGCCCGCCACGCCACCGGCGCCGCGCACCCGGCCGGGCACACGGCGCCGGCAGCCCACCACCCCGCCCTGCCCGCCCTCGTCCCTCCCGAGCCCACCCACCGTTTCCTCCGACCAGCGCACGGCCCACGAGCACCCCCGCTCGTCACCGGCTGTCCGGTATCGGCACGACCGTCCGGACTGACAGGATGTTCGAGCCTGCCCCGGGCTTCGCCCCATCCCCCCGGGACGAAGTCCGGGGCCGACCCGACGCGCGGTGCCACCGGCACCCCGCCGACCGTGACCAGGAGAACGCCGGGCAGCGGCGAGGCGCCGGCGAGCTGCACTCACCGAGTGGGACCCCGACGAGCTGAGGTCTCCCGCACGTCTTCCGCGGCAGAACGCCGACCCGCGGGCCCTACTCGGCGAGCTTGGTGATGGCTTTGTTGTCGACAAGCCGAATCGACCCACCGCGCCCGCGACGTCGCAGTTCCGACGACCGGCACGAGAAGAGCGGCGAGACACGTCCGCGAACGATGGAGCCTTGTTGCGGCCTGTACCGTGGGATTCCGGCCGAGAACGGGCTACGAGCGGGGACTGAGTTCGATCCACGCCCGACCTGCGGCGACCAGTTCCGCGACGTCTCCCGGGCGGGACAGGATCCGGCCGGTGGCTTGCTCGATGCGCTTGAGGCGTTTGCGGACCGTGTTGGGATGGCAATAGAGCGCGTCGGCTGTGCTGTCGGCCGAGCCCCCTGCCTCGATCCAGGCGTCAAGGGTCTCCAGCAGCAGGTCTCGTTGATCCTCGTGGAGATCGAGGATGCTGCCGAGCACCACTTGTGCTGTCTCCAAGGAGGACTCCGGAGACGCCGCGACCAGGATGTTCAGCGGGTCGCTCGGGAACTGTCGCACGACGGGCTTTCCCCCGGCCCGGCGGACCGCGAGTCGGGCGAGGCCGAGCCCCCACGAGGCGCGGGAGAGCCGCCCGACGACCGGGCTGACTCCGACCGGGGCGGACGCCTGCTTCGCGAGCAGCTCTACCGCGGTGTCGTTGTGAGTGGCGTCCGGGAGGCACAGAACGCCGACGGTGACGTCGCGTTGCAGCCGCCAGACGGACTTGACGTCGACCGCGGCCAGGGCGGAGGAGATGCGGGGCATCGGGTCCCGGCCGAGCTCGCTGTCGCCGGCGACCACGAGGAACGCCCCGTCGAGGGGCAGCCGCAGCGACTGGGCCACGTCGAGCAGGGTCCCGGGGCCGGCGTCGTCGGAGAGCAGCACGTCGATGAGGGCAGCGCGCTCTCGTTCGCGGGTGAGCAGGATGTGGTGGGCCTCGTCGCGGAAGGCGTGCACGAGTGCCTCGGACTCCATGTTGTGGAGCAAGAACATCCGCGAAGACAGATCGACCAGGGCCTCCGCGGGCACGGCCGGCGGGTTGCGTGAGGCCCTCACGAACTCGTTCCACAGCTCGCCGAACGCGAGGCGGTAGGCGCCCAGGACGTCGGCGAGATGCGCCTCCTGCTGGGCACGCAGGCGGCCGGTCTTCGCAGCCATCGTGGGGTCGTGTCGACGGGTGCCGAGGGTGTCGATGGCCGCGTACAGGTTGATCAAGACACGCTCACGAACCGCACCCTTCTCTCCCGCGACGCCCGCGGCGTAGGACGGAATCTCGGTGACCATCTTCTCCACGACGCGATCAGCCACCTCCGGCACGACCTCGGCAGCCCTGCGGACGACCTCTCGGGCCATCGCGTCGAGCTCGGTCGTCGTGTGATCGGTCACGGCGACAGCGTAGGCGGCGGTCGTCGCGGCGGTGTTCCCGGGAACACCGGGACGCCGGAAAAGCGGTCGCGCGCGCCGCTGATCCGGCCCCTGCCGGCGGCCACGCTGTGAACGCGCACACATCGAGCCACAGGCCGTCGGCGTGCGGCCTGCGTGAAGGAGATGGCCATGGAAGTGCGGAGTAGAGCCGTGTCGGTAGCGGCCGATGAACGTGACGTCCGCAAGGTCGCCACGGTCAGCCTGGTCGGTGCGAGCGTGGAGTGGTTCGACTTCTTCCTGTTCGGTACCGCCGCCGCGCTGGTGTTCCCCAGCCTCTTCTTCCCCGGAGATGACCCGACAGCGGCGCTCCTGGCGTCGTTCGGCGTCTTCGGCGTCGGTTTCCTGGCGCGTCCGCTCGGCGGCATCGTGTGGGGCCACTTCGGCGACAAGGTCGGTCGGAAGAAGGCGTTCGTCGCGGCGCTCGGCCTGATGGCGGTGGCGAGCTTCCTGATCGGCGTGCTTCCGACGTACGCCACGATCGGCATCGTCGCGCCTCTCCTCCTGACGATTCTCCGGTTCGCCCAAGGCCTCGCGGTCGGTGGCCAGTGGGGCGGCGCGGCACTCATGGCGACCGAGTCGGCCCCGGCACACAAGCGTGGCTTCTACGGGTCCTTCGCGCAGATGGGTGTACCGCTCGGGGTGCTCCTCGGCCTCTCGGGGTACTTCCTTCTGTACCTGGTTCTCGGGAAGGCGGCGTTCGCGTCGTACGGCTGGCGAATCCCGTTCATCGTGAGCGTTCTGTTCGTCGGTGTGGTGGTCTACACCAAGAACAAGCTGGAGGAGACGCGCGCCTTCCATCACGTGCAGAATGCGGCGGCGGAGAAGGTCGCCGCGGGCCCGGCGGTGACCAAGTCCCCGATCCTGGAGGTGCTGCGACGGCACTGGGGTCGGGTTCTGCTCGCGGGTGGCGCGTTCATCGTGGTGAACACGGTCTTCTACCTCTATCTGGTGTTCCTGCCCGCGTACGGTCAGAAGACCCTCGGGCTCACGATCGACGCGGTGCTGCTGCCCATCACGGTGGCCACTCTCCTGCTGTTGCCTGCCCTGCCGCTGTGGGCAGCGCTCTCCGACCGCATCGGCCGCTCCTCGGTGTACATCGCCGGCGCGGCTCTGACCGCGGTCTGGGCGTTCCCCGCGTTCTGGCTCATCGACACCAGGTCCTTCATCGGGATGACCGCCGCGGTGGCCGTCGGACTGATCTTGCTGGCGATGATGTACGGGCCCATGGCGGCCTTCTTCGGCGAGCTGTTCGAGCCTGAGATCCGATACAGCGGTGCGTCCCTGGGCTATCAGCTCGGCGCCGTGGTCGGTGGTGCCGCGACCCCGCTCGTCGCGGAACTGCTCCTCGCATGGACCGGCTCGAACGTGTCCCTGTCGATCCTGCTCATCGTCCTGTCCGTCGTGGCGGTCCTGTGCATCGTCGCCCTCAGCAAGATGCGTGTGACGTCCGAGCCCGAGTGATCGCGTGGCCGGCGAAGCGCGCCGAGACCGACCCGGCCGAAGGGGGGAGACCGGCGTGACCATCACCGAGGCACTCACCGACTCCCTCGCTCGTGACGCGGGAGGAGAGCTCCCGGGAGAGTCAGGAACCGACATCGGGCCCCACCCCGTGCGGTGTTCCCCGGAACACCGTGACGCCGAGAACGCGGTGGTGCCCGCCCCTGACACGGCACCCGTCGGCCGACCATGCTGCGTTCGGAGCAGGCATTCACCGCAATCGCCACGAACGCCGAGCGCGTCGTCGTGCTGTGGCCCTTCCCGACGCCGCGACGAGAAAGCTGAGAGGCTCGATGACCAATCCGCACGATACGCACGAGGACGGCGCTCCGCCCGGTGAGGTGGCAGGCTCCGATCCAGCGGAAGTGCCCGACCCTACGCTCGCCCCCGGAGGGCGCACGGCACTTTCTCGGGGCTGCACCTGCTCGGTGCTCGCGAACGCGGCGTTCCGCGCCAACGTTTCGGGCGAGACGGCGTTCGTCGATCCGCGCTGCCCGGTGCACGCGCGTCAGGTGTTGTGAGCGCGACGTTCGGCGCCCGCGCGCTGTTCGGTCCGCCGCGCCCGGTGCTGGTCCTCTCGGTGACCGGTGAGATCGACCGAGCCAACGACGAACAGTTCCACCGGCTCCTGTCCACCCTCACCGACCTGCGCGGCACCGATCGTTGCCGCCGGCATTTCGGGTGCCGCGAGCCTGCGACGACGCTGGTGGTCGACCTGCGAGAAACCACGTTCATCAACGGGCGGGCACTGACGCACCTCGCACAGCATCGTGACGACGACGGTGGGGCGCCTCGACTGGTCCTCGCTCGCTCCGGAGTGGTGCGACGAGCCCTCACCGCGGCCGGGTTCGATGACCAGTTCGACGTCTATTCAGACATCGTCGACGCGGTGCTCGCCGACGTCCAACCCCGCTATCTGGGCTGACCCCGCGGTGTTGGCCACGAGCGGAACGGAGGTTCATGACAGTTCCCGGTGAGAGGTATCGGCCGTTCGACGATGTTCGTTCGTGATCAGGGGAGGACATGGTGAAGAACAACAGCACGATGCCGCGGCTCGCATTGTCGGCCGTCGCGGGAGTCCTTTCACTCGGTGTCGTGGGGGCGTGCTCGGACGGTCCGCAAGTACCGCCGGTGCCCTCCGGGCTGCCGACCGCACTACCGCAGGGAGCGCCGTCGAACCTGCCCACGGTTCCGGGTGTTCCCGGCCAGGGCCAGCCCGGTGCTGCCGGCCAGCCCGGTGCGCCGGCCCCCGAGACGCCCCCCGGTGGGAACACGAATGGCCAGGGCGCCGGCGGCCAGGCTGCGGGGGTGGACCGCGCGGCCCTCCAGGGGCAGCTGGACCAGCTGCTGGCGGCGGCCCCGATCACGTTCGAGGCGGACACTGCGACTCTGACTTCCTCCGGACGGTCGACGGTCGACATGGTGGGAGAACTGTTGGCGCCTGCAGGCGGAGCCGGTGTCAAGATCACGGGCTACACGGCCCCGGCCTCCGGGGGAGGCCCGAGCACGGCGCAGAGCTTGTCTCAGCAGCGAGCCCAGACCGTCGCGGAGGCGCTGACAGCGAAGGGCGTCACCACGGACCGGATTCAGGCAGTCGGTGCTGGACGGGCGCCTGACGGCACCACGACCACCGCGCGCCGGGTCGACGTGACGCTCACCTGAGTCTCGTCCGGCTGGTGATGTGGGGCAGCGCCATCGGCGGTCTGGGTCCTGGCCGCCTCTTTCCGGCGATGACGCTCACACGACCGCGGCGCTGGTCGGCGCAGCCGCGATGGCGCTCACGACGATCGTCAGCCTCGCCCTCGCCCGCCGACGCTCACGAGCGAGGGCCTACGGTGCGGTGATGGCGAGGCCGCTGACGCTGCGCGGGGTGTACGTCCCGCTGATCACCCCGTTCGACGAGCGGGATCGGGTTGACCTCGACACCCTGCAGACGCTGGCTTCGGACTACCTCGACGCCGGCGCAGCCGGGTTGGTGGCGCTCGCCACGACCGGCGAGTCGACGTCACTGGAGGAGGCCGAGCGCGCAGCGGTGGTCCAGGCGGTCGGTGGCGTCTGTACCGACCGGGACGCCGAGTTGCTCGTCGGCGCCGGCACGAACGACACCCGCACCACCCTGATCCGGCACGCGGCCCTGTCCGACGTGCCGGCTGCATCGGGGTCGCTGGCGGTGGTGCCCTACTACGTGCGGCCCTCCGAGACCGCGATCGTCGCGCACTTCCAGACCGTGGCGGCGTGTTCGCCGGTGCCGGTGGTGCTCTACAACATCCCCTACCGCACAGGCCGCGGGCTGGGGGCGGAGGCCCTGTGCGAGCTGGCCGCGACCGAGAACGTCGCCGGGGTCAAACAGGCTGTCGGCGCGATCGATTCCGACACCCTGGCGGTGCTGGCCGGGACCCGCTCCGAGCAGCTCGCGGTCCTCGCCGGTGACGACCCGTTCCTGTTTCCTCTGACGCTGATGGGCGCCACGGGCGCGATCACGGCCTCGGCGCATCTGTGCACCGACCGGTTCGTGGCGATGGTCGAGGCGGGGCTCGACGGGCTGGTCGTCGAGGGGCGCGCCCATGCCGAGGCACTGTTACCGCTGATCCAGACGCTGTTCGCCGAGCCCAGCCCCGCGGTGCTCAAGGCCGTCCTGCACGCCGATCGCCGGATCTCGACACCGCACGTGCGGATGCCTCTCGCCGACGCCTCCCCGGCCTCGACCGAGGCGGCGCTCGCCGCCCGGGCCCGAGCCCTGTCGAGGCTCTCCGTGTAGGCAGCCCGCGGGGGCGCTTCCACGGTGCCCCGCCACCTGGAACCTGCCCCGACCCACGGTCTCCGGGACACCGAGGGCGGCTCACGTCGGCGGGTGCGAGTGGACGAGGGCGACCGCGAGGGCACAGACGGCCAGGCCGACGATCGCCTGGCTGGTGACCGGGTCGCCGAACATGAGCCAGGCCCAGAGCGTGGTGGTGGGAGGGGTGAGGTAGATGAGGCTGCTCAGGCGGGTGACGCTGGTGCGGCGCAGGGTCAGCCAGTAGAAGCCGTAGGCGCCGAGGGTGGAGAAAGCGATGAACCAGCCGACGGCCAGGCTGAATGCCGCGAGGTGATCGGTCGGTGGGGCCAGCTCTCCGGCGACCAGGGCGACGAGGACGAACAGGATCGCGCTGGCCATGGTCTGGATGGTGAGGGCGGGCAGCAGGGGTGTCGTGCCCGCGGCGGTGCGTCGTTCGAGGAGGGTGGCGGCCACGAGGGCGGCCATGCCGAGGAACGGGAGCACGTAGGCCCACCACGGGGCAGAGCCGGGGGCGAGGAGGTCGGCACCGACGACGACGCCGACGCCGATCAGGCCGAGGCCGAGACCGGCCCACTGCCGGCGGCGAATGTGTTCGCCGAGCAGCGGGCCGGCCAGGGCGCCGGCGGTGATGGGTTGCAGTGCCGCGACGAGCGCGGTGGTGCCGGCGCCGACGCCGAGCTCGATGGCACCGACAGTGGTCCAGATGTAGGTGCCCTGCCCGAGCAGCCCGATGACGGCCTGCGCGGCGAGCTCGCCGCGCGTGAACCGACGGGCGGGGCGCCGAAGGTGGTGGAGCACAGCAGTGAGGACGCCGAGGGCCGCGGCGACGAGCACGAAGCGCCAGACCATCAGTGTCGGGGTGCTGGCGGTGGCCGTGCCCAGGCGGCCGCCGATGAACCCGGAGCTCCACATCACGACGAAGCCCGCCGACAGGACGGTGGGCGTGAGCCGGCCGATCGCCGAAGCGCTTCCGGCGTGGACTTCTCCGACCACGGCAGCCCCCGAGTATACTGACCTGTATGGCTAGCAGTAACCATATAGGTCGGTTTACCCCGGTGCTGACGCCCGCGGCGGCCCGGGTGCTCGACGTGGCCTCACAGCTGTTCTACGAGCGCGGCATCCACGCGGTCGGGGTCGACACCCTCGCCGAAGCCGCCCAGATCACCAAGAAGACGATCTACGACCGGTTCGGGTCCAAGGACAACCTGATCGCGGCCTACCTCGACCGCCGCGACCAGCAGTACCGCCAGTGGCTCACCGACTGGCCCGACACCCACCCCGACGCCGAACCGCTCCTCGGCGTCTTCGACGCCCTCGAGGCGTGGATGCGCGATGACGGCCCCCGCGGCTGCGCGTTCGTCAACGCCTACGGCGAGATCGCCGACCCCGAGCACCCCGCACACGCCATCGCCCGCGAGCACAAGGCCTGGCTGCGCGAGCACCTCGAGCGGCTCGCCGTCGCCGCCGGCCACGACCATCCCGCCCAGCTGGCAGCCCAGGTCCTGACCCTGCACGAGGGCGTGATCGTGCTCTACTCTGCCGGCGCCGACCCGCACGCGGCACGCACCGGCCGCGACGCGGCCGCGGCGCTCCTCACCCCTCGCCGAGACGTGTGACGGCGGGAGTGTCCGTCACCGGTGGTGCTTTCCCCGGGGCACGCCAGGAGTCTCAGGACCAGTCGTGCCCGGCGGCCGCGGCGTGATCGCATGAGGGCGTGCAGCGACCCGATTGGTTCGGTCCGGCCGTGGCCGATGACTACGACAGCGACGACGACGTGCGGTTCACCTCCGGGCACCTGGCCCTGGAGTCGGGCTTCCTCGCCGGTCTCGCTTCCCCCGGGGACCTCGCCCTCGAGTTCGCGATCGGCACCGGCCGGGTCGCGCTGCCGTTGCGTGACCAGGGCGTCGAGGTGCACGGCATCGATCTGTCCGAGGCGATGCTCGCGCGACTGCGCGCCAAGTGCGAAGACCTGCCGGTTGTCGTCGGTGACTACACCTCGACCCGGGTCCCGGGCGCGTTCGATCTCGTCTACCTGGTGTTCAACACGATCGGCAACGTCGTGACCCAGGACGCCCAGGTCGCCACGTTCGCCAACGCCGCGCGCCATCTGCGTCCCGGAGGGCGGTTCGTCATCGAGACCGAGGTGCCCGGGGTGCAGCGGGTGCCGCCCGACGAGAGGTTCAGCGTGTTCCGGCACGACTCGCGCGGCGTCGGCTACGACGAGTACGACCGATCGACCCAACGGATGTGGTCGCACCACGTGACTCTCGGCCCGGACGGCAGAGGTGAGCGCCGCTCGGTGCCGTTCCGCTACGCCTGGCCGGCCGAGCTGGACCTGATGGGTCGGCTGGCCGGAATGCAGCTGCAGGAGCGCTGGGCATGGTGGGACCGCTCCCCGTTCACCGACACGAGCACCTCACACGTCTCGGTCTGGGCGATGCCGGGCTGACCGGATCCCGGGCCCGGTCTCGTCCGTGCTCGACGATTCCCCCGCAGTGAACCTCGGGCGTACTCTTCGGCGTTCCGCAGAAGTGACCGCGGTCCCGATCGCCGGGGGTGATCACGTGAGCCACTCGGGGATCACGGAGCGGCCCGTCGAGGGCGTCGTGGTGATCGGCGTCCACCCCCCCGAGTTCCCGTTCGAGGGCGAGACCGCCAACGTGGCGCGGGCGGGCGACGTCGAGCGGCGCGCGAGCGTGCTCGACGGCGACGAGGGCCGCCTCGTCGTGTGCTTCCACGCCCGCGACGTCCACCTGGCGATGGCGCCGCGCGGGCCGTCGGTCCCGTTCCACGTCCTGCTCGACGGCGCCCCCCGCTGGCGACGCCGCCGGCCTCGATGTCGACGCCGACGGGCGCGGTGTGCTGGACGAGCCGCGGCTCCACCAGCTGATCCGCGTGCGCGGCGCGGTCGCGGACCGGGTCCTCGAGATCGTCTTCCTCGTCCCCGGCGTCGAGGCCTACGTCCTCACCTTCGGCTAGGAGAGCGGTGAGCGATCCGGCGGT
This sequence comes from Actinomycetospora sp. 2LY8.5, assembly GCF_057180585.1. Taxonomy (NCBI): domain Bacteria; kingdom Bacillati; phylum Actinomycetota; class Actinomycetes; order Pseudonocardiales; family Pseudonocardiaceae; genus Actinomycetospora; species Actinomycetospora sp. 2LY8.5. The sequence continues at coordinate 158,247 of NZ_JBXUHE010000005.1, forward strand.
CCCGATCTCGTCGTCGACCGGACGGTGGCTGATCGTCGCCGCCGCGCTCGGGTCCGGCGTGGCGTTCCTCGACGGGTCCGTGGTCAACGTGGCGCTGCCCGCGATCGGCCACGACCTGGGCGGCGGGTTCTCCGTCCTGCAGTGGGTCCTCGACGGCTACCTGCTCACGCTCAGCGCGCTGCTGCTCCTGGGCGGCGCGCTCGGCGATCGCTACGGCCGGCGCCGGGTGTTCCTCGTGGGCCTGGTCGTCTTCACGGTCGCGTCGCTGGCCTGCGGAATCGCGCCGACCGGGACCGCGCTGATCCTCGCCCGCCTGGCCCAGGGCGTCGGGGGCGCGCTGCTGATCCCCGGCAGCCTCGCGCTGATCGACTCGGTGATCCGCGCCGACGACCGCGGCCGGGCGATCGGCACCTGGGCCGGCCTGAGCGGTGTCGCCGCCGCGATCGGCCCCTTCCTCGGCGGCTGGCTGGTGGACGCGGCGTCGTGGCGCTGGATCTTCCTCATCAACGTGCCGTTGGCCGCCGCGGCGTTCGTCGTCACCGCGCGCCACGTCCCCGAGACCCGGGACACCACGGCGAGCGGGCGGCTCGACGTCGCCGGCGCCGCCGCGGCGACGATCGGGCTCGGCGGGGTCGTCTACGGCCTCATCGAGGCGCCGGTGCACGGCTGGGGCGCGCTCACCGTCGGTGCCCTCGTGATCGGCGTGCTCGGCCTCGGGGCGTTCCCGGTGATCGAGCTCCGGGCGTCGGCGCCGCTGATCCCGCTGTCGCTGTTCCGCTCGGCGCAGTTCACCGGCACGAACCTGGTGACGTTGGCGGTCTACACCGGGCTCGGCGGGGCGTTGTTCCTGCTCGCGCTGCAGCTCCAGGAGTCGCTGGACTACTCCGCGCTGGCCGCGGGCCTCGCGTTCCTCCCGTTCACCGTGATCATGTTGCTGCTCTCGAGCCGGATGGGCGCGCTGGCGCAGCGGATCGGGCCCCGGTGGCCGATGACGATCGGTCCCCTCGTCGCCGGGGCTGGGCTCGCGCTGCTGGTCCGGGTCGTGCCCGGCGCCGGCTACGTCACCGCGGTCCTGCCGGCCATGGTGGTCTTCGGCCTGGGGATGGCCCTGACCGTGGCGCCCCTCACGTCCACCGTCCTCGCGTCGGTGGGCGAGGAGCACGTCGGCGCCGCCTCCGGGGCCAACAACGCCATCTCGCGCGTGGCGAGCCTGCTCGCCGTCGCCGTCCTCCCGCTCGTCGTCGGTCTCGACGCCGGCGGGACCGAGCCCCTCGGGCCCGGCTTCGCCCGCGCGATGCTCGTCGCGGCCGGCCTGTGCGTCCTCGGGGGTGTCGTCGCCTTCTTCACGGTGCGCCGCGGCGCGCTCGTCGAGCCGCACCCGCTGCCCGCGCTCCACCAGTCCTGCCAGGCACCGGCGACCTCCCGCGTTGACGCGTGCTCGGACGTCCGCGACACTTCCGCCGGCTGATCCTTAAATGCAATCACTTGCGGACGACGGAGGCGGCTCGTGGGACGTCTGATCTTCTCGGCCATCGGCTCGCTCGACGGATACACGGCCGACGCCGACGGCGACTTCAGCTGGGCGGTGCCGGACGAGGAGGTACTGGCCGACATCAACGCCGAGTCGCGGACGGTCGGCACCTACCTCTACGGCCGCCGGATCTACGAGCTGATGGTCGGCTGGGAGAACGACCCCGAGGCCGCCGCGCAGTCGCCCGAGTCGGCGGAGTTCGCGAAGGTCTGGCAGGCGGCGGACAAGGTCGTCTACTCGTCCACGCTCACCGGGGTGGACACCCGACGCACCCGTCTCGAGCGCCGTTTCGAGGCCGCGGACGTCGAGGAGATCAAGCGCGGGACCGAGGCCGACCTCTACGTGGACGGTCCGACGCTCGCGGGTCACGCGATGCGCGTCGGCGTCGTCGACCGGTTGCACCTCATCCTGTGCCCGGTGGTGATCGGCGGCGGGCTGTCGATCCTGCCACCCGGCCTGCGCCTCGACATCCGCCTGGACGTCGAGCGCCGCTACGGCAACGGGATGGTCGCGCTGCAGTACGACATCGTCCACTGACGCTCACGGCCGGCAGCTCGCGAGCAGCGGTGGCTCTACGGCGACGAGATCGGCTTCGGGGCGCAGGGGCGTCCCAGCTCACCCGGCGCGGCGGACCGGGACGAGGCGGGTGCGGTGCAGGCGCGTCGAGGCGTTCTCGGCGAGCAGGGAGTTGCGGCGGCGCACGATCACCGTGGCGAGCTCGCGGGTGGCCTCGACGATGTCCTCGGGGTCGTCGTCCGCGGCCGGCGAGCGGGCGGTGCAGCGTTCGACGATCTCGCCGATGGTGACGACGGCGCGGGCGAGCTCGTCGAGGGCGTCGCTGGACCAGTCGAACCGGTCGGGACCCGTCGGGTGGGCGCGGCTGTGCTCGAGCATGTCGGCGAGCGCGTCCGACGCCTGCCGCGCGAGCCTCGCCGCCGCCTCGTCCTTGTGCACGTCCGCTCTCATCGTCGATCGGAACCCTGACGACAGTGTGTCCGCTGCGGCACCGACCCAATCCCCGTCGGGGCGGTGCGGAGAGGGGAGGACCCGGCCGGCGGGGGGACACCGACCGGGTCCGGTGCCGATCACGGGGGGCATGACCGGCGGCGATCATCTTTGCATGTGCATGTACAGCTGCAAAGAGCGGGCCCGGACGATCCGCTCATCCGAGCGCGGCGTGCCACCATGATCCTGGCCCCGGCCGACGAGACGAGGGGAGAGCCCGGTGCGCATCCGGCTCGCCGACGGCCCCTGTCGGGGCGACCACGAGCTGGCGATCGTCGAGGGCGCCACGCTGCCCGAGGAATACCTGGTGCTGGTCGAGGCCGGGCCTCGCCAGCAGGTCAGCGAGATCTCCGGAGGCTCCATCCCCGGTGTCAACGTCTTCGCGGTGCACCGGCTCGACCGGCGCGACGCGGACGGCACGCCCGTCTACGCCTTCGCCGGGCGCCGGGAGTCCCGGGGGTACTAGGCGCGCGGCCCCGGGAACCTCGAAGGTCCCGGGGCCGCCCCTGTGCGGTGATGCTCGTCAGGACTTGAAGGCGTCCTTGATCTTCTCGCCGGCCTGCTTGATGTCGCCCTTGGTCTGGTCGGTCTTGCCCTCCTGGCGCAGCTCCTCGTCGCCCTGCGCCGTGCCGGCGGCCTCCTTGACCTTGCCCTTGAGCTTGTCGGTCTTGTTGTCGATCTTGTCGTCGGCTGCCATGCCCACGGCTACCCGATCGGGACCGCGGTTCAACCGTCCGTCGGGACGAGCAGCACCCAGACCGGTCCGGGCGCGAACGCCACCGGCAGGCGGTCCGGCCCGAGCACCGCGGTCGGGTCGGTCGGCGTCGGGCGTGTCCAGCGGGCGGGGAACACGCGGCCGTCGCGCAGGACCTCGGCCGCGCCCTCGCCGGTGGTCACGGCATAGGGCGAGACGGCGCCCGCGGCGTCCCGGATCACCGACGGGCGCGTCGTCACCCGTTGGATCAGGACGGTGGCCGCGCCGATCGGCTCGCCGCCGGTGGCGGGCACCGCCGGGTCGCCCCCGCCGGGCTCGACGAGCCACCGGCCGCGCACCGCGTCCCAGGTCAGCCCGAGCTCCGCGGACCCGAAGGTGACGTCGCGGTGCCGCACCACCTCGCCGCCCGACGGCGTCGCGCCGAACCGGAAGCCGATGTCGCGCGGCGGGGAGACGCCCCCGCCGGCGGCCGAGATCAGTGCCGCCGGGTCCGCGTACAGGTTGACCGGGGCACGGCGGACCCCGTCGCGGTGGAACGCGGGGCCGGCGGTCTCCGGGGTCAGCGGCACGAGCGACGCGCCGGCGAGGGTGCCGGCCAGCTCCGGCGCCGAGCCGGAGAACGCGAGCCCGGGGCGTCCGTAGGCGCCGAGCACGGTCACGTCGGACTCGCGGGCGCTGCGCACCGGACCGACCGACGGCGGCAGGCGCGAGGAGAAGACGGCGAGCAGCCGGGTCGTGCCGCCTTCGACGGGCTCGACGTAGACGACGTCCGCGTCCTCGACGCCGGTCCAGGGCCGCCCGGCGGGGGAGTTGTCGACCTTCACGGCCAGCACGGGGGCGCCGGCGGGCGCGGGCGTGCCGGTCAGCGGCGAGGCGCGCGCCCCGGGTCCGGCGCAACCGACGACCAGGGCGGCCGCGGCGAGCACGACGAGCAGGCCTCGCGGCACCCACCACCACCCCGTTCCGAGCTCTCACGGCCCACGGACCTCTGCCCGCGGCGCCCTATCATCACGGGTGTGACGTCCGCGAGCCCGGAGCCCGGTGATCCCGCGGCGCTGCGTGTCTCGGACGTGGAGCGCGAGCAGGTCCAGCAGTTCCTCGCGCGCGCGATGGTGGCCGGGCAGATCACGCCCGGCGAGTACAGCGACCGTTCCGCGGCGGCGCTCGCGGCGCGCGTTCGGCGCGACCTCGAGGGCCTGCTCGACGACCTGCCCGGCGCGGACCTGCACGCCTCCCGGTCGGTCGACGTCCTCGACCTGCAGGCCGGCGTCGGCGGCGCGATCAGCCGCCGGGGGTACTGGCGGGTGCCGCCTCTCGTCCGGGTCCACAGCTGGGTCGGCGGGGTGACGCTCGACTTCAGCGGGGCCGAGTTCACGACGCCGGTGGTCGCCGTGGAGCTCGCGACGGGGATGTGCTCGCCGCTGCTCCTGCTGCCCGATCACGCCACCGCCGATGTCGACGACCTCCGGATCTCGGCCGGGAAGGTCCGCGACGACATCCGGCACCGGCGCGAGCGCGGCGTCCCGCACGTGGTGGTGCGCGGCCGGCACAGCCTGGGCGACGTCGTCTTGCGTCACCCCCGCAAACCGCGGTGGCGCCCGGGGCGCAGGAAAACCACCGTGACGCGTGAGGGTGACGGCGCGCCGGGACGAGGCAACCGGGACTGATCGGGGACCCCGGTACGGTCGCGGAAGGCGCCGGTGTCGGGATCCGGCTGCGGTGGAGGGAGGCGGACTGGTGGGGCTGGCGGAGCTGGGCCCGGGCATGCCCGTCCTCGTCGTGGTGGTCGCGGGCGTCCTGACGGCCCTCGCGATGGCTCCGCTGCACCGTTGTGCCGCCCGCCAGCGACGCACCGCGATGCTCGTCGACCGCGTCGTCACCGACCGCGTCGCCCGCCTGACCGGTGCCGAGCGCCGCCGCGCCCGTCGTCACCTCCACCGCGCCGCCGACCTGCCCGTGCCCCGCGCGCTCGGGCTGACGGTGCTCACCGTCGTGGTCACGGCGGCGGTCGGGGCACTCACCGTCTCGCTGGTCGCCGACGAGCTCGGCGCGGGCCGCCGGCTCGCGATCCGCGGGATCGTCGCGCGGTTGGAGGACGTCGGGCTGCCGGCGCCGACGGCGTCCGGCCCCACGATCACCGTCGTCGGTCTCGTGGTGCTCGCGGTGCTGTGCCTCGCGGCCGCCGGCCTCTACGTCGGGGGTCTGGACCTCGAGCGGCGCCGGGCGATGCCGGTGACGCGTCCGTGGCCGACGAGCCGGGGCAGGGCGACCGTGATGCTCGGCCTGGTCCTGGCCCTCGCGCTCGTGCTCGCGGGCGGTTCGCTGGCCGTGCCGGGCGTCGGGCTGGGCGCGGCGCTCTTCCTGCTCGCGCACGGCGTCGTCACCCGCATCCAGCGACCGCGCGCGTGCCGCGAGGCGCCGGTGGTGCCCGAGGCGCTGCGCGCCGCGCGCCTGCCCGCGGTCAAGGAGCGCCGCCTGCTGCGTGCCCGCCGCAACAAGGACGACCAGAAGGACGACCAGAAGGACGACCAGCCGGCGCTCGCGGCGCCGGCGGCCTCGCCCTCGGTCCCCGCGGCCCCGGCGCCCCGCGTCGGGCGCTCGGTGCCCTCGCGCCCGGCGCCGCCCCCGCCCCCGGCGGTCGGCCCGTCGACGCGCCTGGTCGACATGGCCGCGCCCGAGCAGCCGCTCACCCCGCACGACCCGCGCTCGGTCGGCGAGTACACACTCACCGGCCGCCTCGGCTCCGGCGGCATGGGCACCGTCTACCTGGGGCACCGCGCCGGCACCCACGGCGTGGTCGCCATCAAGGTGCTCGCCCCGCACCTGCTCGACGACGTCGACGCCCGCACCCGCTTCCTGCGTGAGGGCCAGACGCTGCAGAAGGTCACCGGCGACTACACCGCGCGCGTCTACAGCGTCGGCTTCGACGGCTCGATGCCCTACATCGTCATGGAGCGCCTCGACGGCCCGTCGCTGCACGCCTTCGTGGCCGCCTCGGGCGCGGTCACCGACGGCGAGATGCTCACGCGCACCGCGATCGCGCTGGCCCGGGCGCTCGCGGCCCTGCACGCCGACGGGATCACCCACCGGGACCTCAAGCCGGGCAACGTGCTGCTGACCTCGGCCGGGCCCAAGGTCGTCGACTTCGGCATCGCCCGCGTCGTCGGGCAGACCCACCACACCCCGGCCGGGAACATGGTCGGCACACCCGGTTACATGGCGCCCGAGCAGGTCACCGGCAACCGCGCCGGCCCGGCCACGGACGTCTGGGCCTGGGCCTGCTGTGTCGTCTTCGCCGCGCGCGGCGACCATCTCTTCGACGGGGACAACATCCTGGACATCGCCCGCCGGATCCTCGACGGTCCCGGCCCCGAGGCCTTCGCCGCCGTCCACCGGCTCTCGCCCCGCCTGGTGCCGGTGCTGCGCCGCGCGACCGCCCAGGAGGTCGGCGACCGCCCCCGCGACGGCGCCGCCCTCCTGCGCCTGCTCGACCGCAGCGGCGCCACCGCGGTCGCCGGCCCGACCGGCTGGGACCGCCTGGTCGGCGGGGGTGTCCGATGATCGAGCGCGGCGAACCGGGGCGCCACAAGCGCGCTGCTACGGTTCGGTCGCTCCGCCCGGCGGCGCGCCGTCCGGGGCGCCCCGACAACGGGACGTCGAGCCCTCGTGAGGACGGTGAGTGGTCGGTGGCGTCGTGGGACGACCTCGTGCTGTGGGTCCGGGTCCGGTACGAGGTGATGGCGCAGGACCAGCAGAGCCTGACGTTCCGGCTGCCCACGTCGGAGGACCGCACCCAGCTGGTGTACGTGCACCACAAGGGCGTCGTCGACGGGCACGACTGGCTGCAGATCGAGTCGCCGATCGGTCGTCTGGACGAGATCGACGCGCGCCGGCTGCTCGAGCTCGCCGAGGACGCCGTGGTCGGCGGTGCGGCCGCGGTGGGCGGTGTCGCGGTGTTCCGCCACGCCACCCCGCTCGAGGACCTCTCCTTCGCCGAGTTCGACGGCCCGTTCCGGCTGGTCACCCGCATCGCCGACCAGCTCGAGCACGCCCTGACGGGCACCGACCGCTACTAGGGTCGCGGGCCGGGAGGTTCATGGACGTCGTCGAGTTCCACCCCGAACCGTCGCAGTACGCCTACACGTTCGGCGGCGTCGCCCCGGTCCGTGAGGTCGAGCCGGGCACCGTGCTGCGGCTGTGGTGCGACGACGCGTTCGGCGGCACCATCCGCTCGACCTCCGACCACGCGAGCGCGAACCTGCGGATGGGCTTCCTCAACCCCCAGACCGGTCCGTTCGCGGTCCGCGGCGCCGAGCCCGGCGACACGCTCGTCCTGCACCTCGTCGACCTCACCCCGGCGCGGGACTGGGGCGCCTCGACGCTCGTGCCGTTCTTCGGCGGCCTCACCGGCACCGACCGCACGGCCCTGCTCAACGACCCGCTGGCGGAGCGGACCTGGATCTACGAGGTCGACCGCGCCCGGCAGACCGTCACCTTCGTCGCCCAGCGCGCCGATCTCTCGATCGACCTGCCGCTCGCACCGATGCTGGGCACGGTCGGGGTCGCGCCGGCGCTGGGGGAGGTGCGCTCGTCGCTCACGCCGGACGCCTTCGGCGGCAACATGGACACCCCGGAGATGCGGGCCGGCGCCACCTGCTACCTGCCGGTCAACACGCCCGGCGCGATCTTCTCGGTGGGCGACGGGCACTACCGCCAGGGTGAGGGCGAGTCCTGCGGCACTGCCGTCGAGGGCGCCATGGACGTGACGCTGATCGTCGACCTGGTCAAGGCCTCGCAGGCGACGGCGCCGCTGTGGCCCCGGCTCGAGAACGACGGCGAGATCCTCGTCGTCGGCTCGTCACGGCCGCTCGAGGACGCGTGGCGGATCGGCCAGGTCGAGATGATCACCTGGCTCGCCGAGCTGCTCGGCCTCGACCGGCTCGACGCCTACCAGCTGCTCACCCAGACCTCGCTGGCCCCGCTGGCCAACGTCGTCGACACCAACTACAGCGCGGTGACGAAGGTGTCCAAGACGCTGGTGCCCGGACTGCGGCCCCTCGACGGGCTGCACGCGGATCTGCGTGCCCGCGCCACGTCCTTGACCTGACAGGAGTCGCCATGGACCTCCAGCTCACCGGCCGGACCGCCCTCGTCACCGGCGGCAGCCGCGGCATCGGACGCGCGATCGTCGAGGGACTGGCCGCCGAGGGCGCGACGGTCGCCTTCTGTGCGCGGTCCGCCGACGGTGTCCGCGAGGCCGAGAAGGAGCTGCGCGACGCCGGCCACGACGTCCACGGCACGGCGGTGGACATCGCCGACGGGGACGCGCTGGCGACCTGGGTGCGGGCGAGCGCGTCGGCGCACGGCGGCATCGACGCGGTCGTCGCCAACGTCTCGGCGCTCGCGATCCCGTCGTCCGAGGAGAACTGGGCGGCGAGCTTCACCACCGACATGCTCGGCACCGTGCGCCTCGTCGAGGCGGCGCTGCCGTCGCTCGAGGCCGGCGACGCCGGCGCGATCGTGACGATCTCGAGCGTGTCCGGCCGGGAGATCGACTTCGCGGCGGGCCCGTACGGGACGTTCAAGGGCGCGATCGTCCACTACACCCAGGGCCTGGCCCACCAGCTCGCGGGACGGGTGCGCGCCAACACCGTGTCCCCGGGCAACGTCTACTTCGCGGGCGGGGTGTGGGAGTCGATCGAGGAGAACAACCCCGAGCTGTACGCCCACGCGCTCGGCCTCAACCCGACCGGGCGCATGGCGAAGCCGGAGGAGATCGCGCGGGCCGTGGTCTTCCTCGCGAGCCCGGCGGCGACGTTCATCAGCGGGACGAACCTGCTGGTCGACGGGGCGCTGACGCGCGGGGTGCAGCTGTAGCGCCGTGTCAGCGGGACGCCGGGGCGGCGGCGAGCAGGGCGACGAGCGATCGGACGCCGTCGACGGTGAGGTGCACGATCCGGGCGACGGCCCGCGCGCAGGTGCGGAGGAAGCCGGGCTGCTCCGTGGCGGGTACGACGGCGGCCGTGACGAGGGCCGTGGAGCGCCGGGGCACGGGGACGAGCGCGGTCGAGGGGGCGGGCACGGGCAGCCGCTCGACGGCCGGCGCGACGCGCGGGAACGGGACCGTCGGGCTCCACGGGTCCCCGCCGGCACGGACGTCCGCCCGCTCACCGTCGCGGGGCGCCGGAACCCGCGGGTCCTGATGGCCGTCCATGGCTCGTGTGTCCTCTCGCCGGGCATCCTCGCCCTGGTCATCGGTCGGGACCGCGGTGTCGTTAGCGCCCTCGCGGGCCCGGTCGCTCGCGCTCGGTGATCGTCTTCACCACTGAGCGCATCGGTCCGGGACCAGCGGGACCGGGATCACGACAGAGTGACATCGCGCCACCACTCACCGCATCGGGCGCGCCGGTCATGGACGGGACCCCGTCCGGAGCGCGACCTGGGCGTCACCGACGCGTTGCCTTCGTGCGGGTCCGAAGGTCTCCGTCGGGCCCGACGATCGCCGTCGACGCTCCGGCGGGGTCGTGACCACAGGCTGTGACTGCGAGCGACACGGGGAGGTGGTTGCTCGGTGGCGGGCACGCATGCTCGCTCGTCGGGACGGCGTCGCGCTGTCGACGTCGACCCCGCCGACGAGGGCGACCGGGGCACCCGCGCCCCGGCCCGGGGGGCACACGCCGGCGAGGATCGCGACCGGTCCGACCGGCGGCACCTCGACAGCGACTACGGCGACGTGAGCGCGCGCATCACCTCGGCGCCCGCGCCGGCCTCGCCGCCGGTCGGCTTCCCGTCCGCGTTCTCCACCGGGTCCTTCCGCTCCGCGACGAGCACGAATGCGGGCTCCACGGGCTCCTCGGGGGGCGCCTCGGGCTCCTCGGGGGGCGCCTCGGGCTCCTCGGGGGTCGCCACGGGCACCGCCGTCGCCGCGCGCCCCGAAACCCGGCGCAACGACCGCCCGGACATGAAGCCCGCCCGCTCCGAGCCCGCGCGGCCGGCGCCGCCCTCGGGACCCGAGCCCGCCCGTCCGGCCGGGCCTCCCGCCGGCGCCGCGAGCCCGCCGGCGGCACCGGCGGCCCCGGCCCGCCCCGGTGGTCGCCCCGCGCCGCCCGCCGCTCGCCCGAACGGCGCCCCGGCCGGCCCGGCGGCGCCGACCCCGGCCCCGAACGGCTCGGCCCCGAACGGCTCGGCCCCGACCGGCTCGGCTCCGACCGGGCTCGCCGCGCCTCCCGGCGGGCCGCCGCCTCCTCGGGCCGCGCCCGCCGGCTCCCCGCCTCCAGCCGCGCCCGCCGGCTCCCCGCCTCCGGCCGGGCCCGCTGGGCCCGCTGCGCCCGGCGCCCCGGGTGCGCCTGCCCGGCCCTCCGGGCCCCGCCCTCCGTCGGCCCCCGCCGCGCGCCCGACACCCCCGCCGTCGAGCACGCCGTCGAGCACGCCGTCGAGCACGCCGTCGAACACGCCGTCTGCCCGGCCGACGCCCCCGCCCGCGGCACCCACCGACCGGCCGTCGCCGCCCGCAGGCCCGGCAGGCTCGCGCGGAGGAGCGCCCTCCGCCCCCGCCCCGGGGAGGCCGGCCGCCGGCCGGGGCGCGCCCGCCGCCCCGGTTCCGCCCGGCCCGCGCGGCGCCGGCCCTGCGGCCCCGGCCGGTCCCGCGTCCGCCGGCGCGCCCGCCCGGCCCGCCGCCCCGCCACCCGGTCGCCCGCCGCAGGGCATCCCGAACGCGCCCGGCCGCCCGGCCACGACCGGAGCGGCCGTCACGTCCGCGGCGGCCGCGCCCGCCGTGCCTGCCGCGCCGCGCCGCTCGTCCGGGGCGGACGCGCCGGACCCGGACGACCCGAAGACCCGGCAGTCGGGCTCCGACGGGACGCCCTCCCGTCGCTCGAGCCCGACCGGCACCGCCGCGATGCCGGTCGTCGACGCGCCGTCGCCCCGCGGCCCGGGCTCCGGGCCGCTGCCGACGGACCGCCGCGACGGCGAGAAGAACCCGGCCGACGACCCGGCCGACGAGCTGGACGAGGTCGACGAGGACCGCGAGGACGAGCCCCGGGACACGACCCGGGACACCCGGACCGGTGCCGCCCGCACCGCCACGCGCCGCGCCGCTCCTCGCACGACGACCCGCTCCCGTACGGGCAAGCCCCGCACGACGAGCACGCGCACGACCGCGTACCGCTCACCGGGCCGCACCAAGGGCGCCGAGGACGCCAGGGAGAGCAGGGACACCGACACCCCCCGTGTGCCGCGCGGGCGGATCGCCACCGCGATCGCGGCCGTCCTCAGCATCGTCGCGGCGCGCGTCGTCGGGCTGCCCGGCGGCGAGCGGCTGGTGGCGTTCGGCCGCCGCGTGCGCTCGCGGGTCGTGCTCTACCTCGACGGCCCGCACCCCGAGAAGCTCGCGCCCGCGACGCTGCGCTGGCGCCGTCTGCGCCGCACCGCCTACGCGGCCGTCGGCGCGATGGTCGCCGCGCCGGTGCTCGCGATGGTCGTCGGCTTCCTGTTCATCCCGGTGCCCAACGCCGACGACGCGGTGGAGAGCCAGCTCAACACGGTGTCGTTCTCCGACGGCACGGTGCTCGCGCGGATCGCCCCGGGCGAGCAGGGCAACCGGCAGAAGGTCGGCCTCGAGCAGGTCCCGCCGGCCGTGCGGTTCGCGGTGCTGTCCGCGGAGGACCGTTCCTTCTACTCCAACAGCGGTTTCGACGTCGTCGGCTTCGGCCGCGCCGTGTGGAAGAACCTGACCGGCGGGTCCGGCGGCGGTTCGACGATCACGCAGCAGTACGTCAAGAACGCGATGGTGGGCGACGAGTACTCGCTGATGCGCAAGTACAAGGAGCTCATCATCTCCTTGAAGATCTCACAGGAGCGCTCGAAGGACGAGATCCTCGCCGACTACCTGAACAGCATCTACTTCGGCCGCGGCGCCTACGGGATCCAGGCGGCCTCCCAGGCCTACTTCAACCGACCGGTGGAGACGCTGACGCCGGCGGACGGCGCCCTGCTCGCCGGCGTCATCCAGGCGCCGTCGAAGTGGGACCCCGCGCAGAACCCCGACGACGCGGTGCGTCGCTGGAACTACGTCATGGACGGGATGGTCGCCCAGAACTGGCTGTCCGCCCCGGAGCGCGCGGCCGCCCAGTTCCCGGCGACCGTGCCCCCGCGGCGCGTCACCGGGGGCGTGCCCGACGACGACCGCGGCCACATCTACAGCGCCGTCCGCGACGAGCTGCGCAGCCTCGGGATCGACCAGGACGCGCTGGTCACCCAGGGGCTGCAGATCCAGACGACGATCAACCCGGAGTCCCAGCGCGAGGCCGTCGAGGCGAGCAGGCGCAAGATGCAGGGCCAGCCGGACAACCTGCGCAGCGCGACCGTGTCGATCGACCCGCGCACCGGCGCGATCCTCGCCTACTACGGCGGCGCCAACGGCTCGGGTCTGGACTACGCCCGGGTCGAGAAGCAGGCGGGCTCGACGTTCAAGCCGTTCGTCCTGCTCGCGGCGCTCCAGCAGGACCCGCCGATCGGTATCTCGACCGAGTTCGACGGTCGCGCGATCCCCGGGCAGACCGTCCGCAACGTCGACGGCGCCGACTGCGACAACTGCAGCCTCAAGCGCGCCATGACGCTGTCGAACAACGTCGTGTTCACCGCGCTGGGCAACCGCGTCGGCCCCCAGGCCGTGGCCGCCGCGGCCCGGCAGGCCGGCGTCTCGCAGCCGATGAACGACCCGAACAGCGGCATCTCGCTCGGCAATCAGGAGACGAGCGCCGTCGACCTCGCGTCGGCGTACGCGACGTTCTCCAACGAGGGCGTCTACCACCGTCCGCACCTCGTGCAGCGCGTCACGACGGCCAGCGGCGAGGTCCTCTACGACGACGCGACCACCGAGGGCGAGCAGCGCATCGACCCGCGGGTGGCCCGCAACGTCACCGAGGCGATGCGCGACGTCCCCGAGTACGACGGGGTCTCGCTGCAGGGCGGGCGACAGTCGGCCGGGAAGACCGGCACCGTGCAGTCGCACGTGGAGAGCCAGAACAACGACGCCTGGTTCGCCGGCTACACCCCGTCGGCGTCCACGGTCGTGTGGGTCGGCACCGACGACAACTCACCGATCAAGACCTCGGACGGACGCCCGGTGTACGGGCACGGGCTGCCCAGCGAGATCTGGAAGGCCTTCATGGACGACGCGCTCGAGGACACCCCGAAGCAGACCTTCGGCGCGTTCACCCCCGTCGCCGGCACCGACCCGGGCGACACGGCCGGGTCCGAGTCCTCGTCGCCGACGCCGTCGAGCACCTCGGCGCCCCGGTCGTCGGCCGCGCCCACGACCACCACGCCGCCGGCGGAGGAGCCCCCCACCCAGGAGGGCGAGGACGCGCCGCCGGGCGGGGCCGACCCGCCCGCCGGCGACCCCGCCGCCGCCGCGGCGGCTCCCGAGGGAGAGGGTGCCGCCGGGGACGACCCGGCCGGCGCCGACCCGGAGAATTAGGCGAGCGAGAAGTCGGCGTCGTCGAAGCCCGGGCTGACGACGCAGGTCACGAGCACCTCGGCGGTCGCGTCCGGGGCGGGAGCGGCGCGCTGCCACACCCCGCCGGGCACGAGGCCCTGGGCGGCGTGCCCCTCCTCGAGGCGGTCGCCGAGGACGATCTCCTGCGCCACGCCGTCGTCGGGTGCCTCGCCGTCGCCGCCGAGCCACAGCGACAGCGCCGGGCCCCGGTGCCAGCACCACAGCTCGTCGGAGCGGACCCGGTGCCAGCGCGACTCCTCGCCGGGCGCCAGCACGTAGAGGATGGCGGTGGCGCTCGCCCGCGGCCCCGGGTAGCCGGCGGGGTGCAGCGTCGGTCCCGCGGTCCACGTGCGGCGGAACCAGCCGCCTTCGGGGTGGGGCGCGAGGTCGAGCACGCGGGCGAGCGGGGGCGTCATGCGATCATGTCCAACGCCGCGATCACCTTGGCCGGGTGCAGGCGCACGACGAGCTCGCCCGGGACGCCGTTGCGGGCGCCGAACTCCTCGGCGCGGTCCGCGCCCATGTAGCGCGCGCCGAGCTCGGTGGCGGTGCGCTCGAGCTCGGCGGGGTCCTCCGAGAGCGTCACCGACCCCTGGACCTGCACGAACGCGTAGGGCGGCTCCTCGAGGTCGACGCAGAGCACGGCGCGCGGGTCGCGGGCGAACGCGCGCCCCTTGGCGCTGTCGGCGCCGGTGTTGAACACGATCGCGCCGTCCTCGACGAGGAACCAGATCGGCGCCACCAGCGGGCGACCGTCCTGCGCGGTCCAGCCGATCTTGCCGGTGCGGGTGCCGTGGGAGAGGAAAGCGAGGACGTCGGGATCGCTGAGGTCGGCCATGGGCCCGAGCCTAGGTCGGTCGCGCGGGCCCCTCCCGACGCGCGCGGTCCCACTCCTCGGGCGTGTTGACGCCCCGGGCACCGACCAGCTCCGGGTCGCGGGCGGCGAGGCGGGGGTCGGCGAGCAGCGTGGCCGCGTCGAGCTCGCGCACGCGGCTGGCGGCGATCAGGGCGCCGAGGCTGCGCTCGCCCTGGTCGAGCAGGTCGTCCGCGCGGGCGGCGAGGTCGGTGGCGTAGGCGGCGAGCAGGTGCTGGCGGTGCCCGTCGAGCACCGGCAGCGCGACCTCCACCGGCGCGACACGGTGGACGAGGACGGCCCGCACGAGCTCGGGGTGCAGGCGGGGCAGGTCGACGGCGGCGACGAAGGCGGTCGTCGCCTCGGACACCGCCGCCAGGCCGGTCGCCAGGCCCTGCAGCGGCCCGCGGCCGGCCACGGGGTCCTGCACCACCGCGGCCCGCGACCGCCAGGGGGCGGCGGGCAGCTCCCGGGGCGTGTCGGCCGCGGTGACGACCACCAGCGGGCCGTCGACGGCGTCGGCGAGCGCGTCGAGGACGTGCGCGAGCAACGACGCCCCATCGAGCCGCAGCTCGGCCTTGTCCGTGCCCATCCGCCGGGAGCGCCCCCCGGCCAGCACGATCCCGGCGACGCCGCTCACGAGGGTGATCCACGTGACCGGTTGCGACCCGTGGTCCCGGGGGACCCGATCGGGGACACGACGACGTGCGACCGGAGGTGTGCACGATGAACGGCAGTGTCGACGAGCGCCGCTCGAACGAGCCGGAGGACGCGCACCGCGGCTGGGTGGCGCCGACGCCGGCCGACGCCGACGAGGCGGCGGTCGACCGCGCGATGGCCGCGGCCGAGCGCAGGGTCGCGGACGGTGGGGCCACCGACGACGAGCGTGCGCGGGTCGCTCGCATGGGGCGGGCCCGCACGCACGAGCAGCGCCGCCGCGCCTTCCGCGGCGACACCTGAGCCGCTCACGGGAGCACCAGCACGATCAGCGGCAACGTCACCAGCGAGAGCACCGTGGTGATCACCACCACCGCGGTGCTCTCGCGGTACCAGGCCCGGTACTGCGCGGTGAGCACGAACACCGTCGCGGCGTCGGGCAGCGCCGCCATCATCACCAGCACCGCACCCCACGGCGCGGGGACGTCGAACAGCACCACGGCCCCGAGCGCGAGCGCCGGCATGACGAGCAGCTTGATCGCGACCGCGGCGCCGATGGGCACCCACTGAGCCCGCGACTCCCGTAGCGACCCGACGGCGCCGCGCAGCAGGATGCCGAGCGCGAAGAGGCCGCCGGGTGCCGCGAGGTCGCCGAGCATCGCGATCGTCGTCACCACCGGCGCCGGCAGGCGCACGCCGAGCAGCGCGACGGCCCCACCGGCGACGATGCCGAGGACCACCGGATTGCCCAGCACCCGGCGGGCGAGCAACGCGGGCAGGGCGACCGCCCCGTCCTCCCCGCGGCCGCGGCCGTCGAGCGTCACGGCGACGAGGAACACCGAGATCGCGAGCGCGGTGTGCAGCGTCGAGGTCAGCGACGCCGCGAACGCCGTCGCGGGGCCGAGCACGGCGACCGTCAGCGGGATGCCGAGGTAGCCGACGTTGCCCCAGCCCGCGACGAGGCCGACGGCGTGCGCCTCGCGCCGCGGCCGCCGCACGAGTCGGGCCGCGGCCCAGCCGAGGGCGTAGGCGACGACCACCACGGCCGCCGAGGCGAGCAGCGCCGAGCCCGGCACGCCGGCGGACAGGTCCGCCCCGGCCACCGAGATGAAGATCAGGGCGGGCAGGGCGATCCAGTAGACGAGGTCGTTGAGCACCGTCGCGGTGCGCTCGCCGAAGCGCTCGAAGCGCCCCGCCACGGCCCCGGCGGCGATCACGGCGAAGACGGGGAGGATGCGGCTGAGCAGCTCACCCACGATGCGTCGTCCACCCTCCCGGCTGCCTCACCGGGGCGAGCGTACGAGCGTGCTCAGCCGCTCGCGGCCGCAGCGCGGGGCATCGTGGCCCGTGCCACGACGGTGTCGACGGCCCGCTCCAGCACCGTGAACAGCGGTGTGCCGGCCGGTCCGACGGGCACGTCGGGGTAGCTGCGGTGCGCCCCGGACGACCAGCCCTCGCGGAAGACGGTGACGTCGAGGTTCTCGGTGGCGCAGATCGGGTCGCCGGGTGCGCACACCTCGTAGACCCGTCCGTCGTAGTCCGCGAGCTCGCGGGTCGGGCGGGGCCCGAGCACGCCGTGGCCCGGGGTGTCGAGGAGGTTCGGCGCCCGCGGGTCGCGCCGGGGGCTGCCGAGCATGATCGCGCCGCGGATCCGCTCGGGGGGCAGGTCGACGGTGCCGTTGGCGGCGCGGTGCACGACGTCGGAGACCACGTCGCCGCCCTGGCTGTAGCCGAGCAGCAGGATCGTGGTGTCCGGGCAGCGGGCGGCGGCGTCACCCGCGTCCCGGGCGAGGCGCTCGGCGCCGCGGCCCTCGCTGGTGAAGTAGAAGGGACGGTCCACCGTCGCGGGGTAGGGGACGTAGCGCACCGCCAGGTCGTCGCCCCAGCGGTCGGCCAGCGGGTCGGTGAGACCCGCGAGCAGCCCGATCGACGCGGCGGGGTCCGCGGCCTCGGAGGTCTCGCCCGTGCCCGGCACCGCGAAGAGGACGACCGGCGGGCAGGCCGGCGCGGCCGTCGCCGCGGGTGCCGTGGCGAGACCGGCGCCGAGCAGGAACACGACGACGAGCAGAGCCCGCCGCACCACCCCGCCCGCCACACGGTCATCGTGGCGGAGATCCGCCTCCCGGACCACCACGAACCGTGACACCTCGGGCTGACAGAACGGCCCGGTTCTGCGAGCGTGCCCCGTCAGGAGTCCCCCGGCGGCGCTGCCGGCACCGGGGTGGCAGGGCCCGAGATCAGGAGAACTCGCGTGAGCATCCCGTCGGACCTCGACATCGCCCAGGCGGCGGCGCTGAAGCCCATGGACGACGTGGCAGCGCAGATGGACCTGCCGCCCGAGTTCCTGGAGCGGCACGGCACCGACGTCGCCAAGATCGAGCTCGACGCGATCGAGGCGATGAAGGACCGCCCGCGGGCCAAGTACGTCGTCGTCACCGCGATCACCCCGACCCCGCTGGGCGAGGGCAAGACGACCACGACGGTGGGGCTCGGCCAGGCCTTCTCGCACATCGGCAAGCGCGGCGTCGTCGCGATCCGCCAGCCGAGCATGGGCCCGACGTTCGGCATCAAGGGCGGCGCGGCAGGCGGCGGCTACTCGCAGGTCGTGCCGATGGAGAAGTTCAACCTCCACCTCACCGGCGACTTCCACGCGGTCACGAGCGCCCACAACATGCTCTCCGCGGTGCTCGACAACCACCTCTACCAGGGCAACCAGGCGGGCCTCGACCCGTACCGCGTCACCTGGCGCCGGGTGCTCGACGTCAACGAGCGCGCGCTGCGCAACGTCGTCACCGGCCTCGGCGGGCGCATGGACGGCGTGCCGCGCGAATCCGGCTTCGACATCACCTCGGCGTCCGAGGTGATGGCCGTGCTCGCGCTGTCCAACGACCTCGGCGAGCTGCGCCAGCGCCTCGGCCGGATCGTCGTCGGCTACACCTCCGACGGCGACGCCGTCACCGCCGAGGACATCCACGGCGCCGGCTCGATGGCCGCGCTCATGCGCGACGCACTCAAGCCGAACCTCATGCAGACGCTGGAGAACACGCCGGTGCTCGTGCACGCCGGCCCGTTCGGCAACATCGCGCACGGCAACTCGTCGATCGTCGCCGACCGCATCGGCATCCACGGCGGCGACTTCCTCGTCACCGAGGCCGGCTTCGGCGCCGACATGGGCGCCGAGCGCTTCTTCAACATCAAGTGCCGCGCCTCGGGGATGACGCCGGACGCCGCGGTCGTCGTCGCCACCGTCCGGGCGCTCAAGGCCCACTCCGGCAACCACAAGATCGTCGCCGGCAAGGACCTGCCGCCCGCGCTGCTCGAGGAGAACCCCGAGGAGGTGCACGCCGGCGGCGCCAACCTGCGCAAGCAGATCGAGAACATGCGCCTGCACGGCGTCTCGCCGGTGGTCTGCATCAACGCGTTCCCGACCGACCATCCCTCCGAGCACCAGGCCATCCGCGAGATCGCCGAGTCGCTGGGCGCGCGGGCCGCGGTGTCGACGCACTTCGCCGACGGCGGGCGCGGCGCGGCGGAGCTCGCCGAGGCCGTCGCGGAGGCCGCGAACGAGGAGAGCCGCTTCCAGCTGCTCTACCCCGACGACGCCCCGCTGCGCGAGAAGATCGAGACGGTCGCGACCAAGGTCTACGGCGCCGACGGCGTCGACTACGCGCCGGCGGCGAACACCTCGATCGACCTCTACGAGCGCAACGGCTTCGGGAATCTCCCGGTGTGCATCGCGAAGACCCACCTGTCGATCTCGTCGGACCCGAAGCTGCTCGGCGCCCCGACGGGCTGGCGCATGCCGGTCCGCGAGGTCCGCGCGTCGGTCGGCGCCGGGTTCATCTACCCGATCTGCGGCGACATGCGGACGATGCCGGGCCTGGGCAAGAACCCGGCCGCCCACCACATCGACGTGAAGCCCGACGGCACGATCGTGGGGCTCTTCTGACGTCCCAGCGGTACGTGAGCACTTTCCGGGCCCATAGGCCCGGAAAGTGCTCACGAGGGAGCCGGTTGTGAGCCGGCCGCTGGGGCAGCTGGGGCTCGCGCGGTTCGGGGAGGTCCTGGCGGGCCGGGGGCCCGGGCCCGCCGCGGGGTCGACGGCCGCGGTGACGGTGTCGCTCGCCGCGGGCCTCGCCACCAAGGTCGCCAAGGCCGCCGCCGACCGCGGGGCCGTCACACAGGACCTGGCCGAGGAGCTCGACGGCCTGCGCACGAAGGCCCTGCGCCTCGCCGACGACGACGTCGAGGCCTACGCCGGGTTCCTCGAGGCGCGGCACAAGCCCGGAGGCGGGCCGGCCGCGGCGGAGGCGATCGTCCAGGTGCCCGCGGACGTCGTCACCCTCGCCGTGCGCGTCGCCGAGCTCGCCGCCCTGCTCGCCGAGGAGGGCCCGGACGCGCTCACCGGCGACGCGGTGACCGCGGCCTTCCTCGCCGCCGCGGCCGCCGAGTCCGCGGCGATGCTGGTGGGCACCAACATCGCCGACGGCCAGATGATCGAGGGGGGTGAGCTCGCCGACCCGCGCGTCGAACACGTCGAGGAACGGGCCGGGCACGCGCGCACGCTGGCCGAGCGTCTGGTGTGAGCGCGCAACCCGAGGGCTCGAGCTCCCCGATCGGCATGCTCCCCCCGTTTCTGCCTCTCCCGTGGGTCGTCGAGGTCACCCGTGGCGACATGGTCGAGTCCGAACACCGGGTGTCGCTCGTCGTCCTCGAGCCGGACGGGAGCATCGGTCTGCGCGCGGGCCCCGTGGACGCCCCGATGCTCGCGCGCTCGGCGCTCAAGCCCGCCCAGGCCGCCGCGTGCCTCGAGCTCGGTGCCGACCTCGACGACCGTGAGCTCGCCCTCGCCGCCGGCTCGCACTCCGGCGAGCCCGAGCACCTCGCCGTCGCCGCCGGGATGCTCGCCCGCCTCGGGCTCGGCGCGGACGCGTTGGGCTGCCCGCCCGGGCGCCCTCTCGGCCTCGCCGCCGACCGCGCCTGGGGCACCCGCGAGCCCGACCGCCTCGCGATGAACTGCTCGGGCAAGCACGCGGCGATGCTCGCGGCCTGCCGGGCGCAGGAGTGGCCGGAGGCGCGCTACCTCGACCCGGACCACCCGCTCCAGCGTCACGTGCGCGCGACCCTCGAGCGTCTCGCGGGCCCCGTCCACGGCGTCACCGTCGACGGGTGCGGCGCGCCCGCGTTCGCCATGGACCTGGTGGCAGTGGCGCGCCTCGGGCAGAGGCTCACCGACCACCCGGTCGCCGCCGCCATGCGCGCCCACCCGGGGATGGTCGGCGGCACCGACCGTCTCGACACGGCAGTGATGACCCTGCTGCCCGGCGCGCTGTCGAAGGTCGGCGCGGAGGGGGTCCTGCTCGCGGTGCTCCCCGACGGCGCGGCGCTGGCGCTCACGACCGTGGACGGCGGCGCCCGGGCGGTCGGCCCGGTCCTGCTCGAGATCCTGGAACGTCGCGGGATCGCTCCCCCCGCCGAGCTGCGCGAGCTCGCCGCGCCACACGTCCGAGGAGGGGGTCACCCGATTGGCGTTCACCGTGTGCGATTGTGTGCGCACTCATCGGGGTGAGGAGGGCGTGAATGGGATCGTGCCTGGTGTTCGCCGGAGCCACGCCCGCGAGGGAGCGCCTCGTCGGCCATCTCTCGTCGGTGTTCGACGACCTCCCGTGCGTCGACAACGTCCCCGACCTGGTCGTGCGCCTCACCCGGACCGGCGAGGAGGGCACCGACGGGGCGGCCCCCGACGTGGTCCTCATCGGTGCCGACGAGGGCAGCGCGTGGATGGAGGCGGTCCGCCAGGTGCGCCGCCACACCCCCGAGACCCCGGTGCTCGTCGTGGGGGAACCCCCCGCCGGGGCCATGGATCCCCTCGGTGACCGTCCCGCGCCCGACCCGGGCGGGATCGCCGAGGACGAGCGCGCCACCTACGCCCTGCGTCTCGGGGCCCGCGGCTTCCTGCGCGCGGGCGACCTCGCCGACCCGTCGGCGCTCCCCGGCGCCCGCGCGGGCACGTCCGATCTCTCCGAGCGCGAGATGGACGTCCTGCTCGGCATGACCGAGGGCCTGTCGAACGCCGAGATCGCCGCGGAGCTCGTGCTGGCCGAGGACACGGTGAAGACCCACGCCCGGCGCCTGTTCCGCAAGCTCGGAGCGGGCGACCGCGCCGACGCCGTCGCCCGCGGCTTCCGCCAGGGCCTCCTGCGCTGACCCGAACGGCGGAGCCCGGGTGTCAGCGACGTGGCGTCGCTGTCATTGAGTGTCCGCAACGCCACGCGCTCGAAGCGCTCGGGTGCGTTGACGCGAGCCTGTCCGCGGGGTGAACTTGCCGCGGTCGACGGACGCGGAGGAAGCCGGTGCGAATCCGGCGCGGTCCCGCCACTGTCACCGGGGAGCGGACCCCACGCACGCCACTGCCGGACACGCCGGCGGGAAGGCCGGGGCGAGTAGCGATCCGGGAGCCAGGAGACTCCGGCCGTCGAGGCAGGGCATTCGGACATCGGGCGAGGCACCCGAGGAAGGCCGGCGACGACATGCACGCTCCCGCGACCCCGCACGCACGCCCGCACCCGGTGGTGACGCGCACCGCGCGGTCGCCCTGGTCCCGCTCCGCTGCGCTCCGTGTCCGCCGCGAGGACCGGCTGCTCGCCGACCTGCGCCGGGTGCTCGCCGGCGCCGGCCAGCTGCCCCTCGACCTCTTGGGCGAGGGTCCGGTCCGCGACCGCGACGAGGCCGCCGAGCGCGTCGACGCCCTCGCCCGCGAGCTCCTCGACCGCGTGCGTGGCGCCGGCTGGCAGGAGGGCGCCGTCCCGTCCGCGGTGACCTCCGTGCTCGCCGCGTCCGTGCCCGAGGCCGAGACGGTCCTGCTCCGGGCTGCCCGCGCGCGACGGTGACGGCGACCCACCACGATCTCCACCACCACGGCGACGCGGAGGTCGGCCCCGGCCTCGTCGACCTCGCCGTCAACGTCCGCACGGGCACACCGCCCCGCTGGCTGCGCGAGCGTCTGGCCGCGAGCCTCGACGACGTCGCCGCCTACCCGGACCCGCGCCGGGCGGTCGCGGCGCTGGCCGAGCGCCACGGCCGCCCGGGCGACGAGGTGGTCCCGACCGCGGGCGGTGCCGAGGCGTTCGTGCTGCTCGCGCGGGCCCTGCGACCCCGGCACGCCGTCGTCGTGCACCCCCAGTTCACCGAGCCCGAGGCCGCGCTGCGCGCGGCCGGGCACGTGGTCGATCGCGTCGTGCTCGACGGGGACTTCGTCCTCGACCCCGCCACGGTCCCGGAGAGCGCCGATCTCGTGGTCGTCGGCAACCCCACCAACCCCACCTCGGTGCGCCACCCCGCCGACGTCCTCGCGCGCCTCGTCCGCCCCGGGCGCACGCTCGTCGTCGACGAGGCGTTCATCGACACCGCCCCCGGCGAGCCCGACTCGCTGGCCGGACGCCGCGATCTCGCCGGGCTGGTGGTGCTCCGCAGCCTGACCAAGACCTGGGGTCTCGCCGGGCTGCGCGTCGGTTACGCGCTCGCCTCCGCCGGGCTCGCCGCGGGACTGCGCGCCGCCGCGCCGCCGTGGTCGGTGTCGACGCCGGCGCTGGTCGCCCTCGAGGTCTGTAGCAGCCCCGCCGCTCGCGCCGAGGCGGACGAGGCCGCTCGCGCGCTCGCCGCCGACCGCGATCACCTCGTCGCGGCGCTCCACACCGTCGACGGCCTCGAGGTCCGCGGCACCCCCGCCGCGAGTTTCGTGCTCGTGCGCACCAGGTCCGACGTCCGGGAGAAGCTCCGCGACCGTGGCCTGGCCGTCCGGCGCGGCGACACCTTCCCCGGCCTCGACACCGGGCACGTCCGGATCGCGGTGCGGGACCGCGCCACCACGGACCGGCTGGTGACCGCGCTGACGGAGATCCTCCCGTGAGCGCTCTGGAACCCGGCGACCGCGACGCCCTCCACCGCGTCCTGCGTGCCCGCCGCGACGTGCGCACCGGCTTCGTCGACACCCCCGTCGACGACGACCGCCTCCGGCGCGTCCTCGAGGCCGCCCACGCCGCCCCGAGCGTCGGGTTCTCGCAGCCCTGGGACTTCCTGGTCCTGCGCTCGCCGGAGCTGCGGCACGAGCTGGCCACGCTGGCCGACCAGCAGCGGCGGGCGTTCGCGGCGAGCCTCCCGACGGCGAGGGCCCGCAGGTTCGCCGGGCTGCGGGTCGAGGCGATCCGCGAGGCGCCGCTCGGTGTCGTCGTCACCTGCGACCCGACGCGCGGCGGGCGGCATGTCCTGGGCCGTCACACGCAGCCGCGGATGGCCGCGCACTCGGTGGCCGGCGCCGTCCAGAACCTGTGGCTCGCCGCCCGCGCCGAGGACCTCGGCGTCGGCTGGGTGAGCTTCTTCCGCGAGCGGGAGCTCGCCGAGCTGCTGGGGCGACGCGTCGGGATGCCGCAGCACCTCGACGTCGTCGCCTACCTGTGCGTCGGGCACGTCGAGGCGTTCGCCGACGAGCCCGAGCTCGCCACCGCCGGATGGGCCCACCGCCGACCGCTGGCGTGGGCCGTGCACGAGGACACCTGGGGACACCACCGCATGGATCCGCTGGACGAGACGCTCGCGGCACTGGCCCACCTCGACCCCACCGGGGGCGAGGCCGCCGCACGCGAGCACCTGGCCCATATGACCGTGCCGCCGGGCGCGCTCGGCGGCGTCGCCGAGATCGGCGTCCGGCTGTCGGGCCTCGCCGACTCCTGCCCGCCTCCGCTGCCCGAGCCCGCGGTGGTCGCGATCTTCGCGGGCGACCACGGCGTGCACGCCCGCGGCGTGACGCCGTGGCCGCAGGAGGTGACCGCGCAGATGGTCGCCAACTTCCTGGCCGGCGGTGCCGCGGTCAACGCGTTCGCCGCCACGGTGGGCGCGGAGGTCCAGGTCGTCGACGTCGGGGTGGCCGCCGAGCTCGGGTCCGCGCCCGGCCTGCTCCCGCGCAAGGTCCGCGCCGGCACGCGTGACATGACCGTCGAGCCCGCGATGACCCGCGACGAGGCCCGCGCCGGGCTGCGTGCCGGCATCGAGGCCGCCCGCGACCTCGTCACCGCCGGCAACCGGTTGCTGGTCACCGGCGACATGGGGATCGCCAACACCACACCCTCGGCCGCGCTCGTCGCCGCCTTCACGGGGGCCACGGCCGAGCAGGTCACCGGCCGCGGCACCGGTATCGACGACGCCACGCACGCCCGCAAGGTCGCCGTCGTCGACGAGGCGCTCGCCCTCCACGGACTGGATTCGAGCGAAGGGACCCTTCGCTCGGAACACGCCGACCCGCTCGGGGTGCTCGCCGCGGTCGGCGGGCTGGAGCACGCCGGGCTCGCGGGTTTCCTGCTGGGCGCGGCGGCGCTGCGCACGCCCGTGGTGCTCGACGGCGTCGTGTCCGGCGCGGCGGCCCTCGCGGCGGCCGCGATGGCTCCGACCGCGTCACACGCCTGGCTCGCGGGGCACCGTTCGGTCGAACCGGCCCATACCCTGGCACTCGAGCACCTGGGCCTGGCGCCCACGCTGGACCTGGGGCTGCGGGTCGGCGAGGGTACCGGGGCCCTGCTGGCGGTGCCGGTGATCGTCGCCGCGGCCCGCGCGCTGGCCGACGTCGCGACGTTCGACGCGGCGGGGGTCACCGAGAAGGACAGGGAAGGAGAGGCACCGTGAGCGAGGCCACCGCCCGCGTGTACCCGGTCGGCCTGCACCTGCGCGGGCGGCGGGTCGTGGTGGTCGGCGGCGGGTCCGTGGCCCAGCGCCGCGTGGCCGGCCTGCACGAGGTCGGTGCGGACACGGTCGTCGTCAGCCCCACGCTGACCACGGCGCTCTCGGCCCTCGCCGACTCCCACGAGATCACCTGGCACGCCCGCGCGTACGCCGACGGCGACCTCGCCGAGGCCTGGTACGCGGTCGCGGCCACCGACGACGCCGAGGTCAACGCCGCCGTCGCCGCGGAGGCCGAGCGCCGGCGCGTGTTCTGCGTGCGCGCCGACGACGCCGACGCCGGCACCGCGGTCACCCCGGCGGTCGGGCGCTACGACGACATCACCGTCGCCGTGCACGGCGGCGGGGACCCGCGCCGGGCCACCGGTGTGCGTGACAGCGCCGTCGAGGCGCTGCGCAGCGGGACCCTGGTCGACCGCCGCCACCGTGCGGTGCGCCCCGGCGTCACGCTCGTCGGCGGCGGCCCGGGTGACCCCGGACTGATCACCGTGCGCGGACGGCAGGCGCTGGCGCAGGCCGACGTCGTCGTCACCGACCGGCTCGCCCCGCAGCCGCTGCTCGACGAGCTGCCGCCGGACGTCACGATCATCGACGCCTCGAAGCTCCCCCGCGGGCGCTACATGAGCCAGGACACGATCAACGAGGTCCTCGTCTCGGAGGCGCTCGCCGGCCGGCGGGTGGTGCGGCTCAAGGGCGGCGACCCGTTCGTCTTCGGCCGCGGCCTCGAGGAGATCCAGGCCTGCGCCGCGGCCGGCGTCGAGGTCGAGGTCGTCCCGGGCATCACCAGCGCCATCGCGGTCCCGGCGCTGGCCGGCGTCCCCGTGACCCACCGCGGCGTGACCCACGAGTTCACGGTGGTCTCCGGGCACCTCCCGCCCGGGCACGGCCAGTCGCTCGTGGACTGGGACGCGCTCGGGCGCCTGCGCGGCACGATCGTGCTGCTCATGGCCGTCGAGAACATCGGCGCGATCACCGAGGCGCTCGTCGCCGCAGGCCGCGATCCGCAGACGCCGACCCTGGCGGTCCAGGAGGGTGGCCTGCCCGGGGAGGTCACGACGCGCGCGACGCTGGCGAAGCTCCCGCACGCGATCGCCGAGGCCGGGGTGCGCCCGCCCGCGGTCATCGTGATCGGGTCGGTGGCCGATCTCACGTGAGGTCCACCACCAGCGCCCGGTGGTCCGACACCGCCGTCGGCACCGCCTGCGCCGCACGCACCGCCGGCGCACCGGTTCCGGCGAGCACGTGGTCGAACTGGACGCGTGGCTGTTCGGTGGGGAAGGTCGCTGCCCTCGCCATCGAACGCCAGCGCTGCGGCACGGAGCGCAGCGGAGCTGCCGCGCCGAAGGCCGAGCACCGCAGGACCGCCCCGGGCACCGGCCCCGGCAGGTTGAGGTCGCCGAGGATCACGACCGGGCCCGGCAGGTGCTCCACCGCCCGCGCCAGCCGCGCGAGCTGCGCGACGTTGACGCCCGGGGTGAACGCGAGGTGGGTCGCGACGACCGTCCTCACCGGAGCGCCCGCGGCGAGCACGGCCGCGAGCGCGACGCGCGGCTCGTCGCGCACCAGCGCCGGGCGCCGCGCGTCGACCAGCAGCGGCAGCGTGGCCCGGGAGGCCCCGAGGGGGAGGCGCACCCAGTGCTCGACGGGGTGCCTGCTGACGAGGCCGATGCCGTAGGTCGGTTCCCCGTTCGGGGGCTCGTCCGGCCCCGCCGCGCGCCACCGCTCGCCCGGGGTGCCGACGAGCGCGGGGACGAAGAGGGCGTCGCACGCGCCGACGGCGTCGGCGACCAGGGCCGTCTGGTCGACGAGCCCGGAGCGCGGCTGGGTGTGGTCGACCTCCTGGAGCGCGAGCACGTCGGCGTCGAGGCCGGCCACGGCGTCGCGGAGGCGGTCGGGGCAGACCACGCCGTCGGCGGGGGAGCGCCCGTGCAGGAGGTTGAAGGTGCCCAGTCGCATGATCACCGAGCGGATGCCCCGGCCGGCGCCTGCTGACACGAGCGGCACCACCACACCTCGCGGGGGTACGGGACACCCGAGCCTGCGGCCGGGCGGCGCCGCACGCCCGTGGTCGTCATGCCGGTGCCGTGCGCGCGGGTCTCGACGTTCTCGACGACGGTCCGGTCGGGCGTCGATCTCCGCTCCGCTGCGTCTCCCGTTCTCAGCGCCGTCCCAACCCCAGACGCTCCGCCGCCCAGGCCGCCGCCCCGGACGCGGGACCGAAGGCCGAGACCGCGCCCGGGTCTCCGCCGTGCGCCAGGCCGAACCCGGTGCGCTCGGCGAGCCACTCCCGCACGCGCGGCATCTCGGCGAGGCCCCCGCGCACCAGCATCGCCGGCCGCGGCCCCGACAGCGGGTCCACGAGGGCGCTGATGCCCTGGGCGATCTCCTCCAGCCCGGGGGCGAGCATCGCGCCGAGGTCGGCGTGGGTGAGCTGGACGACCCCGGGGACCGGGCTGTCGGGCGGCAGCGGGGGCAGGCCCACGGCGAGCGAGCCGCTGGCCGCGAGCGCCTCCTTGCCGTCGCGCACGCTCGTGCGCAGTCCGAACCAGGCCCGGTAGGCCTCGAGGTCCCCGCCGAAGCGGACGCGGGCGCTGAAGGGCTGGGGCGCGCGGTCGAGCACGAGCTGGGCCAGCGCGTCGTCGAGCACCTCGGCGCCGACGTCGACCGACCGCATGCCGGCGATCGAGCCGGTGCCGTCGCCGCCGCGGTCGACGACCGCCAGCTCGGTCGCGGCGCCGCCGATGTCGACGACGAGCAGCCGCCCCTGCCCGCCGAGCCGGTGGGCCGCGGCTCGGGGGGAGTCGAGCAGCTGGAGCTGGTCGGGCGAGGTGTAGGGGATCGCCGCGAGCGCCGCCCGCCCCGCCGACCGCAGGGTCTCGCACGCCGCCGACGACCACGACGCGGGGTGCAGCAGCACGACCATCGAGGGCAGCGTGGCGCGGCGGGCGGCCTCGGCGCGCACCACCTTCGCGACGAGTGCCGTCGCGACGTCGACCGCCGTGGTCGGGCGCGGGTACTGGGTCAGCAGCTCGGGCGGGCCGCCGGTGCTCGCCGCCAGGTGGGGGCGCGTGCGCAGCAGCGCTGCCGCGGGGTCGAGCGCACCGGCCTCGATCGCGGGACGCCCGGCGAGGACCGTTCCGTCGGGGCGCGAGAGCACTGCCGAGGGCATCGCCGGGAAGCCGTCGATGCCGACCGGTCCCACGCGCACCCACCCGTCGCGCGGGTCGACGTCGGCCCACGCGCCCACCGTCGTCGTGGTCCCGTGGTCGACCGCCAGGGTCCATCGGGCGTCGGAGGCGGTCATGCCGGTCACCCGCCGCAGGGTGTCACAGCGTCACGCCGACGGCGCGGTCCCCCGCTCCCGTTCCGCGCCGAGCATCACCGGAAGCCGGGCCCACGCGTTCACCAGCACGCTGCGCCGGCGCGCGACGGGCAGGTCGGCGCCCGCGGTGAACCCGGGGAAGCGGTCGAGCAGGGTGCGCAGCGCCACCTCGGCCTCGAGGCGGGCCAGCGACGCGCCGAGGCAGAAGTGCAGGCCGTGTCCGAAGGCGAGGTGCCCGGTGGTGTCGCGGCCCCGCTCGTAGGTGTCGGGATCCTCGAAGCGCGCCGGGTCGTGGTTGGCGGCCGCCAGCGACACCATCACCATCGCGCCGCGGGGCACCACGACCCCGTCGAAGTCGACGTCCTCGGCGGCGAAGCGCAGCGGCGCCTGGGCGATCGGGGAGCCCCAGCGCAGGAACTCCTCGATGGCCGCGCGCAGCTCCTCGGAGCCGGCGGCGGCGAGCCGGTCGCGCAGCGCGGGGTCGCGCAGCATCCGCTCGACGGCGGACGTGATCAGCGTCGCCGTCGTCTCGTGGCCGGCGATGAGCAGCAGCATCGCCATCGCGATGATCTCGTTGGTCGAGAGCTGCTCACCTTCCTCCGAGACCTCGATGAGCGCCGAGATCAGCGCGTCGTCGGGCTCGGCACGCTTGCGCTCGACGAGTTCGACCAGGTACGCGGCGAGGCTGGCGTTGGCCTGCTGGCTCGCGGCCTCGCCGGTGTCGTCGATGAGGATTCGCGACCACTCGCCGAACGCGTCCTGGTCCTCCACCGGCACACCGAGCAGCTCGCAGATCACGGCCGTCGGCAACGGGACCGCGTACGCCGCGACGAGGTCGACCGGCTCGTCACCGGGCAGGCCGGTCAGCAGCGACGACGCGATCGTCTCGATCCCCGGCCGCAGCGCCGCGACCCGGCGCACCGTGAACGCCTTGACCACCAGCTTGCGCAGGCGGGTGTGCACCGGCGGGTCGTTGAGCAGCATCATCTCGCCGCCGGGCGACGGGATGCCGGGGATCGAGGCGCGCTGGTCCTCGGGCAGCGTGTTGCGGAAGTCCTTGACGAAGCGCGGGTCCGACATGACCGCGCGGGCGTCCGCGTACCGGGTCACCAGCCACGTCCGCCCGCCCTCGGGCAGATCGACCTCGTGCACCGGACCCCGCTCGCGCAGCTCGCCCAGCGCGGTGAACGGCTCGTGCCAGTAGTCGTCGGTGAAGAGCGGTGCGGGGGCGACATCGGTCACGGAGCAGGGCCCCTTCCGGGTTCACTGAGTGGTGGTTCAGTGACGAACGTACGCGCGGCCGCGTTCGCCCGCCGTGTCGATGGTCGAGCCGCCGGCTCCGTCTCCCGCCGTCAGGAACGCGGTTCACCCATCCCCGCACTCGTCGCCCCGAAGGTGCGTCCGGTCTTCCGGAACTGCTCCTCCAGGCGGGGCACCATCTGCTTGGCCTGCGCGAGGACGGGCAGGTCGCCGAGCCACGAGAACGTGATCGGGCGGGCCGCGGCGACCAGCGCGACCGCCTTCGGCACGAAGATCCGGCGCTTGCGCCTGGTGATCCCCTCGAGGAACGCGTCGGCGCAGTCGCCGACGGAGGTCAGCGCGCCCAGCGGGTAGGGGAGCTTCTTCAGCGTGTCCTCGAACGTCGACGAGTCCGCCTTGACGTCGCGGACCAGGTCGGTGTCGATCCACCCCATGTGCGCGGTGCCGACGCCGACGCCGCGGTGGGCGAGCTCGAAACGCAGCGCGTTGCCGTAGTTCTCGACGCCCGCCTTGGCGCCGCAGTACGCGGCCATGCCCGGCAGCGCGGTGAACGCGGCGAGCGAGGACACGAGCAGCAGGTAGCCCTGCCGCTTCTCGACCTCGGCGACGGTGGCCGACACCGTCCGGGAGACGCCGATGAGGTTGACCTCCATGACGCGGGCGATCACGTCGGCGGGGCTCTCGGCGACGGTGCCGTGGTTGGCGATGCCGGCGTTGGCGACCACGACGTCGATCCCGCCGAGCGAGCGCACCGTCGTTGCGACCGCCGCCTCGAGCGAGGACTGGTCGGTGACGTCGCACTCCGCCCAGGTGTGGCCGGGTCCGAGCTCGGCGACCAGCTTCTCCAGGCGCTCGGGCTCCATCCCGACCGCGGCCACGTGGGCGCCGCGGGCGGCGGCGCGGCGCGCGGTCTCCTCGCCGATCCCGCGCGCGGCGCCGGTGATGAACAGGACCTTGTCCTTCAGGCTGCCGGTGAGGTCGGTGGCCATGGTGTCGTCTCCTCGATTCTGTCGGTGTCAGCGGCGCGTGGCGGCCACGGGCGTGAGGACGTACTCCTCGGGCCGGAAGCGCCGCAGCCGGCGGCGGAACGGCATCGTGAAGGTGGGCCAGAGTGCGGAGTTCCGGCCGTGCTCGTCGAGGTACCAGCTCGAGCACCCGCCATCGACCCAGACGGTGCCCTCCGTCTTCTGCTGCATCTCGGCGACGAACGCGTCCTGGGCCGCCGGGGTCGGCTCCACGGCGCCGACGCCGTGCCCGCGCATGTGGCGGAGGGTGTCGAGCACGAGGTTGATCTGAGACTCGATCATGAACACGACCGAGTTGTGCCCCAGTCCGGTGTTCGGCCCGAGCAGCGTGAACGCGTTGGGGAAGCCCGCGATCATCGTGCCGTTGTGGGCGTACGGCGAGCCGGCCCAGTGGTCGGCGAGGGTGCGTCCGTCGCGGCCGTGGATGCGGTGGCTGATCGGCAGGTCGCCGATCGCGAAGCCGGTGCCGGCGATGATCGTGTCGACCTCGTGCTCGGTGCCGTCGGCGGTGACGACGGCGTGCGGCCGGATCTCGACGATCTTCTCGGTGACCACCTCGACGTTGTCGCGGTCGAGCGCGGGCAGGTAGTCGTTGGACAGCAGGATGCGCTTGCAGCCCATCGCGTAGTTCGGCGTGATCTTCTCGCGCAGCTCCGGGTCGGCCACCTGGTGGCGCATGTGCGCCTCGGCGATCTTCGCGACCTTGCCCATGCGCTGCGGGCTCCGGAACCCGAACACGAACGTCTCCCGCGCCCAGTAGATCGCCTCGCGGACCAGGCGCTGGGCCGGCGGGAACCAGCGGAAGAGCAGCTTCTCGACCCCGGTGATCGCCCGGTCCTGCCGCGGCATGATCCACGGCGGGGTGCGCTGGAAGACCTTGAGATCACCGACGACCGGCGCGATCTCCGGTACGAACTGGATCGCCGACGCCCCGGTGCCGATGACGGCGACCTTCCGGCCGGCGAGGTCGAGGTCGTGGCGCCAGGTCGCGGAGTGGAAGACCGGGCCGCCGAAGGAGTCCAGGCCCGGGACGTCGGGGAACGACGGGTCGGAGAGCGCGCCGGAGCCGAGGACGAGCGCGTCGGCGGTCCAGACGCCTCGGCTCGTCGTGACCGTCCAGTGCTGCGCGCCGTCGTCCCAGGTCGCGTCGAGGACCTCGTGGCGGTTGCGGGTGAAGCGGTCGATGTCGTACGCGGCCGAGACGCGCTGCAGGTAGGCATGGATCTCCGGCTGGCCCGAGAAGGAGCGGCTCCAGTCCGGGTTGGGGGCGAACGAGAACGAGTAGAGGTGGCTCGGCACGTCGCAGGCGCACCCCGGGTACGAGTTGTCGCGCCAGGTGCCGCCGACGTCGTCGTGCCGCTCGAAGATCAGGAAGTTGTCCTCGCCCGCCTGGCGCAGCCGGATCGCCGTGCCGAGACCGGAGAAGCCGTTGCCGACGATCGCGACGGCGAGGTGCGGGATGTGCCCCCCGCCGGGCGCCGGCGGGGTCTGCTGGCCGGTGGCCGTGTCGCTGGTCCGGGTCGGCGTGCTCATTCAGAACCCTCCTCGTTTGGTACGCGAGCGTACCGAATCGGAGGTCAGTGTGGTACGCGGTGGTACCGTTGTCCAGTGTCCGTTCCCACCGCCACCGGATCCGTGGGTGCCGCGGGCTCCACGCATCGCGACCGCCTCGTCCAGGCGATGATCACGCTGGTCGCCGAGCGGGGGTACGCGGCGGTCACCGTGGCCGACGTCGTCGCGGCCGCGCGTGTCTCCAAGCGGACCTTCTACCAGCACTTCTCCGACCGCGAGGACTGCTTCCTCGCCGCCTACGTGACCGCCGCCGAGCAGCCGCTCGCCCGGATCGCCGAGGCCGTCGCCCCGGTGGTCGAGGCCGCGCCGGGTGCGGCGACGCCGTCCCTCGCGGACGAGGTGACGGCGGGCACGTCGGCCTACCTCGCGGCGCTCGCGGAGCAGCCGGCGCTGACCCGCACGCTGCTCACCGAGATCAACGGGCTCGGGCCGCGGGGCTGGCGGGTGCGGCGCGAGGTGCTCAACCGCTTCGCCGAGCAGCTCTCCGCCCTCATCGCCCTCGGCGCCGCCCGCTGGGCCTCGGGCGAGACGGGGCCGGCCGGCGTGCCCGAGCTCGCCGGTGTGCAGGGGCTGCCGCACCCCACCGCCCTCGCGCTCGTCGGCGGCATCAACGAGCTGGTGCTCGACGCCGTCGAGGACGGGCGCGGCGACCGGCTCCGCGAGCTCACCCCGACCGTCACCGAGCTGATCCTTGCGGTCATCGACCGCACCGCGCGGCCGGAGCCCTGAGCGCGCCGCCCCGACCGCGGGATGACGTTCGGCCGGACGTGTGACGCCCTCCGGCCGCGCGGTCGGAACCGCCCCTGGGCGCCCGGGCGAGCGGGGGGCGCTCGGCGGCCCTGTGGCCTGCGTATCCTCATCGACCACGACGGCCCCGCGGTCGGTATCCGAGAGCCGGCCGGGCGTCCACCGACGCCCCGTCGACGCGAGGCGCGAGGTGAGACGGCGATGAACCGACCCGGCGGACCCCCCGGCCGGGGGCGACCCCCCGCGGGTCCTGGCGGTCCGCCGCCGGGACCCCCGCCCGGTCGTCCCGCGGGCCCACCCCCCGGGCCGCCTCCCCAGGGGCCACCCCCGCGTCCCGGCGGGTTCCAGATGCCGGGCCGTGGTGGTCGTGGCGGTGGTGGTGCCGCACCGCCGAACGGCGGCCCGCGCCAGCAGCCCACCCGCGTCGGCGAGCCGGACTGGAACCGCGACCCGCAGGTCGGCTTCGACCCCGATGTCGCCCGCGCGGCCCGGGAGCGGCAACGCCCCTCCTGGCGTGACCGCATCCCCGAGCGCCCGGCCTGGTCGCGCACCGGGGGCGGCGGCCGTGGCGGTCGTGGCGGCCCGTTCGCCCGCTGGAGCTGGCCGAAGCGCATCGGCGCCGTGCTCGCGGTGCTGGCCCTGCTGCTCGTCAGCTTCGGGATCTACCTCGACACGCAGATGACGCGGATCGACGCCCTGCCCGAGTACGAGGGCTCCGCGAGCTCCGGCACGAACTGGCTGATCATCGGCTCGGACAGCCGTGCCGGCCTCGACGACGAGGCCGCCCAGCAGCTCTCCACGGGCGAGGTCGACGGCAGCCGCACCGACACGATGATGCTCGTGCACGTCGGCGGTTTCGGCGGCCAGACGTCGCTGACGAGCCTGCCGCGCGACTCGATCCTGGCCATCCCGGGCCACGGGCGCGGGCGTCTCAACTCCGCGTACGGGATCGGCGGCCCGAAGCTGCTGGTGCAGACCATCGAGCAGAACGCCGACATCGAGATCGACCACTACGCGGAGATCGGCTTCGAGGGCTTCGCCGGCATGGTCGACGCCATCGGCGGTGTCAACATGTGCCTGGACGAGCCGATCGACGACCCCAAGGCCGGCATCGACCTGCCCGCGGGCTGCCAGGACCTGGACGGCCCGAACGCGCTGGGCTTCGTCCGGACCCGCGCGTTCCCCAACGCCGACCTCCAGCGCATCCAGAACCAGCGCACGTTCCTGTCGGCGCTGATCTCCGAGGCGTCCAGCCCGGCGGTACTGCTCAACCCGTTCCGCATCGTGCCGTTCGCGAACTCAGCGATCGCCACGCTGACGGTCGACGACAGCACCCACGTCTGGAACCTCGCGAGCCTCGGCTTCGCGATGCGCTCGCTCTCGGGCGGCAGCGGGGTCACGACGACCGTGCCGATCGATCTGTCCTCGAGCGTCTCCGGCGGCGTCGTCTGGAACCGGCAGAAGTCGGGCGAGTTCTTCGACGCCATCCGCGAGGACGAGGAGATCCCCCGGGACCTGATCAGCGGCGGCTGATCAGGGGTCGAGGATCTGGAGCGCGCCGGTGGAGACGCCGGCGACGTACAGACGGCCGGTCCGCGGGTCGACGCCCACCGTGTACGGGTTCTGGATGGTCGCCACGCGGTCGACCTCACGCGGCCGCGGCGCGGCCATGTCGTAGCCGACGACCTCGTTGGTGCCCGACGACGCGACCCAGAGTCGGTCGCGGACCGGGTCGTAGGTGATGCCGTAGGGCCCGCCGGGCTGGGCGACGCGGGCGACCTCGCGGGGGCCGCCGTTCGGCCCGGACGCCGGCTCGAAGACGATCACGGCGTCGCCGCGGGTGTCGGTGGCGATCATACGGCCGTGGCGGTCGGCGACGAGGTGGGTCGGGCCCGCGCCCGCCGGGGCCTCGCCGACGATGCGCAGCCCGGCGACGTCGTACGTGGTCAGCGTGTTCTTCCGGACGTCGATCATGCCGACGATGTCGCCGACCGGGGCGACGCCGGCGGGCTGCACGCCGTCGGTGAACACCTTGACGACCCGGTCGCCGCGCACGGCCGACACGGTCCCGCCGAGCTCGTCGGCGGCGATCACCGTGCCGTTCGGGGCCTGGGTGACGTCGTGGGGCACGGTGCCGACGACGAGCGGCGGGTCGGCCCGCCCTCCGGGGAGCGCGACCCGCACCACCGCGTTGGCGCTCTCGACGGGCACCAGGACGGCGCCTCCGGGGGCGGCGAGCTGGAGATGGCGGACGAAGCCCGGCAGCGGGGTGCGACCGCGGATCGCCCCGGTGTCGGTGTCGAGGAGGACGAGCTCGGCGGGATTGCGCTTGGCGACCGCGACCGTCCGCGTCACCGGATCGACCACCACGCCCTCGGGGGCGGAGCCGACCTGGACCTGGCGCCCGGGCGGGGTCGTGGCCGGCTCCGGGGCGCCCTGCGGCTCGGCGGCCAGGGGCAGCCGGTCCGTGGGCGGGCGCATGCCCTCGGTGGGGACGCCGGGCGGGAGGAGCCCCGTCGTCGTCGGGGGTGCGGCGGGGGCCGACGCGGGTGCGGCGGGCTCGTTGCTGCAGCCGGCCAGCGCCAGGCCCGCGATCAGGCCGAGAGCGGCCGCGGCGCGAGCGGTGCGTCGACGCATGAGGCGGGAGTATGACGCTGCTCCCACCGAGCCCGCTCGATGACGCCGACCGGCCCAGGGCACCGGGCCGGTCGGCGTGGTGGATCCGGGCGGACTCAGGCCTGGTCGCCGGAGAGCGCGTGGGCCGGGGTCGGCGCGTTCGCGAACTCCTCGACCAGCGTCCGGCAGAACGCCGGCAGGTCGTCGGGGTTGCGGCTCGTGACCAGGCCCCGGTCGATCACGACCTCGTCGTCGACCCAGTCCGCACCGGCGTTGCGCAGGTCGGTGGCGATGCTCGGGAACGACGTCAGGCGGCGTCCGCGGACGACGTCGACCTCGATGAGCGTCCACGGGGCGTGGCAGATCGCCGCGACCGGCTTGCGGTTCGCGAAGAACTGCCCGACCACCTGGACGACGTCCGGGATCGTGCGCAGCAGGTCGGCGTTGGCGACGCCGCCCGGCAGCACGAGCCTGATCGCGCAGTGCTCCCTCGCGTCATCGGTACCCTCGGGGGGTATGCACGCGTCCTCGCAGGAGGACGGTGTCGGTTGACGCCGGGGGCTCCCCCGACCCCGCCGCGACGAAACGGAGGCCGCGCCATGGCCAGCACCACCCTGTCCGTCCCCGAGATCCACTGCGGGCACTGCAAGTCCGCGATCGAGGGCGCGGTCGGGCCGCTCGACGGTGTGCAGGCCGTGGAGGTCGATGTCGACTCCCGCAGCGTGCACGTCGAGCACGACGAGGCCGTCACCGTGCGCGCCCTCGTCGACGTGATCGAGGACCAGGGCTACGACGTACCCGACCAGGAGGCACTGGCCGGCTGAGCCCGCGGGACCGCCGGGGCGGCTCAGGCGCTCCTGCTGCGCCGCCCCTTGGCGGTCGAGGCCGTGGTGGTCTCGTCGTCGTCGGACTTCTTCTTCGACGACGAGCTCTTCGACCGCGACGTGGACGACTTCTTCGGGGCGTCCTCGGTGGCCGCCTCGGCCTTCTCCTCGGTCGCCTTCTCCGACTTCTTCGTCCGCGAGCGCGAGCGCTTCGGCTTCTCCTCGGTGGCGGGCGCGGCCTCGGTGTCCGAGGAAGAGCTCGAGGCCGCCGCCGTGCTCGACGCCGTGGCGGGCTCCTCGGCCGGCGCCTTGCCGCCGGCCGCCTCGACGCTGCGCCGCAGGGCGGTGAGCAGGTCGGTCATGTCGTCGCCCTCGTCGGCGGGGGCGGCCTCGGGGGTCGGGCGCCCACCGCCGTGCTCGCGCTTGTACTCGATGAGGTCGGCGACGGCCTGGCGGTAGTCGTCCTCGAACTGGTCGGACTCGAAGTCGCCCGCGAGGC
The DNA here is from genome assembly GCF_057180585.1 of Actinomycetospora sp. 2LY8.5. Classification (NCBI taxonomy): domain Bacteria; kingdom Bacillati; phylum Actinomycetota; class Actinomycetes; order Pseudonocardiales; family Pseudonocardiaceae; genus Actinomycetospora; species Actinomycetospora sp. 2LY8.5. The sequence goes on from NZ_JBXUHE010000005.1 coordinate 195,100, forward strand.
TCTCGACCAGCGAGGACGCCATCTGCATCTCCTGCGGACGCAGGTCGACCTCGGTGTTGAGCGTCTCGAACTCGGGCTCGCGGACCTCGTCGGGCCACAGCATCGTCTGCAGCACGATCGCGGTGTCGCGGACCCGCAGCAGCGCCAGCGTCTCGCGCTGCCGGAGCGCCACTTTCACCACGGCCATCCGGTCGGTCTCGCGCAGCGCCTCGCGCAGCAGCGCGTAGGGCTTGACCGCCTTGCTCTCCGGCTCGAGGTAGTAGCTCTTGTCCAGCAGCAGGGCGTCGATCTGGTCCGACGGCACGAACTGGACCACGTCGATCTCGTGCCCGGTGGCGACCGGCAGCGTCGCGAGGTCGTCGTCGTCCAGCATGATCAGCTGGCCGTCGTCGGTCTCGTAGCCCTTGGCGATCTCGGAGTACTGCACCTCCTCGCCGCAGACCGAGCACGTGCGCTTCTGGCGGATGCGCCCGCCGTCGCGCTCGTGCACCTGGTGGAAACGGATGTCGTGATTCGTGGTGGCGGCGTACAGCCGCACCGGCACGTTCACGAGCCCGAACGACACCGCGCCGTTCCAGATCGCGCGCATCATCGGCCCCTCTCGGTGGACACGGTGCGTGGACGGTCACCGCGCGTCGGCACCAGCATGCCCCACCGGCACCATTCGTCCCAGTCAATGACGCGCCGACCCCGGTCCCCGTGATTGTCGGGCGGCGGAGGCACGATGACCGGGTGCGTCCGATGCTCCCCGTGCCCGGTGACCTGCCGGTCGAGGGTGCCTGGAGCTACGAGGTCGACTGGGCGGGCGTCCGGCTGCTCGCCGACGTCGACCAGGGCGAGCTGACCCTGCGCACCGCGGACGGCGAGGACGTCACCGCCCGATTCCCCGAGTTCGCCGGCCTGGTCGACGCCGTGGCCGACGGTCTGCTCGACGGGGAGGCCGTGATGCTCGACGGCGGCAGCCCCTCGGGCGACGCTCTCGGCGAGCGCCTCCGGATCGCCGACGCCGGCCGCGCCCGCGCGATCGCCCGCGAGCGCCCGGCGGTGTTCATGGTCTACGACGTCGTGCGGCTGTACGGGGTCCCGCTCGACCCGCGGCCCCTCGAGGAGCGGCGGGCCGTGCTCTCGCGGCTGGATCTCTCGCAATCCACCCGCATCCAGATCTCCCCCGCCTACGACGACGGCCCGGCCCTGCTCTCCGGGGTCATCGCCCAGCACCTGTCCGGGGTGATCGCGAAGCGCCGGGGGACGCCGTACCGACCCGGCGACTCGGGCGGCGACTGGATCCGCGTCGACCCGACCCTCGCCACCAGCCCCGCCCTCCTCCCGGCGCACGCGTCGACCCGGAACCCTCAGGCCCCACCGGCGGGCTCCGCGACCCCGCCCGCGTCTCGGCGGCCCCGCCACGCCCGGCGCGAGCGGACGCCCCAGCACGACACGCTCTTCTGAGCGGTGTCGCGGTGTCGCGGTGTCGCGGTGCCGCGGGCGCTCGAGGGCCGGTCGTCTCAGACATCTGAGGTCGTTGATCGTCAATCGGGGCCTGTTGGACGGGGTCAGGGGCGGCCGGGGCGCCTTCGTCCCGAATCCTTCGAACATGTGTTCGAGTATGCCACGACCCACCGACACTGCGGGCCGGTTCCGGAGAAGAGGGTCAGGCCTCCCGTGCCACCAGCCCGCTGAGCAGCACGGCGAGCAGCTCGGACACGGCGGTCGGGAAGTCCAGGCGCAGGACCGCGAGGTCGGGGTTCTCCTCGTAGGCGCAGATCATCGCGGGCGCCAGGTGCGTGGCCGTCCACATCGCCCCGGTGCAGAGGGCCGAGACCGCGGCGGCGCGCAGCGTCGCCTCTGGCGTACCGCGCAGGAGCGGGTCGGCGTGGAGCTGCCGGTCAGGGCGAGCTGAGCGCCTCGTCCGCGGCGTCCAGGGCCTCGGCCGTCCAGCCGATCACGCGCCCTCCGGTGCGGCCGAGCTCGCGCATCCCCTCGAGGAACTCGCCGGGAGTGCCCTCGAGCTCGATCCGGACCTCGCGGCGGGCGGCGCGCGCCTCGTCGAGGGCGGCCCGTCCGTCGTGGCCCACGCGCAGGGTCGCCAGCAGGCCGCCGGTCGAGGCGAGGGAGCCGCGGGCGGCGCCCAGCCGGCCCAGGGCGTCGTCCAGCGCCGACAGGAGGGCCGACCGGTTGCCCTCGGTCATCGCGGCGGTCAGCTCGGGACGGGTGCCGGCGACCCGGGTGCCGTCGGTGAACGAGCCCGCGGCCAGCGCGAGGGCGAGCTCGCCCCCCTCCGCGCCCACCGTGGCGAGCACGGCGGCGAACAGGTGCGGCAGGTGGGAGATGCGGGCGGCGGCGAGGTCGTGCTCGTCGGCGGCCGCCGGGACGACGACCGCGCCGCACGCGAGCGCGAGCGCGGCGACGTCGACCCACACCTCGAGGTCGGCGTCGTCCTCGGTGGCGACGACCCAGACCTTCTCGTGGAAGAGCTGCAGCGAGCCCGCGTCCCAGCCGGAGAACTCCGTGCCGGTCATCGGGTGGCCGCCGACGAACCGGGTGGCCGGCGCCAGGCGGGACACCGCCTCGGCAACGGGCACCTTGACGCTGGTGACGTCGGTGAGCCGGCAGTTCGGAGCCTCGCGGGCCACGGCGGTGAGCACGTCGTCGAGGGCGGTCAGCGGCACGGCCAGCACGACGAGGGCGTCCTGCGCGGCGGCCCGGGCGAGAGCCTCGTCCACCGAGCCTGCGATGTCGTAGCCGTCGGCGGCGGCCTTCTCGGCGGTGGTCGTCGAGGCGGACGCGCCCCAGGCGTGACGCCCGGCGTCCGTGGCCGCGCGCAGCAGCGAGCCGCCGATGAGACCGAGCCCGATGACGCACACCGGGCGCTGCTGAGCGGCGGCGAGGGTGGCACCTGCGGATTCCACGTCGCTGACGATAGGGCGACCCGCGAGAGTGAGGGCCATACGCCCGAACGGGGTCTCAGCTGCGCCGCAGGGCGTCCAGGACGTACCCCGAGTACAGGGCGACCCCGGCGACCATCGAGTCCTCGTCGAACACCACCCGGTTGGAGTGGTTGGGCGGCGCGTCGGCGGGGTCGACGTCGGACGGGCAGGCGCCGAGGAACGCGAGCGCGCCGGGCACGCGCCCGAGCACGTAGGAGAAGTCCTCCGAGCCCATGATCGGGTCGGGCATCGGCTCGACGAAGCGCGAGCCCAGCACCGAGCGCCCGACGTCGGCGACGCGGTCGGCGACGTCCGGGTCGTTGACGGTGACCGGATAGCCCGCCTCGATGTCCACCTCGCACGAGCACCCGTGGGCCGCCGCGACGCCCGCGCAGACCTGCCCGATCTCCTCGAGCACCCGGGTGCGCGTCTCCTCGGACAGGGTGCGCACCGTGCCCTCGAGCAGGGCGGTCTCGGGGATGACGTTGGTGGTCGTGCCCGCGCTGATGTGGGAGACGGTGAGCACGGCGGGGTCGAACGCGCTGATCCTGCGCGTGATCATCGTGTGCAGCGCGCCGACCATCGCCGCCGCGGCCGGGACGGGGTCGAGCGCGTCGTGCGGGGCGGAGGCGTGGCCCCCGCGCCCGGTCACGCGCACGTGCAGGTCGTCGGACGACGCCATGATCGAGTGCGGGCGGGTCTGCAGCGTGCCGGCGGCCAGGCGCGAGGTGACGTGCAGGGCCATCGCCGACTCCGGGACGCCGCCCGGGCCGTCGGCGGACAGCAGGCCCTCGTCGATCATCGTGCGCGCGCCGTGGGCGTTCTCCTCGCCGGGCTGGAACATGAACACCGCGGTGCCGGCGAGGCGTTCGCGCCGGCCGCTGAGCAGGCGGGCGGCCGAGGCGAGCATCGCGGTGTGCAGGTCGTGTCCGCACGCGTGCATCGTGCCGTCGACCTCGGAGGCGAACGGCAGCCCGGAGTTCTCCTCCATCGGCAGCGCGTCCATGTCGGCGCGCACGAGCACCGTCGGCCCCGGCTGCGCCCCCCGCAGCACGGCGGTGACCGAGCTGCAGTCGCGGCCGGTGTCGATCTCGAGCGGGAGCTCCCGCAGCGCCGACAGCACCGCCGCCTGGGTGATCGGGAGCGCCAGCCCCACCTCGGGGTGGCGGTGCAGGACGCGGCGCAGCGCGAGCGTGCGCGGCTGCAGGCCCCGTGCCTCGGCCAGCAGCGCCCGTTCGGGAGCCCGGTGTGCCGCGCGACGACCACCCGCTCGCCGCTCCGGAGCACTCACCCGTCCGATCCTGGCACCCCTGTCGTGTGGTCGCGGCGCGCGATCCCGTTCGTTCGTCCCGGCGAGGTCCCCGCGGACGCCCGGAGGCAGTGCGGCGACGACCGCCCGGCGCCCGTGACCTCGTCGGACTTCCACCTGGACACACCCGCCCCTACCGTAGAGGTATGGCAGGCCAGAGCCCCGGAGGCTCCACCGCGACACGCGGCGGCGCGGGCACCGTCGCACCCCTCGACGGGTGGGCGGTGGCCGTGACGCGTGAGGAAGGACGCTGGCGCGCGGTCGCCATGGACCGAGACAGCCTGGCCGATCTCGACTCGGCCATCAGCGCCCTGCGGGCCCTGCGCTCCACGGGTGCGGTGCTGGGGCTCCTCGACGTCGACGACGAGTTCTTCGTCCTGGTGCGCCCGACGCCCGGCGGGGTGGCGCTGCTGCTCTCGGACGCCGTCGCCGCGCTCGACTACGACGTCGCCGCCGACGTGCTCGACCTGCTGCGCCTCGAGGTCCCCGACGAGGACGAGGCCGACGACGATCCGTGGCCCGAGGGCGATCTCGGCATGCTCGCCGACCTCGGCGTGCCCGCGGACGAGCTGGCGGTCCTGGTCGATGAGATCGATCTCTACCCGGACGAGCAGCTCACCGCGATCGCCCGCCGCTGCGGGTTCGCCGACGAGCTCGCGAAGGTCGTGGAGACCGCTGCTCCCTGATCTCGACCGGTGGGTCGGCCGGGCGCTGGAGATCGCCCGGACCTCGGGTGACGACGTCCCGGTCGGCGCGCTCGTCGTCGACGCCGACGGCCGCGAGCTCGCCGCCGCCGCCAACGCCCGCGAGGCCACCGGCGACCCCACCGCGCACGCCGAGATCCTGGCCCTCCGCGAGGCCGCGAAGCACCAGAAGGAGGAGCACGCCGATAGGGGTTGGCGGCTCGGCGGCTGCACGCTCGTCGTCACCCTCGAGCCGTGCACCATGTGCGCCGGCGCGGCCGTGCTCGCGCGCGTCGACCGGATCGTCTTCGGCGCCTGGGAGCCGCGCACCGGCGCCGTCGGCTCCCTCTGGGACGTCGTGCGCGACCGCAGGCTCAACCACCGCCCCGAGGCCGTCGGCGGCGTGCGCGAGGCCGAGTGCGCTGCGCTGATGCTCGACTTCTGGCCCGGTGGAGATCGTCGGGGGAGCGTCACGTAGCCTGGTCGGCGGTAGCGTGTCCGAGCGGCCAAAGGAGCGCGCCTCGAAAGCGCGTGTGGGTTCTGCCCACCGTGGGTTCGAATCCCACCGCTACCGCTCAGTGGGGTCTCCACTCCCCGAAAGACCGCGAAGGCCCCTCCCGAAGCTCGGGAGGGGCCCTTCGTCCGCGGGCGCTCGTGATCAGCCGACGGCCTGGCGGGTGAAGTTCGGCGGGATGATCAGGTCCTCGGGCACGAGGTCGTGCACCGACTTCTTGCCCAGGCCCATGAGGCCGGAGCCGATGCCGCCGCGCAGGATCTCGAACACGTTCTCGACGCCCGGCTGGCCGGCCGCGGCGAGGCCCCACAGGTAGGCCCGGCCGATGGCGACCGCCTTGGCGCCCAGCGCGAGGGCCTTGACGACATCGCTGCCGCGGCGGATCCCGCCGTCGAGGATGACCTCGACGTCGCGGCCGACCGCGTCGACGATCCCGGGCAGCACGCGGATCGGTGCCGGGGTGGAGTCGAGGTTGTTGCCGCCGTGGTTGGACACCTGGATCGCGGTGGCGCCGGCGTCGACGGCGCGCTTGGCGTCGTCGATGCGGGTGATGCCCTTGACCGAGAACGGCAGGTCCGAACCCCACTGCTCGCGCAGCCAGGCGACGTCGGCCCAGGTGGGCGGCGGGGTGAACATCCACTGGCCGTAGGCGCCGAAGAACGTGGGCGGCTGCTCGCCCTGGGTGGGGATGTTCGGGACCGTCAGGTCCGGGATCTTGCCGGAACGCAGGAACGCGAGGCCCCACTTCGGTCGCTGGGCGCCCTCGGGGATGTACTTGAGGATCGTCTTCCAGTCCATCTTCTCCGGGATGGACGGGCTACCCCAGTCGCGGCCGTGGGAGAACGACCAGTCGAGGGTGACGATGAGACCCTTGGCGCCGGCCTTCTTCGCGCGCTCGGCGCGGGCGGCGAGGGTGTCGCGGTCGCCCACCCAGTACATCTGGAAGAACGTCTTGTCGTTCGCCTCGACGACGTCCTCGATCGAGCGGCTGGCGAACGACGACAGGCCCATCGCCGTCCCCGCGTTCTTCGCGGCGCGCGCGACCGCGACCTCGCCCTCCGGGTTGACCGCCTGCACCCCGGTCGGGGAGACGATCACCGGCATCGAGACCTCCTGCCCCATCACCGTGGTGGACAGGTCCTTCTCGAACGGCAGGTCGCACACGTGCGGCAGGAACTGCAGCTCGCGGAAGGCGTTGATGTTGTCCTCGAGCGTCGCGCCCGCCTCGCTGCCGGCCACCAAGGCGCCGTACACCGACTTCGGCAGGCTCTTCTTGGCGCGCCGCTGCGCCTCGGCGACGGACTCGAACCACTGACCAGCCATGGAGACCCTTCCGCGCGTGACGTGCTTCCCCGCAGCCTATCCGCGGGAGACCGCACGCACGGCATCTGCGCGGACGGTCCCGGGGCTCTCCGTTCGGAGGGGTCCGTCACCGCCATGGCGGGGGCGCGCTCGACGCCCGCACCACCAGCTCGACCGGCAGCCGGTGCTCGTCGGCGGTGGCGTACGGCCGCAGGAGCAGCTCGGCGGCGCGGCGCCCCTTCTCGCGGTGGGGCTGGCGCACGGTGGTCAGGGCGGGGTGCGCGTCGCCGGCGGCCGGGATGTCATCGAACCCGACGATCGAGACGTCGCCGGGCACCGAGAGCCCCGCGTCGGCCGCCGCGGTCAGCGCGCCCAGGGCGAGCTCGTCGCTCATCGCGAGCAGGGCGGTGGGCCGGGGACGCCGGGCGAGCAGGGCGGCCGCCGCGCGCCGGCCCGCGTCGCGGCCGTAGGGGAGGCGCTCCTCGACCGGGACGGCCGACCACCGGTGCCCCGCGGCCTCGACCGCCTCGCGGTAGCCGACGAGCCGCTCACGGGAGGCGCGGTAACGGGCGCGGTCCTGGCGGTCGAGGTCGACGGCGCCCTCGAAGCCGTCGTCCACCAGCGGCATCGCCAGCACTCCCAGCCGAGTGTGCCCGAGGTCGAGCAGGTGGCGGGCGGCCGACGCGGCCCCGCGGCGGTCGTCGACGCCGACGTGCCCGGCGCCCGGCAGCCGCGGCCCGTCGACGACGACGAACGGCAGCCCCCGGTCCACGATCGCCGCGAGCTTGCCCTCGATCGGCACGTCGCAGTAGCAGATGACGGCGTCGACGAGGGCGACGCGCGCGACCGCACCCGCCGGCCCCCCACTGATGAGCACGAGCGCGAGGTCCTCGTGCTCGCACACCTCGCTGACGCCCTGGAGGAACAGCACGGCGGCCGGGTCGCTGAAGGCGAACGACATCGGGTCGTCGTAGACGAGGCCGAGTGCGTTGACCCGGCCCCGCGACAGCGTCGCCGCCAGGGGATGGGGCCCGGCGTAGCCGAGCTCGCGGGCGGTGCCGAGGACCCGGTCGCGCAGCGCCGAGCTCAGCCGCTCCGGGTGGTTGTAGGCGTTGGAGACCGTCGCCCGGGAGACGCCGAGCGCGTCGGCGACGGTCGCGAGCGTGACCCGCCCGCCCCGGCGCCCGTCGGTCTCCACGGGTCGATTCTCCCCGACCCCGCGCGGGGGTCGGGAGACGACGAGGTGTGAACCGGTTCAATTCCTGCTCCATCGATTTCGCCCAGTGCCTTGCGGATCGCTCGATTGAACCGGTTTAGTAGGCGTCGCGACGACGTGAGGAGGAGCCGCATGGGACTCCGACGCAACTGGTTCGAGCAGGGACAGCGGCTGCTGGGGGTCGGCGCGGCGGCCCGGCAGATCGCCTGGGAGGCCGAACGGGTGGTCGCCCGGGCGGCCGCGCGGGAGCGGCTCGCCGCGGTGGAGGGCGAGATCGCGCACCTGCTCGCCGACGAGCACGTCCCGGCCCGTGCGCGACGTCTCCGGGCCCTCGAGCAGGCACGGGACGATCTGCAGCGGGACCTGGCCGCGTAGCGAGGCCACGGCGGGATCACGATCACTCCGAACGGCCGAACCGCCGGCGACCCCTGGGCGAACGGTGCCCAGGAAGCCGACGAGGAGGTGGCCCGGTGGTCGAGCAGCTGGTCGAGCAGGTGGTCGAGACGGCCGAGCCCGGGGCGGCCGCCGCCGACGCTGCACTGGTCCGCCGGCTCGGCGGCCGGGAGAAGGCCGCACTCGACGCGCTCTACCAGCGCTACGGCCGGCCCGCGTACTCGCTCGCGCGCCGGATCTGCGGCGACGAGGGGCTCGCGGAGGACGTCGTCCAGGAGGTCTTCCTCGCCCTGTGGCGCGACCCGGGCCGTTTCGACCCCGGGCGCGGGACGGTCGCGAGCTGGCTGATGACCCTCGTGCACCACAAGTCCGTCGACGCCGTGCGCCGCGAGGCCACCCGCCGCCGACACCACCCGACGACCGGCGAGCCCGAGGAGGGCGTGGCCGCGGCCGGGCCGTCCGCGGCGCGCCAGGCCCTCGGCGCGGTGATCGGCGAGCAGGTGCGCGCGGCCCTGCGCCGGCTGCCGACCGAGCAGCGCACGGCCCTCGGCCTCGCCTACTACGGCGGCTACTCGCAGCGCGAGGTCGCGAGCCTGACCGGCGTGCCCATCGGCACCGTCAAGTCCCGGATGTTCGCCGGGGTCGCGCGCCTGCGGGTGCTGCTCGGGCCGGCGCTGGGCGCCGCCGATGTCCTCGGGGACTTCTCGTGACCACGTGCGACCTGCGTGACGACGCCGTCGGTCACGCCTTCTCCGCCCTCGAGCCCGACGAGAACCGGGCGATCGAGGCCCACCTGCCCCACTGCGCGATCTGCCGGCGGGCCCGCGACGAGGCCCTGGACGTCGTGGCCTCGCTGGGCGGGGCGGTGCCGCCCGTCGAGCCGCCGGCGGGGCTGCGGCGGCGGATCCTCGACGCGGCCCGAGCCGAACCGCAGCCAGGACCGGCGACCCCCGCACCCGCGACGCCCGCGCCGCCGTCCCCGGAGCCGGCTCCCGCGGACCCGCCGGCTCCCGCACCCCGCCGCCGGCGCCGCGTCCTGTCCGCCGCGGGCGGTCTCGTCGCCGCCGTGGTGCTCGGCGTCGGGCTGATCGTCGCCCAGGGCGTGCTGCCCACGGCGTCGACGCCCTCGGGCGACCCGGGGACGGCGCTGGCCGACCAGGCCGACCGGGTGGTGAACGACGCCCGCGACCGCGATCCGGGCGCCCGGACCACGGTCCTGCGCTCCGAGACCGGCACGCCGGCCGCGGTCCTCGTCGACCCGGCGGACGCGACCGCGCCGGTCCGCCTGGTCGCGCTCGACCTCCCACCGACGGGCAACGCGCGCGACTACGTGGTCTGGGCGACCGGGATGCCGGGGAACGCCCCGGAGGCGGTGGCGGTCATGGACCCGGACGACGGGATGACACGCCCGCTCGGCGCACCGGCCGGTCTAGCCACTCCCGGCGACCCCGGGCCGCGCGGTTGGGCCGTGTCGATCGAGCCGAGCGGCCCGGTGCCGGCGCGGCCGTCGACGGTCGTCGCGGTCGGCCTGGTGGCGGGCTGACGGCCCCTCACCCGCACGCCACCCGGCGTTCCACCGTTCGTCGCTGCTCGGTGGTCCCCGGTCGCAGTCCGCGCGCGCCGCGTCCGCGAGTTCGGTGCCGGCGTCGGACCGCGCGTCTACCGTGGAACGTGCCGGCGATCACCGGAGTCGGCGTGCGGTGCGACGTGCCCGGGAGGAGGCGCCGATGACCGACGTGGCGACCCTCGCCACCGGGCTCGCGGGCGACGCCGTCGGCACGTCCGCCGGAGAGGCCTCGCCCGGGCGGCCCATGCTCGCGAGTGCCGGCGACATCCCGCGCGGCGCCGGCTGGGCGTTCGAGTTCGTGTGGGACGGGCTGCGCTGCCTCGCCCGCACGGACGCCGACGGGCTGCGACTGGTCACCGACGCGGGCCGCGACGTCACGTCCCACTTCCCGGAGCTCGGGGTGTCCGCGCCGTGGACGAGCACCGAGGGCCTGGTCCTCGACGGGGTCGTGGTGGCGCTCGACGGGGTCGGGCGGCCGAGCGCGGGCAAGCTGCGCCGTCGCCACCGTGTCGCGCACCCCTCGGAGATCCTCCAGACCCAGGTCCCCGTGTCGTACTACGTCTTCGACGTGCTGGAGGTGGCCGGCGCGTCGACCCGCAGGCTGCCGTACCGCCAGCGTCGTGAGCTCCTCGCCGAACTCGATCTCTCCGGGAGCCGTGTCGTGATCCCGCCGTTCTTCACCGGCGTCGCCGCCGAGGCCGTGATCGACACGGCGCGGCGCTACGGGCTCGACGGCGTGGTGGCGAAACGGCTGGAGTCGACCTACCAGGTCGGGCGGCGCTCGCGGAGCTGGATCGAGACGGCCGTGCGTCGCACGCAGGACGTCGTCGTCGGCGGCTGGGTCCCCGCCCGCGGCCGCCCCGGCACGGTCGGCGCCCTGCTCGTCGGCGTGCCGGGCGAGGCGGGCCTGAGCTACTCGGGTCGGGTCGTCACCGGCGTCACCGCGGCCGCGCGCCGCGAGCTCGACGGGGTCCTCACCGCACTCGGGCGCCCCGTCAGCCCGTTCGCCACGCCGCTGCCGGAGGGCGACAGCGGCTCCGTGCACTGGCTCGCGCCCCGCCTCGTCGGCCAGGTCGAGCACCGCCGCTGGACCGCCACCGGCCTGCTCGAGCGCCCGGTCTGGCAGGGCCTGCGCTCCGCGCATCCCGCCACCGTCGAGGCGCCGGTGCTGTCCGCGCCCGTGGTCGACACCGACCTGGAGCTGGACGACCTGGAGATCGCCGAGTCGCCGGGCGCCACGGCCCCGGCCGGCCGCCGCACCCCGGCCACGCCCGCCGACGTCGTCGCGGCGCCCTCCACCGAGGACGTCGAGTCGGCGCTGCGCTCGCGGTTCTCGGCCCACTTCGTGCACAACACGCTCACGGCGATCGCGTCCTACGTGCGCACCGACCCGGGCCGGGCGCGCGAGCTGCTCACCGAGTTCGCCGACTTCACGCGCTACTCGTTCCGCTCGGGCGGCGAGCTCACCACCGTCGGCGACGAGCTCCACAACGCCGAGCGCTACCTCACCCTCGAGCAGGCGCGCTTCGGGCAGCGGCTGCGCGCCGAGGTCGCGGTGGCGCCCGAGGTGCGCGGCGTGCTGGTGCCGCCGTTCGTCGTGGCGCCGCTGGTGGAGAACGCCGTGCGCCACGGCATCGAGCCGGTGCCCGGCGGCGGGTCGGTCAGCGTCTTCGCCGCCGGCTCCGGGTCCGACTGCGTGATCACGGTGTCCGACGACGGCGCGGGGATGGGCCCGGAGGCGACGCGCTCCGCCTCCCAGGTCGACCGCCGCCACGGAGGCATCGCCGAGGTGTCCCGCCGGCTGCACGCCACGTTCGGCTCGCAGTGCGACGTCCACGTCGACACCCGGCCCGGGGTCGGCACGGCGGTGCGCCTGCGGCTCCCGGCGATCACTGCCTCGGCGGCGGAGCCGAGCCGGGTCCTGGTGGGCTGAGACCGACCGCGGGCCGGCCGGACGGCTCGGGGCCGCCCGGTCCGCCCGCGGGCCGGACACGCCTCAGCCGTCGGCCTCGTCGGCCTCGTCGTCCACGTCGTCCACGTCGTCCACCACGCTGCACGCCGCGTCCGGCCCCGACGCGTCGTCCGGCGAGAGGATGTCCGACAGGATCGGGACGCCGACCTCCGTGCCGCACGCCTGGACGGGCAGGACGGTGAGATCGTTGAGCACGCCGACGTCGGTGTCGTCGACGACGGCGTCGTCGTCGTCGATCACGGGGTCGGCGATCGCGAACGGTGCGGCGGCGAGCAATCCGGCACCGGTGAGGGCGACGATCGAGGCAGTGCGGCGGAACATGAGTGGTCTCCTCGCGTAAGGATGAACGAAGGAGACCGTTCGTCGCATCTGCAGCTGCGGTGAACGGCCCGCGAAGACTCAACCTCGCCGTCCCCGGCCCGGCAATCGGTGCGACGAAGGGCCACCGGAAAGCGTGGTGGTCGATTGAACGGGACGAGCGGTGGGCAGTCGCGCTGAACGGTCTCTCAGGCGAGGCGAACGGCAGGTCAGGGAGGCAGCGAGTGGAGGCCGTCGCGGTCGACTGGTCGGGCGACGCGCGCGCGGCCCACCGGCGCATCCGGGTGGCGACGGCGGTGCCGGGCCGGCTGCTCGAGGTCCGCGCCGGCCTCGACCGCGACGGGGTCGCCGCGCTCCTGCGCGAGCGCGCCGAGGCGGGGCCCCTCGTGGCCGGACTCGACTTCTCGTTCGCGCTCCCGGCGTGGTTCGCCCGCGAGCACGGGTGCGCCGACGTCGCCGCGCTGTGGGACCTCGTCGACCGGGAGGGCGAGCGCTGGCTGCGCGAGTGTCGCCCACCGTTCTGGGGCCGCGGAGCGACACCTCGCCCGCCGTCCGACCCGGCGCGGCCGGGGTTCCGGGTCACCGAGGAGGCCGCGCGCGCCGACGGGCTCGCCCCCGGTTCGACGTTCCAGATCGGCGGCGCGGGCGCGGTGGGCACCGGCTCGCTGCGCGGGATGCCCCACCTCGCCCGCCTCCGCGCCGCGGGGCTCGCGGTCTGGCCCTTCGACGACGCCGGGGTCGCGACGCTGCTCGAGGTCTACCCGCGCGTGCACACGGGGCCGGTGGTGAAGCGCTCGGAAGCGGCACGTCGGGCGGCCGTCCGGGACGACCCCCGCGTTCCCGCGGCCCTGCGCGACGACGTGGTCGCCACCGAGGACGCCTTCGACGCCGCGCTCTCGGCGCTGGCGATGGCCGAGCACCTCGACGAGCTGAGCTCCCTCCGCGCGGCCCCGGCCGAGAGCCCGGAGGCGATCGAGGGCGCGCTGTGGCGTCCCCGACCGTGACCTCGGTGGGAGAGCTCAGAGGTGCGAGCGCACCCGCGCCGGCCGCACCGGCGGCGGCGGGACCTCGCGGAAGGCCTCCCGCGCCGCGCGGCGCGGGTCCGCCGAGCGGATCTCGGCCAGCGGCTCCCGCAGCTCGTCGAGCTGCCGGCGGACCTCGGCGAGGTCGGCGGCGGAGTCCACCTGCTCGCGCAGCGAGGAGGCGTACTGCTTGGCCTGCGTCACGGCGCCGGCCAGCGAGCGGATCGCGCCGGGGAGCCGCTCGGGGCCGATGACGAAGAACCCGACGAGGGCGAGCAGGACGAGCTCACCCATGCCCAGTCCGAGCACGGATCCTCACCTCCTGGGTGTCGAGGGGGTCAGCCGACCGGTTCGGGCGGCGGGGAGGGGCTGTCGTCGTCGAGGTCGTCCCAGCCCGGGCCACGCCGCGCCGTGCGGCGGTCGTGGATGCGGCAGACCTGGATGGCCATCTCGAGCAGCACGCAGAGCGCCGCGCCGAGCACCGCCATGGAGATCGGGTCGCCACCCGGCGTCGCGATCCCGGCGAACAGGAAGGCGCTGAAGATGATGCCGCGCCGCCAGCTCGCGAGCTTCGCGTACGAGACGGCGCCGACGCGGTTGAGCATGACCACGACCAGCGGGGTCAGGAAGCCGACGCCGAAGACGACCATGAGCGAGAGGACGAGCGAGTAGTACTCGTCGCCGCGCAGGGCCGTCGTCTGCACCGAGTTGCCGATCATGAGCAGGAAGCTCAGCGCCTGGGCCACGACCAGGTAGGCCAGGATCGCGCCGCCCGCGAACAGCACCGAGGCCGTGCTGATGAACAGCACCGCCCCGCGCTTCTCGCCGCGGCGCAGCCCGGGCGTGACGAACGCCCACAGCTGGGACAGCCAGCCCGGCGCGGAGAGCACCACGCCCGCGGTCGCCGCGACCTTGACCCGCAGCAGGAACTGGTCGAACGGGCCCGTCGCCAGCAGGCGGCAGTCCGTGCCGTTCAGTCCCGCCCGGGCGGTCGGGGGCAGGGAGCAGTAGGGCTGGATGAGCAGCGAGCCGAGGCTCGGGACGCCGAGGACCGAGTTCTCGTACCAGACGAACCCGAGCACGGTGCCCACGGCGACCGCGACGAGTGCCCACGCCAGGCGGCGGCGCAGCTCGAGGAGGTGGTCGAGGAGCGTCAGGGTCTCCCCGGGGTCCCGGCGCCGCCGTCCGGGCCACCACCGCGGCAGGCGGCGGGTGGGGGCGGACACGCTCAGACCGTCGAGCCGTTCGAGGTGTGGGCCGGCATCGGCGTGGTGTGGGCGTGACGGGCCGTGCCGAGGGCGGCCGGCTCCGGGGCCGGGGTCTCCTCGGCGGTCTTCGCCTTCTCGTTCGCCTTCTCGTCCGCCTTCTCGTTCGCCTTCTCGTCCTCGGAGAGCGCCGAGGTCTCGGCCTTGAAGATGCGCAGCGACCGGCCGATGCCGCGGGCGGCGTCGGGCAGACGCTTCGCGCCGAACAGGAGCAGCAGGACGACGAGGATGATCAGCCAGTGGGAGGGGCTCAGTGCACCGGTCATGAGGAGTTCCCTTCGGGGCGGGCGACGTGGCGGGAGCGCCCTTCGGGCGTCACGGCCGCAGTGGGCCGTTCGCCGTAGAAGCTGGGGAGCTTTACGGAGCAACGATGTGGGTCACGAGAACGTAACGGGTCGGACGCAAGATCATGGAACGTCGTGTCCGTCGCACGGACGAGCGGGCGGGTGGCCGCGATCACCGGCCACCGCGTGTTCCCCGATGGGGGCAGGATGGACGGTTCGGAGCGAGCGGCGGCAGGGAGGAGCGCGCGTGAGCCTCGGGCCAGGTCCGGTGCGGGTCGGCATCGTCGGCGCGGGCGGCCGGGGCCGGCTGCACGCCCGCAACGTGCAGCGGGCCGGCGGCCGCGTGACGGCGATCGCCGAGCCGGTCCGGCTGCGTCGCGAGCAGGTGGCCGACACCCACGGCGTGCCCGCCGCCGCCCGGTTCGCGCACTGGAGCGACCTCGCCGAGCGGGGCGCCGGTCTCGTCGACGTGGTCGTCATCGCGACCCAGGACCACGACCACGCCGGTCCGGCCGTCGCGTTCGCGGAGCGCGGGCTGCACCTGATCTGCGAGAAGCCGATCGCCCCCGACGAGCCCGAGGCCCGGCGCGTCGCCGCGGCGGTGCGGCGCGCGGGCGTGCAGTTCACGATCTGCCACCCGCTGCCCTACGCGCCGTCGACCCGAGCGCTGGTGGCCGGGCTCCGCGACGGGCGGATCGGCGACCTCGTGTCGGTCCAGCACCTGGAGCCGGTCGGCGCGTGGCACTTCGCCCACTCCTACGTCCGGGGGTCGTGGCGCCGGGAGGACCTCGCGTCCTCGCTGCTGCTCGCCAAGTGCAGCCACGACATCGACCTGCTCACCCACCTGATCGGCGACCGCCCCGCGCGGCTCGCGTCGTTCGGGCGGCTGAGCCACTTCCGGTCCGACCGCCGGCCCGAGGGCGCGGCGGCCCGGTGCCTCGACTGCGCCGTCGAGCCGACCTGCCCGTACTCCGCGCCGCGGCTCTACCACTCGTGCCTCGGAGATCCCGACTGGGAGCACCAGCTGCTCGGAGCGGTCACCGACGTGCCGACCCCGGAGGCCCTCGACGAGGCGCTGCGCGACGGGCCCTACGGGCGTTGCGTCTACTGGTGCGACAACGACGTCGTCGACCACCAGGTCGTCGCGTTCGAGTTCGACAGCGGGATCACCGCGACCCACACCGTCACCGCGTTCTCCGAGCCGGCCCCGCGCCAGACCCGGGTGTTCGGCACCCACGGCGCGGTCGAGAGCGACGGGCGGGTCCTGCGTTTCCACGACTTCCGCGCGCACCCGGACCGGGCCGTCGAGACGGTGACCACCGGCGACGGGCGCGCGCCGCACCACGAGGGCGACGAGGAGCTGGTGCGGGCCTTTCTCCGGGCGGTCGCCGGCGACGAGCCCGCCGGCAACCTGACCGGGATCGAGGAAGCGCTGACCAGCCACCGCATCGTCTGGGCGGCGGAACGGGCGCGCCGCTCCGGCGAGACCGAGCGCATGACGTGGGAGCCGGCCCCGGCGCGAGCGTGCGGATGAAGGTCGGCATCACCGTCCCCAACTTCGGGCCGGCGGCGACCGCGGACTCGCTGCGGGCCTGGGCCGCGGTCGTCGAGGACGCCGGGTTCGACTTCCTCATGGTCGGCGACCACGTCGCGGCCACCCCCGACGTCACCGCCGCCTACCCCGGCCCGTTCTGGGAGCCGCTGACGCTGCTGGGCTACCTCGCCGGCGTCACCCACCGGGTGGAGCTCGGCACCACCGTGCTCGTCGTGCCCTACCGCGACCCACTGCTGACCGCGCGCAGCCTCGCCGGACTCGACCAGCTCAGCGACGGCCGCCTGCTCGTCGGCGTCGGGGTCGGCTGGGCGGACGACGAGTTCGCCGCGCTCGGGCTCGACCCGCGCCGCCGCGGTGAGATCACCGACGAGTACCTTCGCGCGCTGCTCGCGCTGTGGTCCGACGACGTCGTGAGCTTCGCCGGGCGCCACGTCGCGTTCACCGACGTCGACACCCGGCCCCGCCCGCGGCGCCGTCCTCACCCGCCGCTGTGGGTCGGCGGCAACGGCGCGGCGGCGCGGCACCGCGCCGTCCGCTTCGGCGCTGCCTGGCACCCCCTGCGCACGCCCGCCGGCTGGCTGCGGACGACCGGGCTGCCGCGCCTGCGGTCCGCGGCCGCGGACGCCGGGCGCCCCGTGCCCGCGCTGGCCCCGCGGGTCGTGCTGCACACCACCGCCGAGCGGCGCCCCGACGGCGACCGCCTCACCGGCGAGGGCCGCCCCGACCAGATCCGGGCCGATCTCGGGGAGCTCCGCGCCCTCGGCGCCACCCACGTCCTGCTCGACACCCACCGCGACGCCGAGGCCGCCCGGATCGACGACCACGCCGCGCAGCGCGCGCTCGTCGAGGACGCGGCGCAATGGGTCTGGACCTGACCGGCCGGCGTGACCACCGGAGGCGGGACCGAACCGGCGTGCCGCGCCACTCAGCCCCGGCCGGAGACCAGGCTCTCCCAGGCCCGGCGCCGCGCCTCGGCCAGCGCGCCCCAGAGCGGGGCGCTCTCACCGAGCGCGCCGGCGACCACGGGTACCTCGCGCGGCGCCAGCTCGGCGACCGTGGCCTCGACGTGCGGCCGCAGCCCGGGGGTGAGGCCGACGGGGCCGCCCAGGACCAGCAGCGCGGGGTCGATGATCGCGCAGACCGCCACCGCCGCCTCGCCCAGGGTGCGCCCGGCGCGCGCGAGCGCCGCGTCGTCGAGCGAGCCCCCGGCGACCAGGGACTGCGCGGCGACCGCCTCGCCGAACCGCAGGCGCCCGGAGCCCTCGCCGAACGGGAGGTAGCCGATCTCGCCGGCGAGACCTCGTGCTCCGCGGACCAGCACGCCGTCGAGCACCAGCCCCAGCCCGACGCTGTGCCGCTCGCCGACGTAGAGGTACGCGAACGTCGCGGTGTCGACCGCGGCGCCGTGGTCGCGCTCGGCGAGGGCCGCGAAGTTCACGTCGTTGTCGAGCACGACCATCGCCGGGTCGACGCCGTGCACGTCGTCGACGCCCACCACCCCCGCCGGGAAGGCGGACTCGTGCAGCTGGACCACCCGGCCGGTGGCCGGGTCGACGGGGTTCGCGATCGACACCGCCACCGCGCGCACCGGGCGTCCGTCGGCACGCCACCGCTCGCCGAGGGCGGTGAGCACCTCATGGAGGCGCGGGGCGACGCGGCCGTCGTCGGGCGGGTCGTGGTCGGCGCGCTCGAGGCCGCGACCGGCGAGGTCGCCGACGGCGGTACGCACGACGCCGCGGTTGATCTCGACCGCGACGACGACGCCGGCCCCGGGCGCCAGGTCGTAGAGGGTCGCGACGGCGCCCGGCACGCCGGAGCGCGGGCCGACGGCGACGAGGACCGCGTCGGCCTCGAGGCGGCGCACGGCCTCGCTGATCGCCGGCGGCGAGATGGCCGTCCGGCGCGACAGCTCGGCCCGGGTCAACGGCCCGTCCTCGGCGGCGAGACAGTCGAGGATCGCGCGCTCGGTGGTGGCGCGCCGCAGGCCGCTGTGCGGGGACGTGCCCCGGGACGAGTCCTGCTCCCGATCGGCCATGACACCTCCTGCCGTTCCGGTGCAGGGTAGGGCGCCGGACGGGAAGCAGGGTCACACCGCGGTGTCGTCCTCCCGGAAGACGAGGCCGAGCTGATCCGCGGCCTCGGCGAGCACGCCCTGCACGGCGAGCGTGTCGTCGAGGGGCATGACGGCGCTCTCGCTGCGGCCCGCGCGCAGGCACTCGGTGACCTCGACGAGCTCGTGGAAGTAGCCCGCGCCGGTGGCCGGCAGCTCGATGCGCTCGCCGGGGTCGTTGGTGTCGTGGTGCAGGACGATCGTGCTCGGGTGGTGGAACCGGGGCAGCACGTCGATCCAGCCCGTCGTCCCGAACACCCGCGCCTGGCCCGGCGACGGGCTGTGGAACGACGTCTGCAGCGTCGCGTAGCGGCCGTCCTCGAACGCCAGCAGCATCGCCCCGTCCGCGTCGACGCCGGTGGTCTCGCGGGACGCGACCGCCGTGACGCGGTCCGGCGCGCCCAGCACCATCTGGGCGAACGACACGGGGTAGACGCCGAGGTCGAGCAGCGCGCCGCCCCCGAGCTCGGGGGCGAAGAGCCGGTCGGTGGGGTCGACGTCGCGCACGGTGCCGAGGTCGGCCTGCACCGAGCGCGGCTCGCCGATCGCGCCCTCGGCGATGAGCTCGCGCATCCGCACGACGGCGGGCTGGAAGCGCGTCCACATCGCCTCCATCGCGAACACGCCGCGGGTGCGCGCGGTGTCGACGACCCGCCACGCGCCGGCGAGCGTCGCGGTGAACGCCTTCTCGACCAGCACGCCCTTGCCGGCCTCGAGGCAGGCCACCGCGAGCGCCGCGTGCTGGGGATGTGGCGTGGCGAGGTAGACGACGTCCACATCCGGGTCGTCGACGAGCTCGCGGTAGGACCCGTGGGCGTTCGGGGCGCCGTGCCTCTCCGCGAAGGCCCGGGCGCGCTCGGCCGAGCGCGAGCCGACCGCCGTGAGCGTGGCGCCCTCGACCAGGGCGAGGTCCTCGGCGACCTTCGCGGCGATGCGGCCGGGCCCGGCGATCCCCCAGCGGATGTCGTGCATGGGGCTCACTGTGTCAGCGGTCCCCGTCACGACCCCGGGCGGGCCAGCAGGTCCACGTCGCGCGCCGTCCCGGACACGACGAGCTCACCGTTCTCGGCGCGCAGGTCGGTCGCGGTGATGGAGAAGGGCAGCTGACCGGGGTCGACGCTCGTCGAGAATCCCGCGAGCTGGCGGCGCAGCGCGCCGGCCGCGATCTGCCCGGCGGCATCCTCGCCGCTCTCGGCGCGGATGTCGCGCGCCTGCAGCGTGATGCGCCCGCCGGAGAGCCGGAAGGACGCGATCACGGAAACCTGCACCGGCTGGCCGGCCACGGTCCGCGTCGAGGTCAGGCGCACCGCCGACGCGGGGTCGATGTCGGCGAGGGCGCTGCTGCTGCCCGAGGCCCCGGAGTCGTCGGCGTCGGCCTCGGCGCGCAGCCGCTCGAGGTCGGCCGCGGTGAGCGGCTCGATGGTCAGCTCGCCGACGTCGAGCAGACGGGCGAGGTCGGTGGGGTTCACCCGCGCCGCGGCGACGACCTGCTCGGTGGGGATCTCGCGGACCTGCCCGTTCACCAGGCTCTCGAGCGGCACCGACACCCCGGAGAGGCGCGCGGTCAGCGTGAGGTCCTGCAGCTCGCCGTAGCGGATGCCCGGCGCCGAGAGCTCGACGTCGTCGAACTCCCCGGACAGGGCCTGGGTGAGGAACGGGAAGCCGCGCACGTCGACGGCCGGCTCGGCGGGCAGCGAGAGCGAGTCCTGCAGCGCCACGGCGACGCGATCCTCCGCGATCCAGCGCGCCCCGAAGTCGACGCCCACGACCACGGCGACGAGGACGAGCAGGCTGATGAGGCATCCGCGCACGGACGACACGGTGTCATCGTGTCGGAGCGTGGCCGGGCCGGGGGCTCAGCGACGCGTCTCGACCGTCGGATCGCGGTCCTCGCCCGGAACGGCGAGAGCCAGGCGGCGCTGGAGCCGACGTGGGGTCCACGCACGAACGCCGGCCCGTCATCGGTCGTTCGTGCCTAGCTGTCCTGAGACAGCCTCGGCTGGGGCAGCGATAGCGCCAGCATCAATCGAGACGGGTCTCATCGAGTACCCCTGAACCAGTAATCTCCGCGACAATCTCCGCGACACGTCGGAACGACGAAACAGACTTGCTGTCGGGAGAACGCGACGGTCAAGGAATGACTGTTGTTCGTCCTTCGGTCGGTGCGGCATTCGTCGTGCTGGGCGCCCTGCGGGCGAGGCTACTGTGAGTAGATGCCCAGCTCAACGGCAGTTCTGATCTTCGTTCTCGGCACGGTTGTCTTCTTGGTGGTTCCCGGTCCGGGGATGCTGTTCATCCTGGGCCGCGCGATCGCGCTGGGGCGTCGCGCTGCGCTGGTCTCCGCCGCAGGCAACTACGTAGGAGTGCTCGTGCTACTGGCCGGTGTCTCGCTCGGCGTCGGTCTGCTCGTGGAACGCATCGCGGTTGCTCTCGTCGTCCTCAAGTTCGCCGGCGCCGCCTACCTCGTCTGGCTGGGTCTCCAGGCCTACCGCCACCGAGGCCAGCTCGCGGAGGCGCTGACCAAGTCTGGAGGCGCGCCTGCGCCCGGCCGGGCGTTCGTCGAGGGCGCGGTCGTTGGGCTGACCAACCCCAAGGCCATCGTCTTCTTCGCGACGGTGCTTCCGCAGTTCACCGACTCCGCTCGGGGAGCGGTCGGCCTGCAGGTCGCCGTCTTCGGGCTCGTGTTCTGCACGCTGGCAGCCGTGATGGACGCGGTCTGGGCCCTCGGTGCCGGCTCGGCGCGCGACTGGTTTGCCACCTCACCCAGGCGCCTTCGTCGGCTGGGCGGTGCCGGCGGGCTGACGATGATCGGGCTTGGGATCGGAGTCGCCGCAACAGGACGCCATCCCTGACGTCGCGCGCTCGACACGGCCTCGGACCCGGCAACTGAGACCTTGACGGAGCCCCGGAGACGACGATGCCGGCCGGCCCTCGCAGGCCGACCGGCGCTCGTGCTGGTCACAGCGGCGGAGGATACGGGATTCGAACCCGTGAGGGTGTTACCCCAACACGATTTCCAATCGTGCGCCTTAGGCCGCTCGGCCAATCCTCCGCCCGACAGGATACCGGGTCCCCCGGCGCGCTCCGGGCGACGGGCGGGGCGGGTCGGCGGGATGCGGCCCTTCGTTACACTGGCGCACGGACCCCGCGCGGCGTCCATCCTGTGAACTCCCCCAGGGCCGGAAGGCAGCAAGGGTCAGCGGGCTCTGGCGGGTGCGCGGGGTCCCCTTCTCTTCTCCGGGACCGGGCGCTCGTCGTCGGACCGCCCGCGTAGCCTCGCCCTGTGGCTCTGGCGCTCTACCGCAGGTACCGGCCGGCGACGTTCGCCGAGGTCGTCGGGCAGGAGCACGTCACCGATCCGCTGCGCACGGCGCTCGCGGCCGGCCGTATCAACCACGCGTACCTCTTCTCCGGCCCACGCGGCTGCGGCAAGACCTCGAGCGCCCGCATCCTGGCCCGCTCGCTCAACTGTGTGCAGGGCCCGACGCCCGATCCGTGCGGTGTGTGCGACTCGTGCGTGGCGCTCGCACCCAACGGACCCGGATCGCTGGACGTCACCGAGATGGACGCCGCGAGCCACAACGGCGTCGACGACGCCCGTGAGCTGCGCGACCGCGCCCACTTCGCGCCGGTCGCCTCCCGCTACCGCGTCTTCATCATCGACGAGGCGCACATGGTCACCACGGCGGCGTTCAACGCGCTGCTCAAGGTGGTCGAAGAGCCGCCCGAGCACCTCATCTTCATCTTCGCGACCACCGAGCCGGAGAAGGTGCTCACCACCATCCGGTCGCGCACCCACCACTACCCCTTCCGCCTGCTGCCGCCGAGCACGTTGCGCGGGCTGCTCGAGCGGATCTGCATCGACGAGGGCGTGACGGTCGAGCCGGCGGTGTACCCATTGGTCGTCCGCGCGGGCGGTGGCTCGGCGCGCGACTCGCTCTCGGTGCTCGACCAGCTGCTCGCCGGCGCCGACGACGCCGGCGTCACCTACGCGCACGCCGTCGGCCTGCTCGGCGTCACCGACGTGGCGATCCTCGACGACGTCGTCGACGCGCTCGGCGCCCAGGACGGCCCGGCGGTGTTCGGTGCGGTCGACCGGCTCGTCGAGGCCGGGCACGACCCGCGGCGCTTCGCGTCCGACCTGCTCCAGCGCCTGCGCGACCTGATCCTCGTGCAGGCGGTCCCGGACGCCGGCGAGCGCGGGCTGGTCGACGTGCCCGCCGACGAGCTGGAGCGCATGGTCGACCAGGCCCAGCGCCTCGGTCCCGCGGCGCTGGCCCGGTACGCCGAGCTGGTGCACACCGCGCTCACCGAGATGCGCGGGGCGACGGCGCCACGGCTGCTGCTCGAGTTGGTGTGCGCGCGCATGCTGCTGCCCGCGGCGTCGTCCGAGGACGCGGCGATGGTGCAGCGCCTCGAGGGCGTCGAGCGGCGGCTGGCGCTGGGGGCCTCCGGTGCTCCGTCCGGTGCGGGCGCCGAGGGGGCGGACGACCCGGCACGCTTCACCCGTCCGTCGCAGCGTGAGAAGGCGTCCGAGCAGGCGCCGTCGAAGGCCGGCGGGCTCGACGCCACCGTCGAGCCTCCCACCGAACGCCCGACGGCCACGGTCGAGAGCCGCGACGAGCCGCCGCGTGACGTGCCGCGTCCCCCGTCCCGTCCGGAGCAGGCCCGCCCGGAGCAGACCCGCCCGGAGCAGTCTCGTCCGGAGCAGGGCCGGCCCGAGCCGCCGGCGCGTCCGCCGCGGCCGGAGGCTCCGGCCGAGGCGCCCGCGGCGGGCGCCATGGACGCCGCCGGTCTGCGGCGGGTGTGGCCCGAGGTGATGAACCAGGTCCGCGAGCGCAACAAGCCCACGCACGCGCTGCTGCAGAACGCGACGGTGACGGCGGTCGAGGGCACCACGGTCACGCTCGGGATGCCGACGCCGCCGCTGGCGCGCCAGCTCTCCCAGCCCAACCGCGCCGACCACGTCGCCGCGGCGCTCGGCGCGGTGCTCACGGGGCAGTGGACGGTGCAGGCCGTCCACGGCACGGGGGGCGACGCGCCGAGTCGCCCGGAGCCGACCGCCCGCCAGCGACCCGACCCACCGAAGCGCCCCGAGCGCCCCCGTCGCGAGGAGGCGCCGGCTCAGGAGAGACCGCCGGCACGGGAGCAGGCGCGCGAGCCAGGCCCGCCGCAGCGCCCGAGCCGTCCGGCGCCCGGGCCCGCGGACGTCCCTCCGCCGCCGGAGCCGCCGCCCGAGGACGGCGAGGTCACCGAGGAGGACATGTACAACGAGGCCGCCGCCGACCCGGGCGGCGGCGCCGGGGGCCCGCGCGTCGACCCGGAGGAGGCGGCCATGGAGCTGCTGACCTCGCAGCTCGGGGCCCGGCGGGTCGACGGGCGGTAGGGCTCAGCGCGCCGGCACCGGTTCCGGCACGGGGTCGAGCAGGCGGACGCCGACGACGGCGAGGCCCGCGGCCAGCACGATCCCGGCGGTCGTCGGGGCGTCGAGGGCGATCCGCTCCCCGAACCACGTGGCGCCGATGACCGTGGCGACCAGCGGGTCGGCGAGCAGGATGACCGTGACCACCGGCCCGGCGCGCCGGGCCCGGGCGAGCGCCCGCTGGCTCGCCACGAACGCCGCGGGGCCGACGACCAGGAGCAGGACCGCGGCCAGGGCGTACTGCGGGTCGGTCAGCAGGGCGCCGGGAGCGCGGGCCAGCACGGCCAGCAGGCAGGCGGCGAGCCCGTAGCCGGCCCCGCAGGCCAGCGCGAGGCCCAGCGCGCCGGGCGCACCGGGCCGTCGCCGCGCCCACCCGAGCCCGGCGACCACGACCGCCCCGACGCCGAGCAGGCTCAGCACGACCGGGGTACCGGTCGGGTCGACGGGGCCCTCCGCCGCGGCGAGGGGCCCGAGCAGCACGACCGCGAGGACCGGGCCGAGCATCGCGAGCCCGACACCGAGCAGCGGGCCGCGCCCGGGCAGTCGCCGCGCCAGCAGGGACTCGCCGACCGTCGTCCAGGCCACCGCCGTCGCGAGCAACGCCTGCACCACGACGACCGCGCCCCCGGCCAGCGCCACCGCCTGCAGCGCGCTCGCGACGACCGAGGCGCCGGTCCCCGCGAGCCACCAGGGCCGCCGCAGGACCCGACGGTCCGCGGTGCCGCCCAGCTCGTGCGTCGCCCGCTGCTGGGCGACCACCGCCGCGCCGGCCGCGGCGGCCGAGCCGACGGCGAGCACCTCGGCGAGCACGGGCTACCCGGCCGCGGACAGCGCCGGTTCGGCGAGCGCGCCCGCGTGGCGGGCGACGACGGCGGAGGCGTCGCGCTCCTCGGTCCACCACGGCCGCGGTGGACGCCGGCGCGGGGGTCGTGCGCCGAACCCGTCGATCGCGGCGACGAGCTCGTCGGGACCCCGCAGCCACGGCGCGATCCCGGCCTCGTCGAGGACCGCGGCGTTGGCGCGGCCGTGCCCGGGGATCGGGCGGTAGGTCACGGCCGGCAGCCCGGCGACGAGCGCCTCGGTGAACGACAGCCCGCCCGCGTTGTGCACGAGCACGTCGGCGGCCGCCATGAGCTCGGGGACGTCGTCGCGCCAGCCCAGCGTCACCACCCGCGCGCGACCGGCGAGCCGGGCGCGCAGCTTCGCGTTGCGCCCGCAGGCGACGACCGACCACGCGCGCGGGTGCCGCCCGAGCGCGTCGACCGCCTTCTCGACCTCGCCCATCCCCAGCGAGCCCGAGACGAGCAGGGCCATGGGCACGTCGTCGGGCACGCCCAGCTCCGTGCGCACCCGCCCGCGGGTCGCGACGGGCATCGGGCGCGAGAAGCGCGGCGCGCACAGCGGCCCGACGCTGCGCAGCGGGACGCCGTAGCGCGCGCCGTCGACGGCCGTGGCGTCGGTGACCGTGAGGTGCTCGTCGAGGCCGGGATGGCACCAGAGGCGGTGCGCGGCGGGGTCGGTGAGGAAGGTCAGCGCGGGCACACCGAGCCGCCCGTCCGCGCGCAGCGCGCCCAGGGTGCGGCCGGCGAGGGGGTAGGTCGCGACGACCGCGTCGACGTCCCGGGTGGCCGCGAGCACGGGGGCCTCGGTGACCCGGATCAGGTGCCCGGTGACGACGCTCGCGGGCCGGCGCGGGTACTCGAGGTCGGTGAAGATCCGGTCGAACAGCGCCGGGGCGTGGTGCACCGACGGCGCGTAGAGGTCGCGCAGGCTCCGCCGGCCCCAGCGGGGGAGCAGGGCGGTCCAGTCGAGCACGTGGGCGTCCACGCCCCGGCGGTCGAGCCGGCGCACGAGCTCGCGGGCCGCGCCGTCGTGGCCCTGGCCGATGGCGGCGCTGAGGACCAGGACCCGGGATCTCGAGTGGGCAGACGGCATCGAGGGGGCGCTCCGGCATCGCTCGGCATCGCGGACACCGTCACCTCATCCGAGCCGTCGGGGCGGAGGGTGAACGCGCGGTGAGCACCGGCGGTGGATCACGTGGCGGTCAGCCCGCGAGCACCCGTGCCAGGAACGCCACCGCGCGCGGGTAGGCGTCGAGCCGGTTGACCCGCTTCGCGAGCCCGTGCCCCTCGTCGTCGTAGACCGCCATCTCGACCTCCACGCCGTTGCTCCGTACCGCCGCGGCCACCTGCTCGGCCTCGGAGAGCGGTACCCGCGGGTCGTTGGCGCCGTGGATGACGAACAGCGGGGCGCGCACGTCGCCGATGCGGTTCAGCGGCGACGCGCGCTCGAGGAACTCGCGGTCGCGCTCGAGCGAGCCGTACTCCCGCTCGCGGTGCGCGCGGCGGTAGGCCGAGGTGTTCTCGAGGAAGGTCACGAGCGAGGAGATGCCGACGATGTCGACGCCCGCGGCCCAGAGCTGTGGCTGGAACGCGAGGCCCGCGAGCACCATGTAGCCGCCGTACGACCCGCCCCACAGCGCCGCCCGCGCGGGGTCGAGACCGAGCTGGGGGAGGTAGGCGTGCAGGGCGGCGAGGTCGGCCACCGAGTCGAGACGGCGTTCGACGTCGTCGAGCGAGTACCAGCGCTTCCCGTAGCCCACCGAGCCGCGGACGTTCGGCACGAGCACGGTGTGCCCGTCACCGACGAGCGCCTGCACGATCGCCGAGAACGAGCGCACCGACTGCCCCTCGGGACCGCCGTGCACGATCGTCACGCTGGACCCGGACGGCGTGGCCGGCGCGTAGACGAAGCACGGCACGGTCTCGCCGTCCGGCGTGGGGACGCCGTGGCTGGTCGGGTCGACGAGGTCCAGGCCAGGAGGGAGGGACGCAGCCAGGGGCTCGCGCGACGAGGCCGCCACGGCCGCGCGTCCGCATTCGGCGTCGACGATGAGGACGTCGGCCGGCGACGCGGGGTCGGTCCAGGTGACCGCGAGGCCGGTGGAGTCCGGGGACCAGCGCGGGGCGGTGAGGAAGTCGGCGACCCCGCTGCGCAGCTCGGGCGGCAGGGCGATCGCACGCACGAAGGTGCCGTCGGCGTCGTGCACGGCGAGTCGGCTGGCGCCGTCGTCGTCGGTGACCACGAGCAGTCGGCGGCCGTCGGGGGACAGGCGCGCGGCGACGTCATGGGCGTCGTCGGTGACCAGCCACGTCAGCGCCCCCGTGGCGACGTCGAGGCGCGCGACGCCGAGGTGGTCGCGGCCGGCGTCGGTGGTGATCACCGCCGCTGCCGCACCATCAGGGCCGCCGGGCAGCCACTCGGGGCAGAGGTGGCGGGCGTGCTCGTCGGCGTCGGTGAGCTCGGTGACGGTGTCGCCGGCCAGCAGCAGGACCTGCGAGCTCAGCGCGGGGCGGCCGGGCCGGGTCATGAGGGCCCGGGTGTGGTCGGGGGCGATCGCGGCGTTCCCGACCATGCCGCCGCCGTCGTAGAGGACGGTCTCTGCGTCGTCTCCCGGGCCGGCGTCGACGTCGCGGACGACGAGGTCGAAGTCGACGCCGTTGCGGCGGTTGGTGACGTAGGCGATGCGGCCGCCCTCGAGGACCTCGACGAGCCCGTGGATGTGGTCGGGGTCGCGGACCAGGGGGGTCAGCCCGTCCTCGCCGACGGGCTCGTCCACGGCGTCAGGGTCGAGCAGCGAGAGCTGGGCGCGCTCGTTCCCGCCGGCGTCGTGGGAGACGACGACGGTCCGGCGACCGGGGAGGTAGCGCCCGTGCACGGCGCCGGGCAGGGCCGTGAGCGGCACCCGGCTCCCGTCGGGGCGGAGCTCGACGAGCTGGACGGAGCCGGACGCGTCGTGGCCGGCGAGGATGCGCCCCGCGGCGTCGACGTCGAAGGCGCGCCAGGAGGTCGCGTCGAGGAGGCGGTGCAGCAGGGTGTCGCTCGCGGTGGTCATCACCGCGGAGCCTGCCTCCTCGCGGGGTGCGACGGCGAGCGGGCGGGCGCGGTTACGCTGGTGACGTGCAACCCGGTCAGAACCCTGAAGGCATGGACATGGGCGCGCTGCTGCAGCAGGCGCAGGCGATGCAGGAGCAGCTGATGTCCGCCCAGGCGGAGCTGGCCGAGGCCGAAGTCACCGGCCAGGCGGGCAACGGCCTGGTCACCGTCACGCAGACCGCGGCCGGCGAGATCCGTTCCGTGAAGATCGACCCGAAGGTCGTCGACCCGGACGACGTCGAGACCCTGCAGGACCTCGTGGTCGGCGCGCTCGCCGACGCGGCCCAGGCGGCGGCCGACCTGCAGGCGGAGAAGATGGGCCCGCTCGCCGGCGGGCTCGGGGACATGGGCGGCGGGCTGGGCCTGCCCGGGCAGTAGTGCCGGGACGCGGAGCCAAGGAGAGCCGTGTTCGAGGGGCCGGTCCAGGATCTCATCGACGAGCTGGGCCGCCTGCCCGGCATCGGTCCCAAGAGCGCGCAGCGGATCGCGTTCCACCTGCTGGCGACCGAGGAGGCCGACGTCACGCGCCTGCAGGAGGCCCTGCAGAAGGTCAAGGTCGGCGTCGTCTTCTGCGACGTCTGCGGCAACGTGTCCGAGCAGCCCCGCTGCCGGATCTGCAGCGACGCGCGGCGTGACGCGACGCTCGTGTGCGTCGTCGAGGAGCCGAAGGACGTCTTGGCCGTCGAGCGCACCCGTGAGTTCCGCGGTCGCTACCACGTGCTGGGCGGGGCGCTCGACCCTCTGTCGGGCGTCGGGCCGGACCAGCTGCGGGTCCGCGAGCTGCTCACCCGCATCGGCGGCGCCGGCAGCGATCAAGGTGGGGAGCCGGAGATCGCCGAGGTCATCCTGGCCATGGACCCCAACACCGAGGGCGAGGCCACGGCCACCTACCTCGTGCGACTGCTGCGCGACTTCCCGGGCCTGACCGTCACCAAGCTGGCGTCCGGTCTGCCCATGGGCGGCGACCTCGAGTTCGCCGACGAGCTCACGCTCGGCCGCGCCCTCGCCGGTCGCCGCGCCCTCTCGTAGTCGTCAGACGCGGAAGTCCCGGCCGCGCGCTGGTGTGCGGCCGGCGACGATCACGTCCCTGTCGAGCGCCATCTCGGCGCGGTGCAGGCGGGCACTGCGACGTCGCGTCGCCTCGCGGTGCACCGAGATGCCCACGAGCACACCCACCACGAACAGGCTCCAGAAGACGACCACCGTGATGATGATCGTCATGGCGGTCATCGGTGCCCGCGGAACACTCCGCGGCGGCGCCCGCTCCTCGTAGCGATCATGTTGTCTGCCTCCCGTCGAGTCGTGCTGTCCACGTCTCCCGGCGTTGCGGCCGTACTCTGAGAGTGCCGTGTGTCACTGCACTGCACAAGTGTGTTCTGCAATTGCACACAACGATTGCGTGACGACATGCCGCCGACGGTCTACCGTGTGCACATCGAGACCGGCCGGGGGAGTCGGCGCACGTCCGCTCGATCCAGGAGGCGACGGATGACCTGGTCACCCGGCCCTGTGGTGACCCGCCGTCGCCTCGGAGGAGAGCTGAAACGCCTCCGCGAAGGCGCAGGTCTGAAGCTCGAGGACGTGGCCCGCAGGCTCGAGTGCTCGCAATCGAAGATCAGCCGTCTCGAGAACGGCAAGGGTGTGCCCCGGTGGCGCGACGTGCGCGACATGCTCGAGATCTACGGGGTCCGAGACGTCGAACTGCGTGAACGCCTCGAATCCTGGGCGCTCACTGGGAAGTCACCGATGTGGTGGCAGACGTTCAGCGACGTCCTGCCCGCGGACACGGCGCTGTACGTCGAGTATGAGTGGGACGCCGAAGAGATCAACGCGTACGAGGCGCACATCGTTCACGGACTCCTGCAGACACGGGACTACGCGCGGGGTGTCCTCGAAGCGGCGTGGGGGCAGACGCACACACCGGCACAGATCGAGCTGATGACCGAGGTCCGGATGCGGCGACAGGATGCGCTCGCCGCCGACCACGGGCTGACGTTCCGGTGCGTCATCGATGAGTCGACCTTGTATCGCGTCGTCGGCGACTCCGAGGTCCTCGCGCGCCAGGTCGAGCACCTCATCGAGGTTGCCGAAGCTGATCACGTCGATGTCCGCGTGCTGCCGTTCGCGGCCGGGCTGGTGCCCGCCAGCCGGGAATCGTTCGCGAGGTTGCGGTTCTCGGTCATCGAGCACGGGCTGATCTACGTCGAGCGCCCCGGCACGGCGAGCGAGTTCCTCGCCGACCCAGAGGAGGTCGCCCTCTACGACCGGCGGCTCGCCACGCTCGTCGAGGCATCGCTTCCGGAAGACCAGTCCGTTCCCCTCATGGAACGAGCGCTTCGGCGCATCAGCGATACCTGACGAGCGATCTCCGGTCGTGCACGCCGACCGTATCCGCTTGGATGCCGTCGTGACCGCGCCTCGAGCCCACCGTGATGCGACCGTGACTGTGAGCAGCTTCTGCTCTGACGGCAACTGTGTGGGCGTAGCGGTCGGCCAGAACGAGGTGCGCGTCGTGGACACGAAGTCGTCCGAGGCGCTTCGGTTCACCCCTGAGGAGTGGGCGGCGTTCGTCGCCGGCGTCAAGGCCGGCGAGTTCGACCTGCCCGGGTGAAGCCGGTCACGACCTCGTGGAGGTCGTGGCCCCGGTGGCGGGTCCCCCCGCCCGAGAGGGGATCCGCCACCGGACCAGCAAGATCCGGATTCGTGGAGCGAACGCTCCGCTCAGCGAGACATTCGCGCCACGAACCCGGATCTCGAAGCGCGCCGACGCGGGCTTGACCGCGAATCCGGTGACGATCCCACTCACGTCGGAGCGGGATCGTCACCGTGATCGTGCTCAGCGCATCGCGCGGTTGACCGCCGACACGACCGCCTTGAGGGACGCCGTGAGGATCGAGCCGTCGATGCCGATGCCCCAGACCTCGACGTCGCCCACGGCGGCCTCGACGTAGGCGGCCGCGCGCGCGTCGTCGCCGGCGGACATGGCGTGTTCCGCGTAGTCGAGGACCCGCACGTCGTAGCCCACCGAGGCGAGCGCGTCGACGAACGCGGCGATCGGGCCGTTGCCGACGCCGGTGACCTCGTGCAGGTCACCCTCGACCTTCAGCGTCGCGCTCAGCTCGGCCTTGCCGTCGTCGTGGGTCTGCACACGCGAGCTGACGAGCTCCAGCGGGACCCGACGCTGCAGGTACTCCTCGGTGAAGATGTCGTACATCTCCTTGGCGGAGACCTCGCCGCCCTCGGAGTCGGTGACCTCCTGGACGCGCCGGGAGAACTCGATCTGCAGGCGGCGCGGCAGGTCGAGCTGGTGCTCGGTCTTCATCAGGTAGGCGACGCCGCCCTTGCCCGACTGCGAGTTCACGCGGATGACGGCCTCGTAGGTGCGGCCGACGTCCTTCGGGTCGATGGGCAGGTACGGGACCTCCCACGGGTGCTGGTCGATGCCGTGCCCGGCCGCCTCGGCCTCGACGGCCATCGCCTGCAGGCCCTTGTTGATCGCGTCCTGGTGCGAGCCGGAGAACGCGGTGAACACGAGGTCGCCGCCCCAGGGGTGGCGCTCGCCGACGGGCAGCTGGTTGCAGAACTCGACGGTCCGGCGGACCTCGTCGATGTCCGAGAAGTCGATCTGCGGGTCGATGCCCTGGCTGAACAGGTTCATGCCCAGGGTCACCAGGCAGACGTTGCCGGTGCGCTCGCCGTTGCCGAACAGGCACCCCTCGACGCGGTCGGCGCCGGCCTGGACACCCAGTTCGGCGGCGGCGACGCCGGTGCCACGGTCGTTGTGGGGGTGCAGCGACAGGATGATCGAGTCGCGTCGAGCCAGGTTCCGGTGCATCCACTCGATGGAGTCGGCGTAGACGTTCGGCGTCGCCATCTCCACCGTGGCCGGCAGGTTGACGATCATCGGGCGCTCCGGCGTCGGCTCCCAGACGTCGCCGACCGCGTCGACGATCTCCTTGGCGTACGACAGCTCGGTGCCCGTGTAGGACTCCGGCGAGTACTGGAACCGCCAGTCGGTGCCCGGGCGCTTCTCGGCCTCGGCGCGCACCAGTCTCGCCCCGTCCGCCGCGATCTGCGTGATGCCGTCGCGGTCGGAGCGGAAGACCACGCGCCGCTGCAGGATCGAGGTCGAGTTGTAGAGGTGCACCACCGCGGAGTGGGCGCCCTCGAGCGACTCGAACGTGCGCGTGATCAGCTCCGGGCGCGCCTGCGTCAGGACCTGGATGCGGACGTCGGCGGGGACGGCGTCCTGCTCGATGATCTCGCGGACGAAGTCGAAGTCGGTCTGCGAGGCGGCGGGGAAGCCGACCTCGATCTCCTTGTAGCCCATGCGGACGAGCAGGTCGAACATGCGCCGCTTGCGGGCCGGGGACATCGGGTCGATCAGCGCCTGGTTGCCGTCGCGGAGGTCGACCGCTCCCCACATCGGCGCCCGGGTGATCACGCGGTCGGGCCAGGTGCGGTCCGGCAGCGAGATCTTCTCGACGAGGTCGGCGAACGGCTTGTAGCGGTCGACCGGCATGCGGCTGGTCCGCTGGGTGTTCCACGCCGGCTGGCCGGCCGGGATCTCGCCGTCGGGATGGACGACGGTCGAGCGGATGTCGGCGATGGGTTCGTCGTTGACCGGCGAGCCCGGGGTGATGCTCATGGGATGTCGCGCTCCTGCCTGCTGCACTGCGAGGGATGGCGACCGGCAGCGCGCATCACCCGCGGCGAGGGGCCGGTCCGTTCAGACCCCGCCGCGGCGGCGAAGGAGCAGCCCGGAGGCTGCGAGCGCGGGAGACATCGCCGGTCACGGTACGCCCGCGTCGTCGCCGCCCGGAAGTCCGGGGCGTCGTCCGGGGGCGTGTCGGTACAACGATCATGCCGTTCACCTGCGACGTTCGACCGTTGGGTGACCCAGGTCGCACCCTCGGCTACCGACGGGTTACTCGGCGTGCCATGATGACCCGCATGGCGCAGGATGCGGGCACGGAGACGTCCGAACAGCGGCGTTCGCACACCCAGGACGACCTCCGCGCGCTCACCCGGAAGGTCCTGACGGTGGCCGCCTCGGTCGTCCGCATCCTGACCGTGATCTTCGCGGCGATCCTGGTGATCCACGTGATCCTCGCGGTGGCCGGCGCCAACCCCGCGAACAGCATCACGATCTTCTTCCGCGACCTCGCGTCGAATCTGACGCTCGGCATCGGCGACCTGTTCATCCCGGCGAGCGAGTCGCTGCGGATCATCCTCAACTTCGGTCTCGCGGCCATCGTGTGGATCGTGATCGGCATCGTCGTGTCGAAGCTGCTCAACGCGCTCGCGCCGTAGCGGCCGCACCCCGCGTGACGTGGGGTTGCTCCCAGCCCGTGCACGGACCTGCCTCGGATAGGGTCGCGGTGATTCACCGACCAGCTCGTGGAGGTCCGTCGCGGTGGCACTCGTCGTCCAGAAGTACGGCGGCTCGTCCGTCCAGGACGCGGAGCGGATCCGCCGGGTCGCCGAGCGGATCGTGCGCACCGGCAAGGACGGCCACGAGGTCGTCGTCGTCGCCTCCGCCATGGGGGACACCACCGACGAGCTGACCGACCTCGCCATGCAGGTCCATCCGAGCCCGCCGCCGCGCGAGCTCGACATGCTCCTGACGTCGGGCGAGCGAATCTCGAACGCCCTGCTGGCCATGGCGATCAACGCCCAGGGCGGCCGCGCGCGCTCGTTCACCGGGTCGCAGGCTGGCATGATCACCACGGGCAAGCACGGCGACGCGCGGATCGTCGACGTCACGCCCGGCCGCATCCACGCCGCCCTCGCCGAGGACCACATCGCGCTCGTCGCGGGGTTCCAGGGCGTCAGCGTGGACTCGAAGGAGATCACCACCCTCGGCCGCGGCGGCTCGGACACGACCGCGGTGGCCATGGCCGCCGCGATGGAGGCCGACGTCTGCGAGATCTACACCGACGTCGACGGCGTCTACTCGGCCGACCCGCGCATCGTCGGAGACGCGAAGCTGCTCGAGACCATCACCTACGAGGAGATGCTCGAGATGGCCGCGTGCGGGGCCAAGGTGCTGCACCTGCGCGCCGTGGAGTACGCGCGCCGCGAGAACGTGCCGCTGCGAGTGCGTTCGTCGTACAACGACAAGCCCGGCACCACGATCGTCGGGTCCATCGAGGAGCTCAGCGTGGAACAGGCGGTCCTCACCGGAGTCGCACACGACCGGTCCGAGGCGAAGGTGACCGTGGTCGGCGTGCCCGACCAGCCCGGGTACGCGGCGCGCATCTTCCGCGCGATCGCGGACGTCGACGTCAACATCGACATGGTGCTGCAGAACATCTCGCACCTGCGGACGGGCCGGACCGACGTCACGTTCACGCTGCCGGTCAAGGACGGCCCGCGGGCGGTCGACGCGCTGACCGCGGTCAAGTCGGAGGTCGGCTTCTCCGACGTCCTCTACGACGAGCACGTCGGCAAGGTGACGCTGGTCGGCGCGGGCATGCGCAGCCACCCGGGCGTCACGGCCACCTTCTGCGAATCCCTCGCCGTCGCGGGCGTGAACATCGAGATGATGAACACCTCGGAGATCCGCATCTCCGCGCTGATCCGCGACACCCAGCTCGACGACGCCGTCCGGGCCCTTCACTCCGCCTTCGACCTCGGGGGCGACGAGGAGGCCGTGGTGCACGCAGGAACGGGTAGATGAGATGACCACGCTCGCCATCGTCGGAGCGACCGGAGCGGTCGGCTCGGTCATGATCGACATCATGGACGCGCGCGAGAGCGTGCCGTGGAGCGAGGTGCGGCTGGTCGCCTCGCCGCGCTCCGCCGGCAAGCGCCTGAGGGTCCGGGGCGAGGAGATCGAGGTCGTCGCGCTCTCGCCGGAGGCGTTCGACGGCGTCGACATCGCGATGTTCGACGTCCCCGACGCCGTCAGCGCGGAGTGGGCGCCGGTCGCGGTGGCGCGCGGGGCGATCGCCGTCGACAACTCCGGGGCGTTCCGGATGGACCCCGAGGTGCCGCTGGTGGTGCCCGAGGTGAACGCCGACCAGGCTCACGAGCGCCCCAAGGGCATCGTGTCCAACCCGAACTGCACGACGCTGTCGATGATGGCGGCCCTCGGCGCGCTGCACCGGGCGTTCGGGCTGCGCGAGCTGGTGGTCGCGAGCTACCAGGCGGCCTCCGGCGCGGGTCAGGAGGGCATCGACCGCCTGCAGGCCGAGCTCGCCGCCGTCGCCGGCAAGGGCGTCGGGTACCGGCGCGGGGACGTCGCGGAGGTCATCGCGGCCGCCGGCCTCCCGGTCGAGTCGCCCTTCCCCGCGTCGCTGGCGATGAACGTCGTGCCGTTCGCCGGCTCGGTCCGTGACGGCGGGTGGACCTCGGAGGAGCTCAAGGTCCGCAACGAGTCGCGGAAGATCCTCGGGCTGCCCGACCTCAAGGTCTCGGCGACGTGCGTGCGCGTCCCGGTCGTGACCACCCACTCGCTGTCGGTCCACGCGACCTTCGACCGCGAGGTGGACGTCGCCGGAGCCCAGCAGCTGTTGGCCGCCCAGCCGTCGATCGTGCTGGTCGACGAGCCGGAGGCGAAACGCTTCCCGACGCCGGCCGACGTCGTCGGCGAGGACCCCACCTACGTGGGCCGGATGCGCCAGGCGCTCGACTTCCCCAACACCCTCGACTTCTTCGTGTGCGGCGACAACCTGCGCAAGGGCGCGGCGCTGAACACCTATGAGATCGCCGAGGAGCTCGTCCGCAGCGCGTGACCCGGCCGCGCTTTTCTTGACCCGTTCCAGTCTCGGTGGCAGCGTGGGTCGATATGACGTCACCGACCGGTCCCCAGGACGCTGCGGACGACTCCGCGGCCGTCCCTGAGGCCGGCCCGGCCCCGGACCCGCGCCACCACGTCGCCGACCCGCGGGCGCGTCTGCGCGCCGCGGGTCTGCGCGTCACCGCACCGCGACAGGCGGTGCTCGGGGTCCTGGGTGAGTCCCCGCACTCCACGGCCGAGGCCGTGGCGTCGACGGTGCGCGCCCGGCTCGGGTCGGTGAGCACCCAGGCCGTCTACGACGTCCTCGCCGCGTGCGTGGACGCCGGCCTGGTGCGCCGGATCGAGCCCGCGGGCTCGGCGGCGCGCTACGAGACGCGGACCGGAGACAACCACCACCACGTGGTCTGCCGGTCGTGCGGCGCGACGGCCGACGTCGACTGCGTCGTCGACCATCGGCCGTGTCTGACTCCCTCCGACACCCGCGGCTTCGTCGTCGACGAGGCCGAGGTCGTCTTCTGGGGCACGTGCCCGACGTGCGTCGCGGCCGGATCGGGTACCCGGGAGTCCCGGCGCGCCGTCCGCGGTGCCGTCGCGGCCCTGCACGAGAGCCCACCACCACACTGAGAGGCGAACGTGACCACGACGAATCGCTCCTACGCCACCGATGACGCCGGGATCCCGGCGCCGAGCCACGAGTTCTCCGCCACGGTCGGGACCAACGGGCCCCTGGTGCTCCAGGACCACTATCTGATCGAGCAGATGGCGAACTTCAACCGGGAGCGGATCCCCGAGCGCCAGCCGCACGCCAAGGGCGCGGGCGCGTTCGCGAAGTTCGAGGTCACGCAGGACGTCACCGCCTACACCAAGGCCGCGGTGTTCCAGCCCGGCGAGACCACCGAGGGACTCATCCGGTTCTCGACGGTCGCCGGGGAGCGCGGCAGCCCCGACACGTGGCGGGACCCCCGCGGCTTCTCGCTCAAGCTCTGGACGCGCGAGGGCAACTGGGACATGGTCGGCAACAACACGCCGGTCTTCTTCATCCGCGACCCCATGAAGTTCCAGAACTTCATCCGGTCGCAGAAGCGCCTGGCCCGCAACGGGCTGCGCGACCACGACATGCAGTGGGACTTCTGGACGCTCTCGCCGGAGTCGAAGCACCAGGTCACGTGGCTGATGGGCGACCGCGGTCTGCCCGAGACCTGGCGTCACATGAACGGCTACGGCAGCCACACCTACATGTGGATCAACGCCGCCGGCGAGGAGTTCTGGGTCAAGTACCACTTCATCTCGGATCAGGGCATCAGGTGCCTCACCCAGGAGGAGGGCGACCGCCTCGCGGGCGCGGACGCCGACTACCACCGCCGTGACCTCTACGAGGCCATCGAGCGGGGAGAGTTCCCGACCTGGACCCTCAAGGTGCAGATCATGCCCTTCGAGGACGCCAAGACCTACCGGTTCAACCCGTTCGACCTGACCAAGGTGTGGCCGCACGGCGACTACCCCCTGCAGGAGGTCGGGAAGCTGACGCTGAACCGGAACCCCGAGGACTTCCACACCGAGATCGAGCAGGCCGCGTTCGAGCCGAACAACCAGCCCCCGGGGCTCGGCCTCTCGCCGGACAAGATGCTGCTGGCCCGCGGGTTCTCCTACGCGGACGCCCACCGTGCCCGCCTCGGGGTGAACTACAAGCAGATCCCGGTGAACGCGCCGAGGGGCACCGACGCCCACCCGTACACGGTCGCCGGCGCCATGCGCGTCGTGAACGCGCCGGACCCGGTCTACGCGCCCAACACCAAGGGCGGACCGCAGACGACCGAGACGATCCAGCCGCCGTCGTGGTACTCGGACGGAGAGATCCAGCGCGTCGCCTACGTGGCGCACCCCGAGGACTCCGACGAGGTCCAGGCCCGCACGATGATGCTCGAGGTCTGGGACGACGCCGCGCGCGACCG
Source organism: Actinomycetospora sp. 2LY8.5 (assembly GCF_057180585.1). NCBI lineage: Bacteria > Bacillati > Actinomycetota > Actinomycetes > Pseudonocardiales > Pseudonocardiaceae > Actinomycetospora > Actinomycetospora sp. 2LY8.5. The sequence goes on from NZ_JBXUHE010000005.1 coordinate 232,591, forward strand.
CTTCGTCGAGAACGTCTCCGGCCACCTCGCCGACGGCGTCGGCGACGACGTCCTGGCCCGCGCGTTCGACTACTGGAAGTCGATCGACGAGGGCGTCGGGCAGCGCGTCGAGGACCGCGTCCGCGAGCTCACCGGCAAGCAGGACAAGGTGCTCAGCCAGAGCTAGGTACTGAGCTCAGCCTCACCTCACGCGGCCCGTCTCACACCACGAGACGGGCCGTGTGGTGGTTTTCCACCCCGCTCCGGGGCATCCTTAAGACTGGAACCGTTCCAAACAACGGTGTCGAAGGAGCAGAACAGCATGGCCACCACCACGCCCATCACCAGCCCGCTGGCCGACGACGCGAAGCAGACCGTCGGCGCGGTCCTGCAGGATTCGCTGACGGACTTCGTCGACCTGTCCCTGACCGCCAAGCAGTGGCACTGGAACGTCGTCGGCAGCAACTTCCGCGAGGCGCACCTGCACCTCGACGAGCTCGTCGACCTCGCGCGTGCCTCCTCCGACGAGGTCGCCGAGCGCGCCGCCGCGCTGGGCGTCTCGCCCGACGGGCGCGCCGAGACGGTCGCGAAGAGCAGCGGCCTGCCCACCGCCGACGAGGGGTGGCGCAAGGTCGAGGACGTGAACCAGGCCGTCGTCGAGCACCTCGCGACGCTCATCGCGCGGATGCGCGAGCGCATCGCGGTCACCGACGAGCCGGACCCGGTCACCCAGGATCTGCTCATCGGCCAGACGGCCAAGCTCGAGGAGGCCCACTGGATGTGGCAGGCCAAGACGGCCTGATCCACCCGGGTCACCCGATCTGAGCGAAGGGCCCCTCGGGTCGACTAGGTCGACCCGAGGGGCCCTTCGCTCGTTCCAGGGCGGGCGCGGCCATTCCGGCGACGGGCGCCCCTCGCCGGTCTACGCGAGCGAAGGTGCCCTTCGGTCACAACCTTCAGGCGGGGACGGGCAGGCCCAGGGCCTCGCGGGCGAAGGCGATCTCGGCGACCGTGTGCTCGAGCGTCTCGGCGACGACGAGCGAGCCGTGGCCCGCGTCGTAGCGCACCATCGCGTACGGCACGCCGCGCTCGGCGAGGGCGTCGAGGTAGTTGTCGATCTGGCGGATGGGGCAGCGGGGGTCGTTCTCGCCGGCCAGCACCAGCACCGGCGCGCGGACCTGGTCGACCCAGGTCAACGGCGAGGCCTCGGTGTAGCGCTCCGGGACCTCCGACGGCGAGCCGCCGAACAGCGAGCGGTCGAAGGCGCGCAGCGGCTCCATCTCGTCCTCGTACGCCGCGAGGTAGTCCGCGACGGGGACCCCCGCGCAGCCGACCGCCCAGCGCTCGGGCTGGCGGCCGAGTCCCAGCAGCGTCAGGTAGCCGCCCCACGACCAGCCCTCGAGCACGCACGCGTCCGGGTCGGCGAGCCCCGACGACACGGCCCAGTCGTGCACGGCGGCGACATCCTCGAGCTCCGTGGTGCCCGGGCGCCCTTCGATGGCGTCGCGCCACGCCGACCCGTAGCCCGACGAGCCGCGGTAGTTCACGTGGACCACCGCGAAGCCGGCGTCCACCCACACCGCCCGCACCGGGGACCAGCGGTCCTCGTCAGCCGCCTGCGGCCCGCCGTGGATCATGACGACGGTCGGGACCGGACCGCTGGTGCCCTCCGGGCGCGTCCACAGCGCGTGCACCGGCCCGCCGGGGCCGTCGACCCACGCGTCGTCGAGCGCCACCGACCGCGCGGGTCGGTCGCCGGGCGGGGCGAGCAGCTCGGTGTCGGTGCCGTCGGGGTGCAGCGCGCGCACCGACGACGGGTGGGCCGCCGACGACCAGCCGTACTCGACCGTGCCGTCGGGGCGCACGTCCGCGCCGCCGACCGAGCCCGGCGCCGTCGGCAGGTCGGTGAGCTCGCCGGTCGCGAGGTCGTAGCGGTGCAGCGTCGTACGGCCCGCGCGGGTGTGCGCGACGAGCAGCGCCGAGGCGTCCGGGTAGAAACCCGCGGAGAGGTCGCCGGGCAGGTCGATGGCGACCTCGGACTCGGTGTCGGTGGCGAGGTCCCAGATCAGCAGCTCGTCGCGGCCCCGGCGCTCGTGGCCGACGAGCAGGCGCTGGTCGCCCTCGACCGGAGCGAACTCGATGGGGTCGAGGCCCTGGCCCTCGCCGTCGTGGCGCTCGCCGACGGTCGCGCCGTCGGCGAGGCGCAGCACGCGGATCGCCGGGTGGCGGGAGTCGCCGTGCTCGGCGTGCGAGATCGCCAGCAGCGTCTCGTCGCGGGAGAGCGCGCCGATCCCGGCGTCCTCGGTGTGGGTGTAGACGACACGCGCGTCCCCGAACCCGGAGCCGTCGCCCTCGCTCACCGCCAGCGTCGAGCCGTCGTCGGTCGACCACCCGACGGCGACCGTGCGCCGACCGAGCTCGAGCCCCGCGGGGTAGCCCGGTGTCGCGCCGGCGACGGCGGGAGATGCCGTCCCGCCTTCGAAGGGCTCGGACACCCACACCCCGAACTCGTCGCCGTCGGTGTCGTCGAACCACCAGATCGTGCTGCCGTCGGTGCTCGCGGCGCCGCCGCGGGTGCCGTGCGGGCGGTCGGTGACGCGCCGGTGGGTGTCGGTCGCGCGGTCCCAGGCGTAGATCTCCCAGGTGCCGGTGGCGTTCGACGAGTAGACGCTGCGCTCCGGGGCGTCGCGGGCCCAGTCCGGCACCGAGATGCGCGCGGCCGTGAAGCGGCCCCGCCACCTCGCCTCGGCGGCGGGGTCGGCGAAGAGGGCGTCGGGAATCTCGGGGGCCGGGTCCGAGCGGCGGGGCGACGTCGGGGTCATACCCGGATCCTGCCTCCCGGAGTGCCGGGGCGGCGGCGTGGAGGGGTCGTGGGCGAGGATGGGCCCGGGGGGAGGGACCGTGACCGGACTGCATCCCGCCGGCGAGATCGGCGAGGAGGACGAGGAGACGCCGCCGAACATGGCGCGCGTGTTCGACTTCGCCCTCGGCGGCACCGAGAGCCTCGAGGTGGACCGGGAGTTCTCCGCCGAGGTCGAAGCGATGATGCCGGGGATGCGCGGGCTGTGCCGGGCCCATCGCCGGTTCTCCGCGGCGGTCGTGGACCACTGGTGCGCCGAGGGACTCGACCAGTTCCTGGAGCTCGGGTCCGGCCTGCCGACCGTCGACCACATCCACACCCGCGCCCGCCGGACCCACCCCGGGGCGCGCGTGGCCTACGTCGACCGGGACGGCCGGACCGTCGCGCACGCCCGGCGCCTGCTCGAGAGCGAGGAGGGCGTGTCGGTCCTGCACGCCGACGCCGGGGACGCGGCCGCGGTGCTCGCCTCGCCCGAGGTCCGCGAGGTTCTCGACCTCACCCGCCCGGTCGGGCTGCTCGCCGTGGGCGTCCTGCACTACCTGCACGACGACGCGGCCGCCGCGCAGGCCGTGCGCGTCTACACCGCGGCGCTGGCGCCCGGGAGCGGGCTGGCCGTCTCGCACCTGACCTCGGCGGCGCGCGACGACATCGACACCTGGGCGACGATGACCCACGGCGGCTGGAGCTACGCGCCGCGTCTGCGCAACCCCGAGGGCATGGCCCCGTGGCTCGACGGACTCGCCGTCGTCGGACCCGGCTGGGTGTCCGCGCCCGACTGGCGCCCCGAGCCGCCGGTGCCCGGCCCGGAGATCACAGGGAGCGGGCTGTGGGGTGTGGTCGCGCGGCGGGGATGATGGCCCCGTGATCGGTACCCAGCGCCACGACGCCGCGGTCCACGAGATCCGCATCGACCGCACCGAACGCCGCAACGCGCTCGACACCGCGCATTGCCGCGACCTGCACGCCGCCGTCGACGCCGCCGTCGCCGACGGCGCCCGGGCGCTCGTGCTGACCGGCGAGGGCACCGCCTTCTGCTCGGGCGCCGACCTCGACACCGTCGGCGACCCGGACTTCCTCGCCGCGCTCTACGGCATGCTGCACCGGCTCGTGGAGATCCCCGTGCCCGTGGTCGCCGCGGTGCACGGCCCGGCGATCGGCGCGGGCACCCAGCTCGCGCTGGCCGCGGACCTGCGCGTCGTCGACGCCCCCGGCGCGTTCGGGCTGCCCACCGCGGCCCTCGGCCTCGCGGTCGACCCGTGGACGGTGCGCCGGCTCGCCCTCGTCGCGGGCGGCGGTGCGGCCCGGCGGATGCTGCTCGCCTGCGAGCGCCTCGACCACGACGCCGCCCGCGCGGCCGGTCTCGTCGACCGCGTCGGCGACCGCGGCACCGCGCTGGCCTGGGCGACCGAGATCGCGGGGCTCGCCCCGCTCACGCTGGCCTACAACAAGCTCGCCGTGGCCCGCCTGCTCGAGGAGGCGCCGGTGCCCGACGAGGTCGCCGCGGCGTTCGACGCCTGCTGGGCGAGCGAGGACCTCGTGGAGGGCCGGCGAGCGCGCGAGGAGAAGCGGGCGCCGGTCTTCCGGGGTGCCTGACGGCACGCTCACACGGCGGAGCCACCCGGCCAGTGCGCCAGCGTGTGGAGGTACTGCTGGCGTACACCCTCGATGCGCTCGTCCAGGTCCTCGCGGGTCCAGTCGGACAGGTCGATGGGTGGCAGCACGGCGACCTGCACGACGCCCGGGTGGATGATCATCGCGTTGCGGCTCATCAGCTCGCCGGTGTTGCGGAACACGAGCGGGACGATCGGCACGCCGGCCTGCATGGCCAGGTGGAACGCGCCCTTCTTGAACGTCCCCGGTGTCGGCGTGGGCGAGCGGGTGCCCTCCGGCGCGATGACGATCGACGTCCCGGCGCGCAGGCGCTCGACGGCAGGCTCCAGCGCCTTGCGGGCCGCGGCGTTGTCGGCGCGGTCGATGAACGCCGTCTCGAGCAGGCGCATGAGGCCGCCGAAGAGCGGGTCGTTGGCGAGCTCCTTCTTCGCCACCGGCGCGAAGTTGCCGCGCAGCAGCCCGCCCAGGACGAGCACGTCCAGCTGGCTCTGATGGTTGAACAGGAACACCGCGGGCTGCGCGTCCCAGATGTGGCGGGCGCCGTGGACGTCGAGCGAGACCCCGCTCGCCATCAGCGAGAGATCGCCACCCAGACCGATGCCGAGGTTGAGCCCGGCGCGCCGGGAGCCGCCGAGCAGCCCCAGCCCCAGACCGGTCGCGAAGCCGCCCATCATCCCGGCGAACGTGGCGGCGGTGCGCGCGATCTCCACCGGCGTCGTCCACGGGCGGCCCGTGAAGTCGAGGGCAGGCCAGCCCCGCTCGGCGGCGGCGCGGCGCAGGCCCGCCGACGGGTTGACCGCCGCGGGGTGCGCCACCGTGGCCAGGAACGGCACGTCCTCGCCGCCGTTGGAGTAGGCGAAGCTCGCGTCGAGGTCGACGCCGTGCGCAGCGGCGAACTCCTTGACCGCCGCGGCCTTGCCCTCGCCGTAGGGGGAGCGGCCGTCGGGGCGGCCGGTGAGCGTGCCGTCCTCGCCCACCTCGACCGCCGTGTAGATCGTGTGGTCGACGCCGAGGGCCTTGGCCGCGGGCTCGACCTGGAACCGGGTCGCCGAGCTCGCCAGCACGACGGTGTGGCCCTTCTCCAGGTGGGCGCGGATCAGTCGCCACGACTCCGGGTAGACGCTCGGGCCGATCTCGTCGCGGAAGAGCTGGTTGCCGATCTTCTCGAGCTCCTCGGGCGTGCGGCCCGCCCACGTGCGCAGCGTGATGCCGAGGAACTTGCGGAAGTCCTCCTCCCCGTGGAGGCCCTGCCAGCCGCCGGCCAACGTCTCGATCGTCGTGCGGGGGTGCAGGTCGAGATGCTTGACGTGGTGACGCAGGAACGCGGTGACCGAGTAACCGGCGATCACCGTGCCGTCGAAGTCGAAGAACGCGCCCACCTCGGGCCCGTCGGGCGCGGCCTCCACCGCGTCCATCAGGCCCTGCACGGTGGCCTCGTCCATGGTCCGGCTCCGCTGCGCTTCGCGTCCTTCAGGGTCGGACACCCGCGGACTCCTGTCGGTTCGTCGCGTCGGTCTCGTCGATGGCCACGACACGTTCCACGACCCCGCGGATCTCGGCGGCGAACGTGCGGCGCCGGGCCGCGAGGTCGGGGCCCCCGTCGGCGGGGGCGCTGTCCGGGGTGAGCAGGCCCCGGTTCGAGGCCAGTCGCAGCGCCGAGGTGAACAGCTCCCGCGACAGCGACTCCGGCCCGTGCAGCTTGCCCTGCAACAGCAGCTGCTGCCCGACGGCGGCGCAACGCTCGAGCAGTCGGTCCTGGTCGACGGGGGTGTCGGGGTCGTGCTCCGCGAGGCGCTCGGCCACCACCCACTGGGCGTCGACGAACGAGCGCAGCACGCGGTGCGCGCAGAGGAAACGGCTCTGGCGCAGCAGCTTGCGGGTGCGCGCGATGTCGTTGTCGTCGGAGCGCCAGTCCGGGTCGATGAGGGCGAGCTCGTTGATCAGCTCGGCGCGGAAGGTCTCCTTGCCGGGGAAGAAGAACTCGTACTTCAGCAGGTCGCGCAGCTCGAGCGCGGCCTGGAAGCCCTTCGCCAGCGCCTCGCGGCCGGTCAGGTCGCCGACGTCGAGGATCGCGAGCTCGACGATCGCCCGGTTGACGAAGTGGTGGATCGCGGAGTTCCGGTAGAACGCCGCGACGATGTGGTGGCCGCTCTCGACCGAGAACACCGGCTCGGAGCCCTCGGTGTAGGCGCTGACCACCTTCTCGCGGCGTAGCGACAGCAGGGCCTCGGCGACGCCGCCGTTGGTGCGCAGCGACGCGATGCCGGTGTGCGGCAGCCCGCGGGCGTCGACGTAGTCGAGGACGGGCTCGACCACCCGGCGGACCTGCGACAGGGTCAGCGCGCGGTCACGCACCCCGAGCAGGGCCAGCGCGGCGAGCGCGATCGGCGTCACCGGGGTCACGCGGTTGATCCGCACGAAGACCTCGAACGCGGTCTTCTGCAGCGCGAGCCTGCGCACGGGGTCGTCCTCGACGGCCGCGTCGGGGTCCGATTCCGCGCGGGCGTCGAGCGCGGGGTCTCCTGCCCCGGACAGTGCGGCCCGCAGCGACAGCGGCTCGCCGAAGCTCACGTGCACGCCGCCGACGGGCCGGCGCTGCGCGCGCGCGTAGCCGGCGAGCCAGCGCAGGCCCTCCGGGGTCTTCGGGGCGCCGGTCTGCTCGGCGGCCATCTGGTGCACTTCCTGGAGCTGGTCGTGGATGATCGACACCGGGACGAGGTAGACGTCCCCGGTGCGCCGCCGTTCCACGGCGCTCGCCACGTCCGAGAGCAGCCCGTACTTCGGTGGGCGCAGCTTGCCGGTGCGGGTGCGCCCGCCCTCCATGTACCACTCGAGGTTGAAGCGCTTGGCGCACAGCCACGAGAAGTACTCGCGGACCACGGTCTTGTAGACCGGGTCACCGCCGAAGCTGCGGCGGATGAAGATGATCCCGCTACGCCGCGCGAGCTGCTCGAGCCCCAGGATGCGCAGGTTGTCGCCGCCCAGGACGTGGTTGCGCGGGAAGTCGTTGCTGCGCAGGACGTCGGCCAGGACGAACGGGTCGGTGTAGCTGCGATGGGACGGCAGGAACACCAGCGCGTGCTCGGCGTTCAGCTCCCGCAGCGGCTCGAGCCCGGCGGTGTCGGCGTGCACCGTCCAGGCCTTCTCGTGCATCGGGCGCAGCACCCCGGAGAACAGGTCGACGGCGGCGGGGTCGAGCGACGCGACGATGCTCTCGAGGTCGGCGGCGGCCTCGGTGGCCACCTCGTCCTCGGGTCGCCCGGTCGCCTCGGCCAGCCGGCGGATCTCCCGGCTGAAGTGCGCCGACCCGACGATCTGGCCGGCGACCTCGCGCGGGACCTTGAAGCGGTTACCGGTCAGGGCCCGCTCGGCGCGGTCGAGCGCGAGCGTGGCCTGCCGCGCCACGAACCGCACGAAGTCGGCCGTGTCGATCGCCGAGCGCTCGCGGCGGTGGCGGCGCATCAGCTCGCGGACCGTCGCGGGCCTGCCGACGACGACGCGGTGGTGCTGCGGGCCCCGGCGCGCGGCACGGGCCTTGGCCCGCAGCGCCCAACCGCGCGTGAGGACGTCGGCCAGGCGCAGCAGCGTGCGGTCGGGCTCCGGGTCGGCGGACCAGACCACGCGCACCGGCACGAGCAGCGCGTTGTCGCCGCGGGTCAGCCGGGCGGCGAGCTGCTCGCCCTCGGCCGGGAGCACCTCGAGGCCACGCCCGTTCGCCGTCCGGGGCCGGACCCCCGCGAGCCAGCGGTCGACCAGGCGGCGCTCGACGTTGGAGGGGGCGTCGACGAGGACGACCAGCGGCCGGTCGCCCGAGTCCGGGAGCGTCGCCGTGTCGTCCAGCGTGCTCAACGCCGCACCTCCACCCTCGCGACGTCGCGTGCCCCGACGACGAGCTGCCCGCCGCCGCAGCTCCTGGTCCGTCCGGACCCTACCCGGTGGAGTCGTGCGCGGACCTCCTGTGAGCGTCGATCGTCCACCGCGTGCGCTCGGGTATGCACGGGTACGCACACGGCAGTAGTCGATCGTCGACAGCCTGAGGAGTACTTCGTGCCCACCATGCGCGCCGTCCAGGTCCCGCACGCCGGGGGAGACCTCGAGCTCGTGGAGCGGGAGGTCCCGACCCCCGGTCGCGGCGAGGTCCGCGTCCGCGTCGAGGCCTGCGGGGTCTGCCACAGCGACATGTTCGCCAAGGAGGGCGTCATGCCGGCGACGCCGTTCCCGATCGTGCCCGGCCACGAGGTCGTCGGGCGTGTCGACGAAGTCGGCCCCGACGTGCTCGGTGACTGGACCGCGGGCGACCGCGTCGGCGTCGGCTGGTTCGGCGGTGCCTGCCACCACTGCGACGCCTGCCGGCGCGGCGACTTCATCACCTGCGCGAACGGGCGCATCCCCGGCGTCACGTTCGACGGCGGCTATGCGGATGCCGTCGTGGTGCCCGCCGACGCGCTCGCGCGGGTGCCCGACGAGCTCTCGGCCGAGGAGGCCGCGCCGCTCATGTGTGCCGGCGTGACGACCTACCACGCGCTGCGCTCGAGCCCGGCGCGTCCGGGGGACCGGGTCGCGGTGCAGGGCGTCGGCGGGCTCGGCCACCTCGGCATCCAGTTCGCCGCGCGCATGGGCTTCGAGGTCGTCGCGGTCTCCCGTGGCCGCGACAAGGAGGACCTCGCCCGCAAGCTCGGCGCCCACGACTACATCGACAGCGAGGCCGCCGACCCCGGCCAGGCGCTCGCCGAGAAGGGCGGCGCCGCGATCGTGCTCGCCACGGCCACCAGCGGCGAGGCCATCTCCGGGCTGATCCCGGGCCTGGACCGCCGCGGTCAGCTGCTCGTCGTCGGCGCGGCCGAGAGTCCGCTGCAGGTCGACGCGATGAGCCTCATCGCCCCGGTCGCGAGCATCGCCGGCCACGCGTCGGGCACCTCGATCGACTCCGAGGACACCCTGCGCTTCGCACGGCTGACCGACGTCCGTCCGATGATCGAGACGATGCCGCTCGAGCGGGCCGCCGAGGCCTACGACCGGATGATGGCGAACGACGCGCGGTTCCGGATGGTGCTCACCACGCGACCATGAGGTCCGGGCCGGTGATCGTCAGGCCGGCGCGGTGAAGGCCTGGGTGATCCGCGTGAACGCCCAGGGCGCCTGCGCGATGCCGCTGCAGTCGTCGGCCTCGTCCTCGGTGCCGGGGCAGGAGCCGTTGTCGCGGGCGAGCGCCCAGAACCCGACGCCGCCGTAGCCGTTGCCGCGGGCGTCCTCGACGACGGCGCGGGCGTCGTCGGGCGAGGTGGTCATGTCCATGTCGTTGCGCCCGAGCATGAACGTCACCCCGGTGCGCCGGCGCACATCGGCGGGCTCGCTGCCGGGCCACATCGCCTCGAGCTGGCCGACGGCGCTGCGCGCGGCACCGATCATCGCGTCGGCCCACGAGCCCTCGTACTCGAAGTTCATGACCATGAGGTTCACCCGCGCCGCCACCCCGGCCCTCGTGGCGGCCTGCACGAGGTCGCGGGCGTCCTCGCTGAGCCCCTCGGACACGCCGTCGACCTGCACGGTGAGGGTGACCCGGGTGCCGCGTTGCTGCTGGAGCAGGGCGAGCGCCTCGGCGATCCGCTGCGAGGACACGGTGCGGCCGCGGTCGGTCTCGACGTCGACGTCGAGGTGGTCGGTGCCGACGGCGTCCAGGGCGGCGGCGTAGGCGCGCGCCAGCGACGGGGCGTCCGGGCAGGCCTTCTCGAGGTAGTCGCCGAGCGCCCCGCCCGACGAGACGGTCATCCGGCCGCCGCGCTGCTTCACGCCGGCGATGCGCCCCATGACGGCGGGGTCGCGCAGCGCCGTGGTGCCGCCCCAGGTCGGCGTGCACGACCCGTCGGTGCCCGCGAGGACGAAAGCGAGGACGACGTCGGCGTGGCCGGTCGCGTCGGCCATGTCGGTCATCGTGGGCAGCGGAGGGGTGGTCAGGTCGACGTAGGGGGCGAACGCGACGTCGGGCAGCGGTCCGTCGGGCGCGGCGACGCCGGGGCGGCGGGGGGCGTCCGCCGTGCTCCCCGCCGTGCTCCCCGCCGTGCTCCCCGCCGTGCTCCCCGCCGTGCTCCCCGCCGTGGCCTCCGCGAGCGCGGGCTCGGGTGTCGGCGTCTCCCCGGTGATCACCGGCGCGGTGACGAGCACCGCGACCAGGGCGGCGAGCAGGCTGGCGCGCAGGGACGGTCGTGCCACCGGGCGCCGGGTGCGGTTCAGGCGCCCGCGACGTCGTCGACCACGGCGTCGTCGTTCTCGGGCTCGTCCGGCACCGCGGCCGGCGCGGGTGCCACACGGGGCTGGACCTGAGGCCGGGCGGCCGGGACCTCCGGGGCCACGACCACCGGGCGCGGCGTGGTGCGGGACTCCGGCGCGGTGGTCGACCGGGGCGTGCTGCGCGTGGTGGTCGCGCGCGCCGAGCGCTTCGTGGTGGTCGGCTCGACCTCGGCGACGTTGCGGGCGTCGACGGTCGGCGGCGCCTCCGTCGGGGCGGGCGGGGCCAGGGTCGGCGTCGGGAGCGGCGTCGGCGAGGCGGTCGGCCCGACCGGGCCCGCCACCGCGCCGACGGCCACCACGCCGACGTAGGACGCGCACACGGCCGTCGCGGCGATCGCGGCGAGGCGCCAGTGCTTGGCCCGGCGCCCGGTGCCGTCGGCGAACACCGGCGTCGCGGGCCCCTGGTCGGCGACGCTCGGCGCAGGCGGGGCGAGGAGCGCCCGGTCGGCCCGGCGCCGGCCGCCGCCCGGCTGGGAGCTGATCAGCGTCGTCGTCGACCGCGCGGCGATCTCGGACGGGTCGGACCGGCGCGCGGCGGGGCGCGGGGCGGGACCGGCCGGCTGCTCGGTGCCGACGACCGCTGTCGCCGGGGCGTCGGTGCCGGCCCGTGTCGTGGCCCGTGTCGTGGCCCGTGTCGTGGCCCGTGTCGTGGTCGTCGGTGGGACACCGGTCGCCGGGGTGTGGCCGGGCGTGGGCGGGGCGGTCGGGGTCGGCCGCGGCGTGCCCGGGGCCTGCGGGGGCACGACGCCGGTCGGTGCGGGATGCACCGGGCGGGGGAGGGGAGACACGCTCGGCAGCGCGGGGTGGCCGCCGGGACGCGCGGGGGTCGCCGGGCCCGGCATCGACCGGCGCTCCGGTGCGCGGCGGGGCGCGGGCACGGCGCTCGTGCGGTCGGGCGAGACCGTGGTCTCGAGGGGGCGCGGGCCCACGGTCGGCATCACGGTCGGCATCACGGTCGGCATCACGGTCGGCGCGGGCGACTCCGCGGGCGTCGTGGCGAGGATGTCGGCCAGGCGCGGCGCGCGGCGGGGCTCGTCGTCGCGGCCCCGGGCCGCGCGCTCGGCGTGGGGCGCCTCCGGGAGGTCCGGCACGGCGCGCAGGCGGCGGGACGACCGGTCGGACGCGGACGGGAGATCCGGGCCGAGCGCGGTGCCGGCATCGGCGTGCCGCGCGTGCCGTCCGTCGGCGGGCACGGCGGGCACGGCCGGTGAGGCGGGCTCGGCCGGTGAGGCCGGCGCGGCATGGCGGCCCGCGGGCGGCAGCGAGTCCCGTCCGTGTCGCATGAACTCCCCGATCGTGTGACAGCCCTCCGACAGAGTGATGCAGAAGGACCATCGTCGGTCGACATGCTGTCGTTACCGGACGGAGACCGCCACGGGGGTGATGCCGACGAGGGAACGAACGTCACTGCTCCGGAACGACGAAGGCCCTCATCCACGCGGTGGATGAGGGCCTTGACGGCGGTGTCGGGGTGGCGGGATTCGAACCCACGGCCTCCTCGTCCCGAACGAGGCGCGCTACCAAGCTGCGCCACACCCCGGAGGCGATCGCGCAGCGCAGACTCTACCCGTCGGCCCCCGAGCGGGCCGACGGGGGATGCCCCTCGCGCACGCCCACGCCCCCGCGCGCGGATCCCTCGCCCTGGCCGCGCGGTACGAGCTCGAGCAGCGTCGCCTCGGGACGGCACGAGAAGCGGGCGGGCGCGTACGGCGAGGTGCCCAGACCGGCCGAGACGTGCAGTCGCATGCGCTCCCCCCAGCGGGAGGCGCCGCGTGCCCGGGAGCGGTCGAGGCCGCAGTTGGTGACGATCGCGCCGTAGACGGGCAGCCGCAGCTGGCCGCCGTGGGTGTGGCCGGCGAGCACGAGGTCGTAGCCGTCGGCGGCGAAGGCGTCGAGCACCCGTGGCTCGGGCGAGTGGGTCAGCCCCAGACGCAGGTCGTGGGGCTCCTCGGCGGGGCCGGCGATGCGGTCGTAGTCGTCGCGGCCGATGTGGGGGTCGTCGACGCCGCCGGCGACGATCCGCACGCCGTTCACGGTCAGGGTGTGCCGGGTGTGGGTCGCGTCGAGCCAGCCGTGCTCGAGGAAGGCCGCCCGCAGGTCGCGCCACGGCAGCTCGGGGCCGAGGACCCGGTGCTGCGGGCGGAACAGGTAGTGGCTCGGGTTCTTGGGCTTCGGGCCGTGGTAGTCGTTGCTGCCCCAGACGACCAGGCCCGGCGCGTCGAGCAGCGTGCCGAGCGCCCGGAGCACCTCGGGGACGGCCCGGGGGTGGGACAGGTTGTCGCCGGTGTTGACGACGAGGTCCGGCTCCAGAGCGGCCAGGCTCTCGACGAACCGCCGCTCGAAGCGCTGCCCGGGACGCAGGTGCAGGTCGGACAGGTGCAGCACCCGCAGACTGCGGCCGGCGGCCGTCGCGGGATCGAGCACCTCGAGCCGGGCCCGGCGCACCGCGAACCACTGCCGCTCGATGCCGACGGCGTAGCCGAGCCCCAGCGCGCCCGCGGCGGTCACGCCGGCTCCCACCCGCAGCGTGCGGCGCAGGAGCCCGCTCATCCGCCTCCTCCGTTCGCCGCGCCGGCCAGCGGCGGCCCGGTCGGCGGCGAGGGGGCCGCCGGGACCGTCCCGTTCGACACCTGCAGGGTCACGACCTGGTCGGGCAGCACCGAGCCCCGCGGGTTCTGGCCGACGACGGTGCCCGCCGGCGCGCGGTTGCCGACCTGCTGCTGCTGCACCTGGAAGCCGGCGTCCTGCAGCTCCTCGGTCGCCTCGTCGACCTGGTCGCCGACGACCTCGGGGATCTGCTCGTTCGAGCCGCCCTGCAGGTAGCGCGGGCTCGTCGGCGGCAGCGGCGCCGACGGGAGCGGCGCGAAGACCGGGTTCATCGCCTTGAACCAGGTCCGGGCCGGTGTGGTGCCGCCGAAGAGGTTGCCGTCGCTGCACGGGAACGGCGGGCTGTCGCCGCCGCCGTCGCAGAGCGTCCGCGGGGACGAGGAGTCGTCGAACGTGATGACCGCGCCGGAGTACTGCGTGTTGAAGCCGAGGAACGCCGCGGAGCGGTTGTTCTGCGTGGTCCCCGTCTTGCCCGACAGCGGCCGGTTCCAGCCGTTGGCCGAGGCCGCGGAGGCGGCGGTGCCGCCGGGCTGGTCGTCCTTGCTCAGCCCGGTCATGAGGGTGTCGGCCAGGGCGGGGTCGACCACCTGCTCGCACGGCTGCTCGGCCACCGGCACCGGCGCCCCGCTCGAGTCCGTGACCGACTCGATGGGGCTCGGCGGGCACCACATGCCGCTGGAGCCCAGCGTGGCGCCGACGTTGGCGAGCTCGAGCGGGCTGGTCGGGGTGACGCCGAGGGTGAAGGAGCCCTGGTTCTGCGCGCGCGCGGTGTCGGCGATCGACGTCCCGCTCGGGCCCGGGTCGGCGAGCGAGCGCAGGCCGAGCTTGACGGCCATGTCCACCACCGGCGGGACGCCGGTGGTCTCCATGAGCTTGACGAACCCGGTGTTCGGCGACTGCGCCAGGGCGTCGGTCATGCTCAGGAACGGGGCGAGCCCTTCCTCGGCGTTGCGCACCGGGAACGGGCGACCGGAGCCGTCGCGGTAGATCGGCGACGCGTAGCCGTCCGGCGGGATCGGCATCTGGTAGTTGATGCCGAGCCCTTCCTCGAGCGCGGCGGCCGCAGTGAAGATCTTGTAGGTCGAGCCGGCACCGAGGTTCACGGGCTCCCAGGGCAGCCCGTAACTGGTCTCGAGGGCCTCGCCGTCGACGCCGAACACGCGGTTCGCCCCCATCGCGACGACGCGGTGCTTCTCCCGCCCGGGCTGCACCGTCGCCATGACGTCGGCGACGTTGCGCTGGCGCGCGGGGACCTCGTCGTTGAGCGCCTGCTGCATGGCGTTCATGGCGTTGCGGTCGAGCGAGGTGCGGATGGTGTAGCCGCCCCGGTTGACCTGTTCGGACGAGATGCCCGACTCGCCCAGGTAGTCCACGACGTACTTGCAGAAGAACGCGGCGTTGCCGGCACCGATGCACCCGTTGGGCGGCGTCGCCAGCGGCTCCACGATCCCCAGGGGCGCCGCGACGGCCTCCTGCGCCTGTTGCTGGGTGATCATGCCCTGGCCCAGCATCTGGTTGATGACCTCGTTGCGCCGCCCGGTCGCGGCCTGCGGGTGGCGCGTCGGGTCGAACTGGGTCGTCGACTGCACCATCCCGGCGAGCATCGCCGACTGCGGGATCGTCAGGCGGTCGGGCGTGGTGTTGAAGTACGTCCGCGCCGCCGCGGCGACGCCGTAGGAGTTGTTGCCCAGGAAGACGATGTTCAGGTAGCGCTCGAGGACCTCGTCCTTGGCCTCGCGCTTGGTGCGCCCGGAGGCGAGCTCGCGCTCGAGCTGCAGGGCGACGCGGACCTCGCGCAGCTTGCGGGCGTAGGTCGGCTCGGTGGCCTGCAGCCGCTCGGACTCGGTCTGCGCGGTGACGTAGAGCTGGTAGTTCTTGATGTACTGCTGCGTCAGCGTCGAGGCGCCCTGCTGGGTGGAGCCGGCGGTCTGGTTGGTCACCAGCGCGCGCAGCGTGCCGGTCCAGTCGACGCCGTCGTGGTCGTAGAACCGGCGGTCCTCGATGGCGACGATCGCCCCGCGCATCGCGGGCGACATCTGCTGCAGCGAGACCGGCGTGCGGTTCTGCTCGTAGAGGTAGGCGACCGGGGCGCCCTGGTTGTCGGTGACGGTGGTGACACCGGGCAGCTGGCCCGCCGCGAGGTCCGAGGACGTCGCGTTGACGGTGTCGCTCGCGTCGTTCGACAGCAGGCCGACGCCGCCGACGAACGGGAAGGTCATCCCGGCCACGATCACGCCGGCGACCAGGCAGACCGCCAGGAGCTTCGTGATCGGCCCGACCTTCGCACCGATGCTGCGTCCGCCCCTCGCCACGGCGACGAGGGTACGCGGTCGGGGGTGTGTCTCCCGTCGGCGCGGACGCGGCACGCCGCGGCCGCGCCGTTCGCGGGGTGCGACCCGGCGCACACGGTTCGTCACGGATCCTTCCGATTCGATTGTGGGGGGAACCGTGCGCTCCTAGAGTGCGTCAGACCCCAATGACGGGCCGGCCGCGCCCGGGGACCGATCCGGAGCGCGCACGGGGACCCACCTGCGGGGAGGTGTGTCCACGGACGAGGGGCCCGCACGGGGAACAGAGGGTGGGGACACGACGTGACCAACGAGTCGACGGCTCCGAGCTCAGCGACCACGATCGACTGGCGGCACTCCGCGCGCTGCCGTGACGAGGACCCGGACACCCTGTTCGTGCAGGGCGCCCTGCAGCGCGACGCGCGGGAGGTGTGCCGGGCCTGCCCGGTGCGCACCGAGTGCCTCGCCCACGCGCTGGACAACCGCGTGCGCTTCGGGGTCTGGGGCGGCATGACCGAGCGCGAGCGGCGCGCGCTGCTCAAGCGGCGCCCGGACGTCATCTCGTGGGCGGCGCTGCTCGAGTCGGCGCGGCGCGCGGCGGCCGCGAGCCCTCCGGCCAACCCGAGTGCCCCGGCGGCGCGCCGCACCGCGCGGCCCGCCCGCCCGGCGGCCGGCCCCGCGGAGGCGTCGCCGGACGCCGCGGCGGGCTGAGGTTCCTCTTTCCTCAGGGGTCCCTCAGGACGCCAACCGGCGGCCGATCTCGCGCAGACCGTCGAGGTCGTGCACGTCGGTGGCCATCGCGGGCACGTCGATGATCGGCACCGTGGGGTGCGCGCGCGTGAAGCGCCCCAGCACGCGGCGCTCGCGCTCCGCGGTCTCGACGCGGTCGGCGTGCAGACGCAGCACCGCGGCGGCCAGCGCGTCGTTGCGGGACGGAGCATCCAGGCGAGCACCCCGAGAGGGGAGCTCGACCCGATCACCGTGCGAGGCCTCGAGCGTGTCCGCGCCCTCGCGCGCCCGCGCACCCGAGAGGGTGCTGTGCACCGGGTGGGTGCGGTTGAGCACGAGGCCCGCGAGCGGCATCTTCTCCGCCGACAGGCGCTCCACGAAGTAGCTGGCCTCGCGCAGGGCGTCGGGCTCGGGCGCGGCCACCACGACGAACGAGGTCCCCGGGGCGCGCAGCAGCTGGTAGGTCCTGTCCGCGCGCTCCTGGAAGCCGCCGAACAGCGTGTCGAAGGCCTGCACGAACGCCGAGGCGTCCGCGAGCATCTGCCCGCCGAGGATCGTCGAGACGGCCTTGGCGAACAGGTTGAACGTCGAGCCGACGAGCTTGCGGAACGCGTTCCCGCCGGCGCGGGCCGGCGCCGAGAGCAGTCGGATCATGCGCCCGTCGAGGAAGGACGAGAGCCGCTGCGGGGCGTCGAGGAAATCCAGGGCCGAACGCGACGGCGGGGTGTCGACCACGATGAGGTCCCAGTCGCCGGTGGCGGTCAGCTGCCCGAGCTTCTCCATCGCCATGTACTCCTGCGTTCCGGAGAACGACGTGGAGATGGTCTGGTAGAAGGGGTTGTCGAAGATCGCCTGTGCGCGCTCCGGCGTCGTGTGCCCGGAGACCATCTCGTCGAAGGTCCGGCGCATGTCCAGCATCATCGCCTGGAGCTCGCCCTCGGACGCTCCCGGCGGCAGCGCGCCCGGCACGGTGCGCGGCTCGTTGTCGAGTTCCTCGAGCCCGAGCGACTGGGCCAGCCGCCGCGCCGGGTCGATGGTCAGCACCACGACGCGCCGGCCCTGCTCGGCGGCCCGCAGGGCGAGCGAGGCGGCGGTGGTCGTCTTCCCGACCCCGCCCGAGCCGCAGCACACGAGCACCCGGGTGGAGCGGTCGGCGAGCAGCGTGTCGAGGTCGAGGTGGCGGGGCCGCCCCGAGCGCGCGGTGTCGGGGCGTCTCGTGTCGGCCATCAGCGCACCCCCTGCTCGCGGAGCAGCTCGGCGAGCTCGTAGATCCCGCCCAGGTCGACGCCCTCGGTGAGCTCGGGCAGCTCGAGCTGGGGCAGCCCGGCGTCGTCCAGCCCCGCGCGCACGGCGGCCTCGACCTGGACCCGCTCGGCGTGCTCGACGGTCTCGCTGACCAGCCCGTCCACCTCCTGGTCCTTGAGGAACAGCCCCGCGGCCTCCAGCCCCTCGCGCAGCCCGGCCCCCAGGTCCGCGCCGGTGGCGGCCCCGGTGAGCGCCGTGACCGGCAGGCGCGACGGCCGGACCCGGTTGACCAGCACCGCGCCGATGGGCAGCCCGGCCTCGCGGATCTCGTCGACGGTGTCGAGGGTCTCCTGCACGGGGAGGTCCTCCAGCTGGGTCACCAGGTGCACCGCGGTGCGCCTCGAGTGCAGCAGCTCGACCACGCCCTCGCTCTGCGAGTGGATCGGGCCGGTGCGGGCGAGTGTGCCCATCGCCTTGGTGACGTCGAGGAACTTCACGACCCGCCCGGTCGGCGGGGCGTCGAGGACGACCGCGTCGTAGAGCGGGACCCGGCGGCCACCGCGGCGGTCCTCGCCGACGGTGCGCCCGACGCACTCCTTGACCTTGCCGGTCAGCAGGACGTCGCGCAGGCCGGGGGCGAGCGTGGTCGCGAACTCGATCGCGCCCATCCGCCGCAGGGTGCGGCCGGCGAGACCGAGGTTGTAGAACATCTCGAGGTACTCGAGCAGGGCGGCCTCGGCGTCCACCGACAGCCCGCGGACCTCGCCGCCGTCGGGGGCGACGGCGATCCGTTGCTCGGCGTAGGGCAGGGGTGGGGTGTCGAAGACCTGGGCGATGCCCTGCCGGCCCTCGACCTCGACGAGCAGGGTCCGGCGGCCCCCGGCGGCCAGCGCCAGGGCCAGGGCCGCGGCCAGCGTCGTCTTGCCCGTGCCGCCCTTGCCGCTCACCACGTGGAGCCGGGCCTCGGCGAGGGCGGCGGGCCAGCGCTGATCGGTCACGCATCCACCCTAGGCCCGGTCGACGGGGCTCGCGGCCGGTGCGCACCGGGGTCCGGGTCACAGCGGCGCGGGTGGCCTTCTCTACCCTCGCCGACATGAGTGCGGACGCCGTGAAGTGGGAGTACGCAACGGTGCCGTTGCTGACCCATGCGACCAAGCAGATCCTCGACCAGTGGGGTGAGGACGGGTGGGAGCTGGTCACCGTGCTCCCCGGGCCCACCGGTGAGCAGCACGTCGCCTACCTGAAGAAGCCGCGGGGATGACCGGTGCAGGCGGTCCGCGGGAGGCGCTGCGGTCCCTCGGGCTGGAGCTCCCGCCGGTCGCGGCGCCGAAGGGCGTCTACGTGCCGGCCAAGCGCACGGGCAACCAGGTGTGGACCTCCGGGCAGCTGCCGCTGGTCGGCGGCGAGCTCCCGGCCACCGGGCTCGTCGGGGCCGACGTCGCCCCCGACGATGCGGCCGCCTACGCTCGGATCGCCACGCTGAACGCCCTGGCCGCGATCGACGCGCTGGTCGGTCTCGAGGCCGTCGCGTCGGTGGCCAAGGTCGTCGGCTACGTGGCCTCCGCGCCCGGGTTCGGCGGTCAGCCCGGTGTGGTCAACGGTGCCTCGGAGCTCCTGGGCGCGGTCTTCGGTTCGGCGGGCGAGCACGCCCGCTCGGCGATCGGAGTCGCGGCGCTGCCGCTGGGTGCCCCGGTCGAGGTTGAGGTCGTCGTCGACCTCACGTGAGCTGGCAGCGGACCCGCCCGGCACCCCGGGCGGCCGAGCGGTGGATGCCGCGGGTGGATCGGAGCGCAGAGCGTGGAATCGAGGACCGGGAACGGATCCTGGACCGAAGCCGAGCGGTCGTGTCACGACGTCCTCCTGGCGATGGCCGGACGACTGCCGGACCGCCTGCTCTGGCGTCTGCGGGACTGGCTGAGCTGCGGTGCGCACGTCGCGCTGCGCACCGCGCTGCCCCGGGCGCTGCTGCGGCACCGCGTCGGGGTCACCGAGGACGAGCGGGCGCGCCTGCGCGCCGCGGTGCTCGCCTGGGGCGGGCCCGCGCGGCTGGTCGACGCGGTGCTGCACGTCGACGCCGCGCCCGAGCCGGCCGTGACGTTCACCGAGCCCGCCTCCGGGCCCGGGTGGGACGACACCGACCTGGTGCTGCGCGCCCTGGCCCCCGTGACCGCCGGCGTCACGGCGATCCGGCGGGCCTGGCGCTCGGGGTCCCACACGCCGGTGCGGATCGTGCTGGTCACCGCCGACGGCTCGGCCGACCGCGCAGCCCTGGCCGGCGCCGTGCAGCGCGCGCTGCGGGCCCGCGGCGAGGCCGACCCGTGCGTCGAGGTGCTCGGCGCGTCGACCGCGGCGCCGCCCTACCACCGGGCCGCGCTCGACGCCTCCGAGGTGCTGTGGCGCTCCAGCGAGGGCCGAGTGCCGTCGCCGACCCGTGCCGGGCTCGGCGCCCAGGCCGGGGAGCTGGTGGGCCATGGCTGAGCGCGACATGACCGGCGAGGACCGCCCGGACCTCGACACCTCCGGGCTCGCGCGCCGACGCGCCGAGGACCCGCCGCGCATCGGGCGGTTCGGCTTCGGGGAGCTCGGCGGGCTCGGTGAGCTGGGCGGTCTCGGTGAACTGGGCGGTCTCGGTGAGCTGGGCGGTCTCGCCGGCGGCGGTGGCGACCTGGCCAACCTGCCGCCGTGGTCGGTCCGCGACGACGGCGCGGGCAGCACCGGTGGGACTGATGGCACTGGTGGCACTGGTGGCGCCGAGCGCCCCGACCGCGATCCGGTCGCCCTCGCCGCCTGGCGCCGGGTCGCCGAGCGCCGCCGCCGGCGCGCCTCGGCGATGCCGGCCGAGCCGAGCGAGCAGGCCGGGCCGAGCGAGCAGGCCGGGCCGAGCGAGCAGGCCGGGCCCGTCCACGAGTCGTCGGACGCCCTCACCCCTGCCGTGCCTCCCGCGGAGCCGATGTCGCAGCGGATGCTGGCCGAGCAGGCCCTGGCGGCTCTGGAGCGCGCGGCGCTCGAGGACGAGGTGCCGCTGGTCGAGGACGTCGGCGACGGTGACGATCACGTCGCCGAGGAACTCCCGGAGCCCGTCGAGCCCGCTGAGCCCGTCGCGCCGCGCGACGACGCGGCCGGCGTGTTCGCCGGCATGGCCGCGGCCGCACCGGGCGGTGGGAACGACCGCGTCACGCCCACCGACGACGAGGGCCTCGAACCGTGGCTCGGCTCCCGCCCCGTGGAGGCCGAGGCCCGCGACGCGCAGGCCGGTCCGCCGGGGCGGCCGCCCGGACCCCCGACCACGCGCGGCGGTCACGACCCGCGGCCCGGTGGCGGCCCGTCCGAGCCGGGCGGACGCCACGAGGTACTGCTCTCGCTGGCCGGACGGATCGACGACGACGCGTTGACCTCGGTGCGCGAGCTGGTCGCCGTGGAGGACGAGGCCGCTGCCGCGGAGCTGCTCGGCGGCTGCCTGCTGGCGGCGGGCGCGGGCGTCACGGCACGGGAGCACGCGGTGCTCGGCCGCTGGTTCGCTGCGTCCCGCGTCGATCCCGAGCTGGTCGACGCCCTGCCCCGCGACCCCGAGGCCGACCGGCGCGACGAGCACCGCTTCACCGCCGACCCGCCGTCCGGCACCGCCGTCGCGGGCGGGGCGGGCGAGGCCGTCGCCCGCGCCGCCGCGCGCCTGCCCGGCGTGCAGCGCGTGCACCAGTGCTGGCGCACCACGCCCGCCGGCACGGCTCCGGGGCCCGTGCCCCACCGGGTCGTCCTCGTCGAGACGCACTCGCCCGACGACTGCGAGCACGTCGCCCACCACGTCGCCCACGCCGCCCGCGAGCACGGGGCCGTGTCGGTCGAGGTCTTCGCGGCGGGCGCCGAGCTCCCCCCGTACCACCGCGCCGCCGTCCGCGCCGCCCGTCCGCTCGACTCGGCGCCCGCCTCGAGCCCGGGAACACAGGCCTCGACGCCCACACGGACGGCGCCGGCGGCCTCGTCGGCGCTCTCGACGAGCGGCCCGGCGAGCCCGCTGCGCCCCCGTCGCCCGGACCCGGCGCCGTCGTGGCGCCGCGGCGCCGAGGACGTGCCGCCGTTCGGTGTCCCGGCACACGCCGCGTCCTCCCCGGCCCCCGGTGAGCCGGAGGCGCCCGACGAGGACGCCACCCGGGTCGGGGGCGCCGACGAGGAGTACCGCACGGTCGCGTCGGCCGGTCGGGACCCGCTGGAGCGCACGGCGCTGTTCGCGCCGCCGGAGGGGCGTCTCCCGCGGCGCGAGACCGGCGAGACGGACCGCCCGTCCTCGGTGACGCCGCCGACAGCCCGGCCGCCCGCGACGCCCCCGGCCGCGGGCACGGGGCGCCACGACGCCCCGTCGGCGACGCCCGTGCCATCCGTGTCCTCCGCCCCGGCCGCCCCGGCCGCCCCGGCCGCCCCGGCCGCCCCGCCGGAGCCCGAGCCGACACCGGAGCCGGAGCCGCGGTCGGCGGAGTCCGTCGCCCCGGAGGAGCCCGCGCCGGTCGATCTCGATCCCGACGTCACCGCCGAGCGCATCGCGGCGCTGTGGCGTGTGCCGCCGCCCGACGAGATCCTCTCCGACCAGCACCCGATCTCGGCGTGGAGCGAGGGCGCGGTCGGCCCCACCTTCGGTCCCGGCGAGGACGAGC
Source organism: Actinomycetospora sp. 2LY8.5 (assembly GCF_057180585.1). Classification (NCBI taxonomy): domain Bacteria; kingdom Bacillati; phylum Actinomycetota; class Actinomycetes; order Pseudonocardiales; family Pseudonocardiaceae; genus Actinomycetospora; species Actinomycetospora sp. 2LY8.5. The sequence goes on from NZ_JBXUHE010000005.1 coordinate 254,844, forward strand.
CGGTCACCACGGCCCGGGAGTTCTCCGCGGCGCGCGGCGGCGAGGCCCCGGTCGACCCCGACGCGGCCACCGGCGACATGCCCGCCGTCGGACCGCGGCCCGAGCCCGGCCCGCAGAGTCCACCGGAGACGGGTGCCGTCGACGGGCGGGTCCGGCGCGCGAGGCACAGCCGCGCCGAGACCGGCGAGTTCGAGATGCCGGTCGATCGGGCGTCGGAACCGCAGCCCGACCCGCCGACCCGGGCCGCTCCCGCCCCCACGAACGGCCACCGGCACGGCCCGGAGGCCGACGCCCACGACCGCTCCGGCGACCCCGCCACCGGCCCCGTCGAGCGCCCGGAGGCCCCGCACCCGCCGCGTGCTGGGCCGTCCGGGCCGTCGGAGCCGTCCGCGCCGTCCGCGCCGAGGCCGCCCGCCTCGTCCGGGCCCGACTCGTTCGACGTGCAGCTCTCCGAGCGCGAGCGCGAGCTCCTGGCGCGCCTGCACGAGGAGCTGGCCTCCCGCGAGCGTCTGGCGCCCGACTCCCCGGACCCGCTGCTCGGGCGCCCGCCCGAGGCCCCGTCGGGGCCTCCGCCGGGCTCCGAGGACGCCACGGCACCCCGACCCCGTCCCGGTGGTCCGCAGCACGGACCGGGTCGCCCCGGTCCGTGGCCGGGCCCGCCCCCCGGTGTCGCCGGCACCAACGGCGCCGGCACCAACGGGCACGGTCCCGTCAACGGTCACGGTCTCCCGCATCGACGGGATCACGACGACGAGGACGGCCCGCCGCACGGCGCCTGAGGTCGTCCCGGCGACAGGAACGGCCTCCAGGGTGCGAACGGCCTCTAGGGTGCGGCGGGTGACCACCGATCTCGTCGACCTGCCCCCGCGGTTCGGGATGGACCGGCCGGCCTTCGACAGGCTCGAGGGGCGGCCGCCGGGCGAGCTGCGGGCCGCGACGTCGGTGATCCTGGCCCGCGACGGCGCCGAGGGCCTCGAGGTCTTCCTGCTCCAGCGCGCGGACGGGATGGCGTTCGCCGCCGGGATGTCGGTGTTCCCCGGCGGCGGGGTCGACGAGGCCGACCGCACCGCCCTCGCCGAGGGGCTGGTCGACGCGGGCGCGGCGGCGGAGGCCGCGGCGAGCTGGGGGACCACGCCGCAGGACGCGGCGGCGCTGCTCGCGTGCGCGGTGCGGGAGACCTACGAGGAGACCGGTGTCCTGCTCGCCGGGGTCGCCCCGCCCGTGGACGGCTCCCGCGAGCGTGTCGCGGCCCGCGAGATCGGTCTGCGCGACGTCGTCGGGCGCCTCGCCGCCGACCGGCTGCGGCCCTGGGCGCGCTGGCTCACCCCGGAGGTCATGCCCAGGCGCTACGACACCGCGTTCTTCGTCGCCGCCGTCCCGGAGGGCCAGGAGCCCGACGGTGCGACGAGCGAGGCGGTCGGCGCCGGGTGGTGCGCACCGGCCCGCGCGCTGCGGGAGTGGGACGAGCAGGACCGGGCGCTGATGCCGCCGACCTGGGCCATGCTCACCGAGCTCGCCGCGGCGCGCGACGTCGCCGGCCTGCTCGCGGAGGCGGCCGTGCGCCGTCCGGAGCCGGTCACGCCGAGCCTGCGTCCCGGCGGCGAGCGGGTCGGGATCGCGGTGCCGGCGTTCGCGATCGGGGCCGCCCGGTGAGCGGGCGCGTCGTCCCCGGAGCTCCCGAGCGCCCGGAGCACCCGGCCTACGAGCAGCTGCGTCCCGTCACCGAGGCCGCCTCGGTGGTGCTCGCGCAGAACCCGTCGCCGATGACCCTCGACGGCACGAACACCTGGATCCTCCGCGCGCCGGGCCAGCCGGGCTGCGTGGTCGTCGACCCGGGTCCCGAGGACACGGTCCACCTCGACCGCCTCGCCGCCTGCGGTCCGGTCGAGCTCGTCGTGCTCACCCACCGCCACCTCGACCACACCGAGGCCGCGCGCACCTTCGCCGAGCGCGTCGGTGCCCCGGTCCGGGCGCTGGACCCGGAGCTGACCCTCGGCGCGGAAGGGCTCGGGGCGGGCGAGCGCCTCGCGGTCGCGGGGCTCGACCTGCGCGTGCTCCTCACGCCGGGGCACACCGACGACTCGCTGTGCCTGGTGGTCGACGACGACGGCAGCGTGCTCACCGGCGACACCGTGCTCGGCCGCGGCACCACGGTGCTGGGCGACTACGAGGGCGCCCTCACCGACTACCTCGCCTCGCTGCGCAGCCTCGCGGAGCTGCCGCCGGGGACGACGCTGCTGCCCGGGCACGGCCCGGACCTCCCCGACGCCGGGGACACCGCCCGGTACTACCTGCGCCACCGCGAGGAGCGGCTCGACCAGGTGCGGGCGGCGCTGCGCGAGCTCGGCCCGCAGCCGGCACCGCGCCAGGTCGTCGAGATCGTCTACGCCGACGTCGACCGGACGCTGTGGCCGGCGGCCGACCAGAGCGTGGCCGCGCAGCTCGAGCACCTGCGCCGGACCGGCGGCTAGGTCGCGCCCTCTCCGGCGAACGCCTCGGCGTACTCCGCCGACGGCGGGATCGGGGTGATGACGTCGATGAGCACGCCGTCCGGCCCCGCGACGATGAAGTGGCGCTGGCCGAACCCCTCGGTGCGCAGGCCGAGCTCGACGGTGAGGCCCTCGCGGACCGCGAGCCGGTCCCACTCCGCGTCGACGTCGTCGACCTCGAGGTTGAGCAGCACGCCCTGCGGCGGCTTGCGGTAGGCCGCCGGGATCGTCGGGTGGGTGTGGTCGAGCAGGGCCAGCTCGTACGTGGGGGACTCCCGGCGCAGGCTGACGTACCAGTCGGTGGCGAACGTGACCTCGAAGTCGAGGAACCGGGTGTAGAACCGCCGCGCCGCCTCGACGTCCGAGGAGCACAGCACCGGGTAGAAGCTCGTGAGCAGCATCGGAGGTCCTCAGGCGCCGGTGGCGACGAAGTCGAGGAGCTCGGCGGTGAACGCCTTCTTCTCGCTGACGTAGAGGCCGTGCGGACCGCCGAGGTGGACACGCAGGCGAGCTCCGGGGATCAGGTCCGCGGTCGGCTTGCCGGTGATCTCGAGCGGTGCGGACGCGTCGGCGTCGCCGTGCACCACGAGGGTCGGCACGTCGATGCGGGTGAGGTCCTCGGTCAGGTCGGTGCCGGCGAAGGTCCGCAGGCACGCGATCTGCACCTCGAGCGGCGTGCGCAGGATGGTGCGGACGCCGTCGTCGACCAGCGCCTGCGACACCCACGACCCGCTCCCGCTCGTGGCGAAGTAGGCCGGCGCGCCGTCGTGGAACCACGCCGGGCGGTCCGTACGCAGGTCGGCCACCAGCGCGTCGACGAACGACTCCCCGACGACGCCGACCAGGTGCGGCGTCATCGCCCCCACGAGCACCGCGCGGACGACGCGATCGGTGCCGCGGCCGAGCCACCGCACGGCCTCGCAAGTGCCCATGCTGTGCGCGACGAGGGTGGCATCGCGCAGGTCGAGGTGCTCGGCGAGCGCGGCGACGTCGTCGGCCAGGGTGTCGATGTCGTACCCGCCGCCCACCACCTCGGAGCGTCCGTGGCCTCGGCGGTCGGGGGTCACGCAGCGGTGTCCCGCCTCGACGAGCGCCGAGACCTGGTACTCCCACATGGAGCTGTCGAGAGACCAACCGTGGAGCAGCAGGACCGGCGGTCCGCTCCCGACGTCGGTGTAGGACAGACGTGCCCCGTCCGGGGCGGTGAGCGTGGGCACAGGTGCTCCTCGTGATCGTCTCGGGGTCCGGCCGAACGGGACGGACGAGACGAAACTAGGAGCGGGCGGGGGCGTCGGCCTTGTACGCGAGCGACACGTCGACGTCGCGCGCCCGCAGCCCCGAGGCGCTCCGGCCGACGAAGCGGGCCAGCGCGTGCGCCAGGTGCGGGTGGTCGTGATAGTCCAGCCGCCCGACGACGTCGAGCGGCGTGCGGCCCTCGCTCAGCAGGACCGCGGCCGCGCGGGCCCGCTCGATCTGACGGATGGCGCGGTGGTTCAGCCCGGTCGCCGCCCGGATCCGCCGTTCGCGCGACCGCGCGCCGACCCGGGTGCTCCCGCCGCGCAGGACGTCGTCGACGAGGGGGTCGCGCACCACGACGGCGGCGCGGACCAGGCGCTCGACGAGCATCTCGGCGTCGTCGAACGCGGGTGCGGTCCACTCCTCGCCGCGCAGGACGAAGCGGCGCGCTCCGGTGCTCGGGCAATCGACGACGGCGTCGACCAGCGCCCGCGCGGGCAGGTGCGGCATCGAGGCACCGTGGGCGAGCACGATGCCGACGGCGGTGAGCCCGGCCGGGACGTCCAGGGTCGCCGGGCGGGTCTCCGGCCCGCGGACATCCACGCGCACCTCGCCCGGGTCGCCCCAGAGCACGATCTCCTGGTGGGCCCCGGCCACCGACGCCATCGGGCCGCCCTCGGCCACGCTGCGCCACACCCGCTCGACGTACGGCGAGTCGGACGCCCGGACCCGCAGGTCGAGCATCCGATCCCGCCGCGTCATACCCCGGGACGGTAGCGGGCCGCGCCGCCCGGCGACCTGTTCCTAGCGGGCGCGCCTGGCCAGACGGTCCGGCTCGAGGATGAGGACGCTCTTGCCCTCGAGGCGCAGCCAGCCGCGGGCGGCGAAGTCGGCGAGCGCCTTGTTCACGGTCTCGCGGGAGGCGCCGACGAGCTGGGCGATCTCCTCCTGCGTGAGGTCGTGCGTGACCCGCAGCAGTCCGGCCTCCTGCGAGCCGAAGCGCTGCGCGAGCTGCAGCAGCGCCTTGGCGACGCGGCCGGGCACGTCGGTGAAGATCAGGTCGGCCAGCAGGTTGTTCGTGCGGCGCAGGCGGCGGGCGACGACGCGCAGGAGCTGCTCGGCGATCTCGGGCCGCTGCGCGATCCACTCGCGGAGCGCGTTGCGGTCCATCGTGTAGGCGCGCACGTCGGTGACGGTCGTGGCCGTCGAGGTGCGCGGCCCCGGGTCGAAGATCGAGAGCTCGCCGAACATGTCGGACGGGCCGAAGATCGACAGCAGGTTCTCGCGACCGTCGGGGGAGCGTCGGCCGATCTTCACCTTGCCGGTCGACACGATGTAGAGCCGGTCGCCGGGCTCACCCTCGTTGAAGATGACCGTCCCGCGGGGGAACTCCACGCGCTCGAGGGACTCGGTGAGCACCTCGATCGCGGCGGGGTCGACCCCTTGGAAGATCCCGGCCCGCGCCAGTACCTCGTCCACCGTGCGCTCCTCGCCCACTCTCATCACTCAACCGCGCACGGGCCCGGGCCCTCGGCCCGCGTCCGCACCTCTGTGTCACCAGTCACGTCCGCCGCAGCATAGTCACGTCCCTGCCCATGATCACGCCACGGCGGCCACCGGAACTCACCGCATCGGGGCGGTTCCGTCGAACTCGGGTCGTGCATTCCCCCGATCGGACCATCATAGCCTCCGAGATCCCGAGGCGTCGCTGCCGTGCGTGAGCGTCAGGCCCGTTCCCTGGTTCGTCGGGGTCCGCCGCGCTTCCCGAGATTCCGGAGACGGAACAACTGGAGCGCCCCGCCGATGCCTTGCCGGAACAGTGCCTTGACCTCGTCGGGCCGGGCGCGTTCGAGGAAGTCCTCGACCTCGTCCTCGCGCACGGTGCCCGACCTCAGGCGGGTCTCGAGGCGCTCCATGCCGAGCGCGAAGACCATCACCAGCAGAGGGATGAGGATGGCGAGCCAGGCGGTCATGGTGAGCGCATCGTCCCGCACCGGCCTGTGGCGTCACGCACCGGGGCCTGCCGGGCGTGTCGCGGAACCGCTCCGACCAGCGGCTCCGGTCCCCTGGGTACCGGGCCCGGCCGAGCGCCGAGGGGCCGCGTCCTACCCTGGGTGGGTGAGCAGGGCAGCCCGCGCCGTCGGGGACGAGAGCCGACTCGCCCTGGTGCGGCGAGCCCGTCGGATGGACCGTGAGCTGGCGGTCGCGCACCCCGACGCGCACTGCGAGCTGGACTTCACCTCGCCGCTCGAGCTGCTCGTCGCCACCGTCCTCTCGGCGCAGACCACCGACGTGACGGTCAACCGGGTGACGCCCGGGCTCTTCGCCCGCTACCCGGATGCCGCGGCGTTCGCCGCCGCCGACCGCGTCGAGCTCGAGGAGATGCTGCGCCCGACCGGGTTCTTCCGGGCGAAGGCCGAGTCGGTGACGAAGCTGGGCGCCGCGCTGGTCGAGCGATTCGACGGCGTCGTGCCGGGACGTCTCGAGGATCTCGTCACGCTGCCCGGCGTCGGGCGCAAGACCGCCAACGTCGTGCTCGGCAACGCCTTCGGCGTCCCCGGGATCACGGTCGACACGCACGTCGGGCGCCTCGCGCGCCGGTTCGCGTGGACGTCCTCGGAGGACCCGGTGCAGGTGGAGAAGGAGGTCGGCGAGCTCATCCCCCGCAAGGACTGGACGATGCTCTCCCACCGCCTGATCTTCCACGGCCGCCGCGTCTGCCACGCCAAGAAGCCGGCCTGCGGGGCCTGCTCGCTGCGCCGCGACTGCCCGTCGTGGGGCACCGGCGAGACCGACCCGGCCAAGGCCGCCAAGCTCGTCAAGGGTCCCGACGCCGACCACCTTCTCGCCCTCGTCGGCCTCGAGCGGTGACCCGCGCCGAGATCCGGGCCACCCTGGTGGTCGTGGTGCTGGCCGTCGTCGGCGTCATCGCGCTGTGGCCGCGGGACGCGGGCGCCCCGGCCGTCGACTCCTCCTCGGTCCTCCAGCCCGCGCCCGGCGCCGTCGCGGACGACCCGGGCGCTCTCGCCGATGCCCGCGGGTCCGCCCGGCTGGAGCCCTGCCCGGCCCCCGTGCCCGGCGCGGCACCGGTCGGCGCGCTCGCGGGCGTGACCCTGGAGTGCCTGGGGACGCCGGGCCCGGTCGACCTCGCCGCGGCGCTCGGCGGGCGCGAGACCCTCGTGAACTTCTGGGCGTCGTGGTGCGGCCCGTGCCGCGAGGAGATCCCGGCGCTGCGGGCGTACGTCGAGCAGCCGGGCGCCGTCGCCGTCCTGGGGGTCGACGCGAACGACCGCGCCACGTCGGCGCTCGGGCTGCTCGAGAGCTTCGGCGCCCGCTACCCCTCGGTGAGCGACCCCGCGCAGGTCGTCGCCCCGAAGCTCGGGGCCCCGCCGATCCTGCCGGTGAGCGTGCTCGTGCGCGCCGACGGCAGCGTCGTCACCATTCCCCCGGAGGTGCTGCGCACGCCCGAGCAGGTGCGGGCGGCGGTCGACGCGGCGCGGGGCGGTGCGCGATGACCTCCGAGGATCTCCGTCCCGGAGACGCCCCGGCCTGGCTCGCGCCGCTCGTGGAGGCGTGCCGCCGCCTCGGTCCCGACGACGTCCCGTTCCGCCGCCGCCTCGCCGGCACGGCGCCGAACGGTCGCAGCGCGGCGGTCCTCATGCTCTTCGGCGGCGCCGTCGAGGGTCCGGAGCTCCTGCTCACCGAGCGTGCCCCCGACATGCGCTCCCACGCGGGCCAGGCGGCGTTCCCCGGCGGGTCGATCGACCCCGAGGACACCGGTCCCGTCGGCGCATCGCTGCGCGAGGCGCGGGAGGAGACCGGGCTCGACCCGGCCGGCGTGGTCCCCCTGGTGACCCTGCCGCCGCTGACCATCCCGGTGACCGGCTTCGCCGTGACACCGGTGCTCGCCCATTGGGCCCGCCCGTCCCCGGTGCACGTCGTCGACCCCGGCGAGACCGCCGCGGTGGTGCGCGTGCCGGTCGCGACACTGGCCGACCCGGCCGTGCGCTTCCGCGTCACCGGCCCTTCCGGTGACGCCGGTCCCGCGTTCGCCGCAGGGGGACTGCTCGTCTGGGGCTTCACGGCGGGGCTGGTGGACTGGATGCTCACCCTGGGCGGCTGGGCGAGACCCTGGGACGGTTCCGACGTGCGTGACCTCGACGAGGTGTGGGCGCAGCGGCACCACCTGAGCAGAGCGACCACAGCGCACCCTGCGCCGACCCGGCCGGACACGGCCGAAGGAGGGCCGATCCGGTGAGCTGGGTCGACGTCGTCGTCGTGCTGCTCGCGATCGCCGCGGGCATCTCGGGCTGGCGCCACGGTCTCGCCGTGGCGGCCCTGAGCTTCCTCGGCGTGCTCGGCGGCGCGCTGCTGGGCCTGAAGATCGCGCCCGCGATCGTCGACAACTTCGAGGGCACCACGTCGAAGATCGTCGTGAGCGTCCTGCTCGTCGTCGCGCTCGTCGCGCTGGGCGAGACGCTCGGGGTCTACCTCGGGCGGGCGATGCGCGACCGGATGCGCCTGCCTGCCGTGCGCACCGTCGACTCGTTCTTCGGCTCGATCCTGCAGGCGCTCACCGCGCTGATCGTCGCCTGGCTGATCGCGCTCCCGCTGGCCGGCTCGTCGGAGACCGCGCTCGCCTCCTCGCTGCGCGACTCGCGGGTGCTCGCCGGCGTCGACGCCGTCATGCCGACCCCGCTGCGCCAGCTGCCCAACGAACTGCGCGCGCTGTTCGACGCCTCGGGCTTCCCGGACGTGCTCAGCCCGTTCTCGTCGACGCCGATCGCGGACGTGCCGCCGCCCGAGCAGGCGCTCGTCGAGGACCCCGTGGTGCAGCAGGCCCGCTCCAGCGTGCTCAAGGTCCGCGGCCGCGCCCCGTCGTGCCAGCGCGCCCTCGAGGGCACCGGCTTCGTCATCGGTGAGGACCGCGTGATGACCAACGCCCACGTGGTCGCGGGCACCGACGAGGTGTCCGTGGAGGTGCCGACCTCCGACGGCGACGCCCGCACCCGCTCGGCGCGCGTCGTCTACTACGACGACGAGGTCGACGTCGCGGTGCTCGCGGTGCCGGGACTGGACGCGAACCCGCTGGAGTTCGACTTCGCGAGCGCCGAGACCGGCGACAACGCGGTCGCGCTCGGCTACCCGCTCGACGGCCCGTTCTCGTCGTCGCCCGCGAAGGTCCGCCAGCGCATCCAGCTGCGCGGCCCGAACATCTACGAGAGCGAGACCGTCACCCGCGACGTCTACACGATCCGCGGGCAGGTGCGGTCCGGGAACTCCGGCGGGCCGCTCGTCGACCCGCAGGGCCGTGTCATCGGTGTCGTCTTCGGTGCCGCCGTCGACCAGGGCGACACCGGCTTCGTCCTCACCGCCGACCAGGTCCGCCCGGCTCTCGACGCCTCCCCGGGCGCCACCGGCCGCGTCAGCACCGGCTCCTGCGCGGCCTAGCTCCCGCCGGCCTGGCGGGGTGTGTCAGCCTCGCGGCCGCGCTGACGTTGGACGTCGGGAAAGCCCGCAACGATCGTGGCCCCGTGCGAGCGATGCGGCATCGCTGGCGTGTGACGCCAGGATCGCCACAGGCTCGCTGCGGCGACACGCCGGTCACCCGTCGAGGAAGTCCAGGAGCGCGTCGGTGACGTGTCGCGGCGCCTCCTGGTGCGGGAAGTGCCCGACGCCGTCGAGGGTCCGGTGCGCGTGCCCCGCGTCGCACCAGCGGGCCGAGGCGCGCGCGACGCGGTCGGGCACCCAGGGATCGGCGCCGCCGTGGATCTGCAGTACCGGCACCGTGACGCGAGCCTTCATCGCCGCGGCGTAGCGCGCGCCGTCCGGCCGGAGCTGCGAGCGCACGCCCCAGCGGAAGCCCTCGAGCGCGGTGTGCGGCACGCGCGGCAGCAGCATCGCGGCGCGGTGGTGGTCGGCGACCTCGCCGAACTCCGGCGCGGCGGCCCAGTCCGGCCCGGAGCCGGACCGCAGCAGTGATTCCACCCACGCGCCGTCGTCCCGGCGCATCCGCCGCTCGGGCCACCGCGGCGGTTGCAGCGAGAGTGCCGTTCGCACCGCCGGCCCCCACGGCCGCCGTCGGACCGCGGTCCGGAGCGCCCGCGGGTGCGGCGCGGAGAGGACGCCCAGCCTCGACACGACGCCCGGCCGCATCGTGGCAAGCGTCCACGCGACGGCACCGCCCCAACCGTGACCGACGACCGTGGCCTCCCGCGCCCCGAGCGAGCGCACGAGGCCGGCGGCGTCGCCGGCCAGCGTCCACAGGTCGTAGCCGCGGGGCGGCCGGTCGGAGTCGCCGTAGCCGCGCAGGTCGGCGGCCGCGACGCGGAAGCCGGCCACGGCCAGGGCGGGCAGCTGGTGGCGCCAGGCCCACCAGAAGCCGGGGAACCCGTGCAGCAGCAGCACGAGCGGCCCGGCCCCGGGGCCGGACTCGGCGACATGAAGCTGGACGCCGTTGGCCGAGACGCTCCGGTGGCTCCAGGGCCCGGGGATGTCGGGCCCGGCGACGGTGCTCAGGCGGCGTCGGAGCGGCCGCGACTGAAGACCGCCACCGACTCCTTCGCGGACTCGATGGTCCGCTCCGGCGCCTTGATCTTGCGGACCTTCAGGTAGCCGAGGAGACCCATGAGCCCGGCGAAGAGGATCATGAGCCCGAAGGTGACCGCGTAGCCGGCCCACTGCTGGCTCGGCCAGATGAGGTTGAACGCCTCGGACACCGCGATGAAGAAGAAGAACAGGCTGAACAGCGCCACCACGCCGGCGACGACGAAGAAGACGCTGCCCTGGACACCCTTCTTGACCTCGGCCGTGATCTCGGTCTTCGCGAGCTCGACCTCGGCGCGGACGAGGGTCGAGACGTGGGTCGAGACCTCCTTGACCAGCGAGCCGACGGAGGCGTCGCCGTCCTGCCGCACGGGCTCGGCGTTGAGGGGGATCGACGGGACGATCGGCGGGGTCGACGAGCCGCTGGCCGGCTGCTCGGGGCGGGTCACGGGCGCTCCTGGCGGTGTTCGGTCGCTCGGGTCGGATCGTCGAGCGGGTGCTGAGGTCGGTCATCGTGCCACGTCACCGGCGGTACTCCGCGCCACACGGCGTGCCGTCCGCTGATCACGGTCGGCCCCGGTCTTCCCCTCACCGCCGGTGTGTACTCCGCCGGTTCCCTCGAACGGGCTACTCACCGGCCGGGCGGCGTCGTAGCGCCTTCACCGCACCCTGCCGGCGTTTGCTCTCGAGCCGCCGCCGACGCGCCGCGCGGGACGGGGTGGTGGGGCGACGGTCCGGCGGGTCGGGGGCCAGCGCGTCGCGCAGCAGGGCGGCGAGACGGTCGCGCGCGGCGCGGCGGTTGCGGCGCTGGGAGCGGTCGTCGGCGGCCACCACGGTCAGGACGCCGTCGTGGAGTCGCCCGGCGAGTCGGGCGAGCAGCCGCTCGCGGTCGGCGTCGCGCACGCGGGCGTGGCGCAGGTCCACCGACAGCTCGACCCGCGAGTCGGTGGTGTTGACGCCCTGCCCTCCCGGGCCGCCGGCGCGGGAGAAGCGCCACTGGAGGGCGGCCGCGGGCAGCACGACGTCGCGGGTGACCACGAGGTCACCCGCGATGTCGTCTCCGGCCGGCTGCACTCCGTCAGGATGCCCCGTCAGCGGCCCGATGCCTCCATCTCCGGCTCGACGAACCGCACGTCGGCGGCGAACGCGATCCGGACCGGCTCAGCTCCGGGCGGCCCTGGTGGTCGGGGCCCTCCGATCGGACCGGATGGGCTGTGACGTGGGCTGTCGGTGTCGCCCTGCGACCATGACCCGCCGTGGCCGACCCGCTGGAGCCCCTGACCCGCCTGCCGGGCGTCGCCGCCGACGCCGACGCCGTCCGCGAGGCGCTGACCCGGGTGCACAACCACCGCACCAACCGCCGCGGCTGGCCCGCCACCGCGGCCGAGGCGTCGGTGCGGGCCGCGCGCGCCTCCGCGAGCCTCGACGGCGGCTCGGCCGAGCTGCCCGCCGACGGTCCGGTCGACGACCCCGTGCTGGCGGGTTCGCTGCGTGTCGCCGAGGCCCTCGGCGGGCTCCTGTCGGCCTGGCGCTCGGCGCCGAGGCAGGCACTGGCGCGCCTGCACGTCCTGGCCGCCGCCGACCTGCCGGGTGTCACCGACGACGACCTCGGCCGGCCGCGCCTCGACCCCGGCGTCGGGGAGCGCCTCGACGCTCTCGCGGTGCTCGTGACGGGCGGGACGTCGGTGCCCGCGCCCGTGCTCGTCGCCGTCGTGCACGGCGAGCTGCTCGCCCTGGCGCCGTTCCCGACCGCGACCGGTGTCGTCGCCCGCGCCGCGGCCCGTCTGACCGCCGTCGCGACCGGCCTCGACCCGAAGGGCCTGGCCGTCCCCGAGGTCGGCCACTACCGCGCGGCCGACGAGTACCGCGCGTCCGCTGCCGCGTTCGCCACCGGCGAGCCCGACGGTCTCGCGCGCTGGTTCGCGCACTGCGCCGCGGCCTGGCAGGTCGGCGCCCGGGAGGGTCTCGGCATCGCGGACGCCGCGTCCGCGTAGGACCGCCGCCCGGGCGCCGCCGTTGCGGCGTCCGGACCCACCACCAGGGTCATCGTGCGGCCCGGTTGTCCCCACCCCGCCCGTCCGTCCCCAGCCCGGATCCCGACGCTGACGCTTCTGGCCGGAGGCGCGGCAGCGTGCTTCTCGTCAGGCGATCCGTCGGGCGGTGAGCGGGGAGGACACGGTGATGGCGGCGAGGGACGGCACGGAGCGGCGCGTGGTCGTGATGACCGACGACGAGGAGCTGCTCGACGACGTCGTGCGGCTGGCGGCCGCCGCGGAGGTCGAGCTCGAACGGGTGCCCGATCCGGCGGGCCTGCGGCGCCGGTGGCACTCCGCGGCGCGGGTCCTGGTCGACGAGGGCGCCGCACGCGCCGTCGGTCCCCTGCGCCTCGGGCGCCGTGACGGTGTGGTGCTGCTGTGCCGCGGCGATCCGCCGGGCTCGCTGTGGGAGCACGCGGTCGGCGTGGGCGCCGAGCACGTCGTGTCGCTGCCCGAGGGCGAGGACTGGCTCGTCTCCGAGCTCGCCGACGCCGGCCCGGAGGACGACACCGGGCCCGGGCGGGTGGTGGCGGTGGTCGGCGGGCGCGGCGGCGCCGGGGCCTCCGTGCTCGCGGTGGCCGTCGGGGCGTACGCCAGCACCCGGGGCACGCGGGTGCTGCTCGTCGACTGCGATCCCCTCGGCGGGGGCCTCGACCTCCTCGCCGGCGCCGAGCAGCTGGAGGGGTTCCGTTGGAGCGGGCTCGCGCTCGGTGGTGGAGGTGGCGGTCGGGTCGCCGCGGCGTCGCTGCACGAGGCGCTGCCCTCGCCGGACGGGATGATCACGGTGCTGGCCTGCGACCGCGCGGGAGAGGGGCCCGATCCGGGCGCGGCGGTCGCGGTCGTGGAGGCCGGGAGGCGGGCCGGCGAGGTCGTGGTCTGCGATCTCCCGCGCCATCCGACCGACACCGCGCTCGCCGTGGTGGACGTCGCCGATCTGGTGGTCGTGGTCGTGCCCGCCGAGGTGCGCGCCGTCGCCGCGGCCGCTCGCGTCGTCGAGCCCCTGGCCGAGCGCGGGGCGCCGCTGCGGCTCGTGGTGCGCGGGCCCGGACCCGGCGGCCTGGACGCCGCCGACGTGGCGAACGCGCTGGGCCTCGACGTGCTCGCGTCGGTGGGCAGGGAGCCGGGCCTCGACCGTGCGCTCGACCAGGGCAAGGTGCCGGGCTTGCGCGGTGGGGCCGTCCAGGACGCCGCCAAGGCCGTGCTCGACGCGCTCGAGGCCGTCGCCGACCGGGGACGGGCGGCATGAGCACCGCGCCGGAGACGGGGCTCGTCGAGCGGGTCCGGACGCGGCTGGTGACCTCCGGGGGCCAGGCCGGTGCCGGCGATCTCGCGGCCGCGGTGCGCGCCGAGGCCCGCGGCGTGGTCGGCGACGCGGACGTGCTGACCGCGGTGCGGGGGCTGCAGCGCGAGCTGGTGGGCGCCGGGCCGCTGGAGGACCTGCTGCGCGAGCCCGGCACCTCCGACGTGCTCGTCACCGCCCCGGACGCCGTCTGGGTCGATCGCGGAGCCGGCCTCGAGCGGACCGCGGTGACGTTCCCCGACGAGGACGCCGTGCGCCGCCTGGCCCAGCGCCTCGCGAGCGCGGCCGGCCGGCGTCTCGACGACGCCAGCCCCTACGTGGACGCCCGCCTGCCCGGCTCGGGGGTCCGGCTGCACGCCGTACTCGCCCCGGTCGCGGCGGACGGCACGTGCGTGTCCCTGCGCGTGCTCCGGCCCGCCCGACACGACCTCGCGGCGCTCGCCGCGACGGGCACCGTCGACGCCGACGGCGCGGCCCTGCTGCGTGCGGTGGTGGCCGCGCGGCTCGCCTTCCTCGTGGTGGGCGGGACGGGGTCGGGCAAGACGACGCTCCTGTCGGCACTGCTCGGCGAGGTGGCGCCGGGCGAGCGCATCGTGTGCGTCGAGGACGCCGAGGAGCTGCGGCCGGTCCACCCGCACGTCGTGCGCATGGTGTCGCGCCCGGCGAACGTCGAGGGCGCGGGCCAGGTGCTCCTGCGCGAGCTCGTGCGCCAGGCGCTGCGGATGCGCCCCGACCGGCTGGTCGTCGGCGAGGTGCGCGGCGCCGAGGTCGTCGAGCTGCTCGCGGCGCTCAACACCGGCCACGACGGCGGGGCGGGCACGGTGCACGCCAACGCACCGCGCGAGGTGCCCGCCCGCCTGGAGGCCCTCGCCGCGCTCGGCGGGCTGGGGTCGGCCGCCCTGCACAGCCAGCTCGCCGCGGCCGTGCAGGTGGTCCTGCAGGTGCGCCGCGGGCGGGACGGGGCGCGGACGCTCGACGCGGTCGGGGTCCTGCGCCGCCGCGACGGCGTGGGCGAGGTGGTCGTCACGCCGGCCTGGACCCGTGGTGACGGCTGGGCGGTCGGACGCGCCGACCTCGCGGCGATGCTGCGCGAGCGCGGGGTGGTGCCGCCGTGGGAGGGCGCACCCGACCCGCCGGAGCCGCCCGGGTCGCCGACGCTCGTGCCCGCCCCGCCCCCGCGCGCCGTGTCCGTCGCCGCCGGGGTGGCGGTGCTGCAGCGGGAGCCGGCGTGAGCACGGCCCTGGCGCTCGCCGCCGCGGCGATCGTGTGCTGGCCGACCCCGAGCGCGCCGTTGCGCCTGCGCGGGCCCTCCCGGGGGCTCGAGACGGCCGAGCTGCGACGTCTGGCCGGACTCGCCCGCCACCGGGTCGTCCTGCTGCCCGGCGCGGCGGTGCTCGGGTTCGGGGTCGCCGGTCCCGGCGGCGCGATGGCCGCCGCCGTGCTCGCGGCGACGCTGCACCGCCACCGGACGGCGGCGCGCGCCGAGCGCGAGCGCACCGCCGCCACCGCCGGTCTGGCCGAGGCCCTGTCGTCGTTCGCCGCGGAGGTCCGCGCCGGCGCCCCGCCCGCCGCTGCCGCCGCCTCGGCGGGCGCCGACGCGCACCCGGTCGCGGCGCGCGTGATGACGCTGCTCGAGGCGACCGCCCAGCTCGGCGGCGACGTCCCCGCCGCCCTGCGTGCGGCGCGATCGCGCGAACCGGCCGTCGCGGCGCACCTCGACCGCCTCGCCGGGGCGTGGGCGCTCGCCGGCCGGCACGGCATCGCGCTCGCCGGGCCCGCCGGTGCCGTGGCGCACGACCTGCGCGCCCGCGCCCGGATGGCCGGCGGCCTCAAGGCGCGCCTCGCTGGGCCGCGCGCCACGGCCGCGGTGCTCGGCGGGCTGCCGGTGCTCGGGCTGCTGCTCGGCGAGGGCATCGGCGCGCGGCCGTGGGCTGTGCTCACGGGCGGGGTCCTCGGTCAGGTCCTGCTGGTCGTCGGCGTCGGACTGGTGTGCGCCGGCCTCGCCTGGACCGAGCGCATCGTCGCGGGGGTGACCCGGTGAGCGTGTCCGCCGGCGTCGCCCTCGCGCTGCTCGCCGTGGCCGCCGCGCTGGTGGTGGCGCCGGGCCCGGTCACCGCACACCGCCGGACGGTCCCGCCGCCCCCGGCCCGGCGTCCCGCCCGCGAGGGCCTCGTGGCCGGTCTCGCCCTCGCTGCCGTCGGCAGCGCCCTGGTGTCGAGCGGCGCGGGCGGCCCCGGCGTGCTCGCGGTCGCGGCCGGCGTCGCCGTCGTCGCGCTGCTGCCGCGCTGGCAGGCGCACCGGGCGCGCCCGCGTCCCGACCCTCTCGGTCTCGCCGGGGCGTGGGACCAGCTCGCGGCGTGCCTGCGCGCCGGGCTCTCGCTCGACCGCGCCGCCCGGGCCGTCGTGCCGGTGCTGCCCGCGGCCGCCGGGGAGGCCCTGGGTCGCGTGGCCGACCTGGTCGCGCTCGGCGCCGACCCGGCCGCGGCGTGGGCGCCCGCTCTCGAGGCCCCGGACACCGCGCGCCTCGCGCGCGCCGCCCGGCGGTCGTCGCGCAGCGGGGCCGCGGTCGCCGACGTCGTCGAGGCCGTCGCCGCCGATCTGCGCGCCGAGGCCGCCGACGCCGTCGAGGCGCGCGCCGAGCGGGCCGGGGTGCTCGTGACCGGGCCGCTCGGACTGTGCTTCCTGCCGGCGTTCCTGGCCCTGGGCATCGTCCCGGTGGTCGTGGGGCTCGCCGGGCCGCTGCTGGAGCAGCGATGAGGCCGCCCGCCCCGCCGGGGCGGGGGAGGAGAGGGGAACACCATGATCACACCGACACGCAGCCTGCGGGACCGCCTGGCGCACTTGCGCGACGACGACACCGGGATGAGCACGGCGGAGTACGCGATCGGCACCGTGGCCGCCGCGGCCTTCGGCGCCATCCTGTACCAGGTGGTCACCGGCGAGAACATCATCGGTGGCCTGACGGAGATCGTGCAGCGGGCGTTGACGACCGCCTTCTGACCGGTGACGCCGGCTCGGTGACCGTCGAGGCCGCGTTCGCGGTCGGCACGCTCGTCGTCGTGCTGGGCGTCGTGCTCGCGGCGATGGGCGCGGTGGTGCTCCAGCTGCGCTGCGTCGACGCGGCCACCGAGGCGGCGCGCTTCGCGGCGCGTGGCGACACCGACGGCGCTCGGCGGGCCGCGGAGCAGCTGCTCCCCGGTGGCGCGGAGGTCACCGTCGAGGTCCGCGGCGACGACGTCGTGGCACGGGTCCGCGCGGCGCCGCTGGGTTCGGCGCTGCCGGGCGTGCGCGTCGGCGCCGAGGCGCTGGCGGCCCGCGAACCCTCGCCGGTGGCGCCGGCCGAGGGCCCCGATCCGCTCCCCGGCGGGCTGCCGGAGGCCGACGCCGGGATCGAGCCCGCGTCGGCCTCCGGACGAGTCCGCGACAGCCCGGCCGGGAGCACACGGTGAGCGGTACGGCGGGCGGTCGACGAGCGGTCGGCGACTCCGGGTCGGCCACCGTGCTCGCCGCCGCCGCGGTGGGCGTCCTGATCTCCCTGCTGGGCCTGGGCCTGCAGGTCGGCGCCGCCACGCTCGCCCGCCACCGCGCCGAGTCGGCCGCCGATCTCGCGGCGCTCGCCGGCGCTCGTGAGGCCGTGCGCGGGGCCGACGTGGCCTGTGCGCGGGCTCGCGGGATCGCCGCGGGCAACGGGGCGGCCCTCGTCGACTGCGCCGTGGAGGGCTGGAGCGTGAGAGTGACCACGACGACGTCGTGCCGATGCCTCCCGAGCGTGTCCGGTGAGCCGACCGGGCGAGCCCGGGCGGGTCCCGTGGCGGTGGGCGGGCCCCCGTCCGGCTCGACGGGGGTCACCGGCAGCGACGGGGAGGTGAACGCCCCGGGACGAGCGGAGGGCGGTCCCGGGTGAGCGGCGACCCCCGCGAGCAATCGGGAGCGGACCGGCTGTTCGTCGCGCGCTCGCCCGCTGAACGGGGCCGACCGTGACGCTCGGCGTGTGATCAAGGCCCTTGGGCGATGACAGGTGGCGAAGCGACGTGCGCGGGCCGTTACTGGACGCAGCACGCCGGGGCAGGAACCGGTCCAGGAGGAAGCCGATGCAGTGGTGGGACAGCTATCGAGCCGTCTACGGCACGGAGCTCCGCGCTGAGGCCATGGTTCTCGCGGACCACGGCTGGGCGGTCGTCCCGGGCACGTTCCCTCAGGGCGAGGTCTGGAGCGGCTGCTCCGACGCCTCGCAGGACGGGCCCTGCCCGGTGCTCGACGACTGGGCGCGCCGGGCGTCGACCGACTGCGACCAGATCGCCGACTGGTGGTCCGGTCTGCCGTACTCGATCATCCTGCCCACGGGGCTGACCTTCGACGTGCTCGAGGTCCCGGCCACGGTCGGTCGCCGCGCCGCCGCCGTCCTGCGGGCCGTCGGCGTCCCGGTGCCGATCGCGGCGACCCCGACCGGCGAGTGGCTGTTCCCGGTCGGCGCGGGCGAGCCCCTGCGCCCCGACCTCGCCGAGCGCGCCGGCATCGTCCTGCACGGGCGCGGCAGCTGGTTCGCCGCGCCGCCCTCCACCCATCCGCAGGGTTCGGTGCACTGGCGGGTCCGCCCCTCCGCGTGCAGCTGGAATCTGCCCGACCCGTTCCGCGTCCAGGACGCGCTGGCCGAAGCCGTCGCCCAGCGCCCGGCCGTTGCGGGCGGCGGGTCGACCTACCGCCTCGCCACCGTCGCCACCGGGGTCCGCTCCTAGCGGGTCCCGACGGCGACACCACCACAACTCCACACACTTCGGGTCCCCTCGGGGCGACGCCGGACCAGCGGGGCGGACGACTCCGCCGCGCGCCCGCCGCCCCACCCGGCCCATCGAAGGCCGACGCGCCGGTCCACCCGTCGCGACCGGCCGACGGTCCGGGGCAGGGGAGGACCCGCGGCGGTGGGCCCACGCGATGGAGATCGCGAGCCCACCGCCGCCCCACACGGCGCCGCAGGCCGGGTCGATCACTTCCCCGGCCTGCGGCGCTCCAGACCTCGCCGCGGGTCGGGACGGACCGGAGAACCCCCGACCCGCGGCGGAGCCAACTGCTCAGCCCTCCGCCAGCCGCCCCAGCACCGCGTCGAGGACGAGGATCGCGCCGGCCTTGTCGAGCGGGTCGTTGCCGTTGCCGCACTTCGGCGACTGCACGCACGATGGGCATCCCGAGGGACACTCGCAGTCCGAGATCGCGGCCCGCGTCGCGCTCAGCCACTCCCGCAGCGCCTCGTGCGCTCGGTCGGCGAAGCCGGCCCCGCCCGGGTGGCCGTCGTGCACGAAGACCGTCGGGTGCCCGGTGTCGGGGTGCAGGGCGGTCGAGACGCCGCCGATGTCCCAGCGGTCGCAGGCCGCCACCAGCGGGAGCAGCCCGATCGCCGCGTGCTCGGCGGCGTGCAGCGCGCCCGGCCAGCGCGCGGGCTCGAGTCCTGCGCGCAGGAGCGCCGACTCCGTGAGCGTGTACCAGACCGCCCGGGTCCGCAGGCTGCGCGCCGGCATGTCCAGCGGCGTCTGGTCGAGCACCCGCCCCGAGGGGAGTTTGCGCAGGTAGCCGACGACCTGCTCGGTCACCTCCACGCTCCCCAGGCACACCTGCAGCTCGCCGTGCGCGGCGCACCGCTCGGTCTCCTCCACCGAGATGTCGATCACCGTGCGCGCCTGGGTCGTCCACTCCGGGTCCTCGGCGTGCACGTGCGCCAGGCCCTCGTCGAGGTCGAGGGTGTCGACGACGTAGCTCTCGCCCTGGTGCAGGTGCACGGCACCGGGGTGGACGGTCGCGGGCGCGGTGCCGGGGTCGACGGTGCCGAGCATGCGTCCGGTCTCGGACTCCACGAGCACGACCTGCTCGCCGCCGCTGCCCCGGATGTCGACGCCGGCGTGGGGGCGGTCGGTCGGGTGCGACCAGAACCATCCCCCGCGCCGCCGCCGCAGCAGCCCCTCGGCGACGAGGTCGTCGACGACCGAGAGCGCCGCCGCTCCGCCGAGCGACGACACGTCGTCGCGGGTCAGCGGGATCTCCGACGCCGCGCAGGCCAGGTGCGGCGCGAGCACGTAGGGGTTGGTCGGGTCGAGCACGCAGCGCTCGAGCGGCGCGCCGAGCATCGCCTGCGGGTGGTGCACGAGGTAGGTGTCGAGCGGGTCGTCGCGGGCCACGAGCACGACGAGCGCGTCGTCCCCCGACCGTCCGGCGCGGCCTGCCTGCTGCCAGAACGACGCCCGCGTGCCCGGGAAGCCGGCGACGACGACGGCGTCGAGCCCCGCGATGTCGACGCCGAGCTCGAGCGCGTTCGTCGTCGCGACCCCGCGCAACGCGCCGGTCAGCAGCGCCTGCTCCAGCTCCCGGCGCTCCTCGGGCAGGTAGCCCGCCCGGTACGCCGCCACCTGCGCCGCGAGCTCGGGGTCGATCTCCGCCAGCACACGCCGCGCTCCCAGCGCCGTGAGCTCCGCCCCACGCCGCGACCGGACGAAGGCCAGCGACCGGGCCCCCTCGAGCACGAGGTCGGCGAGCATCCGGGCGGTCTCGGCCCCCGCCGAGCGCCGCACCGGTGCGCCGTTCTCGCCGGTGACCTCCTCGAGCAACGGCGGCTCCCACAGCGCGACCGCCCGCGCCCCGCGCGGTGATCCGTCGTCGGTGACCTCCGCCACGTCCAGCCCGGTCAGGACCGAGGCCGACACGGCGGGCTCGGACACCGTCGCCGAGGCCAGGACGAACGTCGGGTGCGCCCCGTACCGCGCGCACACCCGCCGCAGCCGCCGCATCAGCAGCGCGACGTGGGAGCCGAACAGGCCGCGGTAGGTGTGGCACTCGTCGATCACGACGTAGCGCAGGCGGCGCAGGAACGTCGTCCAGCGCCCGTGCCGGGGCAGGACCCCGCGGTGGAGCATGTCGGGGTTGGTGAACACCCAGTTGGCGTGCTGGCGGACCCAGTCGCGCTCGGGGATCGGGGTGTCCCCGTCGTAGGACGCGGCCCGCACGCCCTCGACGCGCAGGTCGTGGACGGTACGCAGCTGGTCGGCGCCCAGCGCCTTGGTCGGCGAGAGATAGAGCGCGGTCGCGCGCGGGTCCGTGTGCAGGCGCGTCAGGACCGGCAGCTGGTAGGCCAGCGACTTCCCTGACGCCGTCCCGGTGGAGACGACGACGTGCTCGCCGGCCCAGGCGTGCTCGGCGGCGGCGGCCTGGTGACCCCACGGCCGGTCGACGCCGCGGGCGAGGAGTGGCGCCCGCACCTCGTCGGGGACCCAGTCGGGCCATCCGGTGGTGCGCCCGTCACGGGCCGGGACGATCTCGGCGTGGGTCAGCGGGCTCTCGCCGGCGGGGGCGCCGGCCAGCACCCGGCGCAGCAGCCGGGCGCCGCGGGTGTCGCCGGGCAGCGCGTCGAAGACCTCCTGTACGCCGCCCACGCGATCCGACCCTGACACAGGCCCCGCACCCCCGCTCTCGCACGTGAAAGAAGCACACCTCACAGCTCCCGGGGGAACTGCTGTGCGTCCGGGTGACGCGCACCTCCTACACTGCGGCACCTGTCCACCACCCGTCGTATCGGGTCGTGGCCTGAATCATCACGCGCCGAGGTCGCCGCGAGGCCGGGCCGGGCGCGTCGAGCAGAAGTGCCAACCGGGAGGCTGGATGCAAGCGTCCGTCCTCGCCGCGGGGATCACGTTCTCCGCCGGCGACAACATCGTGGTCGTCGTGGTGGCGGTCGTGGCCGTCATCGCGCTGATCATCGGCGTCGTCCTGCGTCAGCAGGTCCTGGCGGCCGACGAGGGCACGCAGGGCATGCGTGACATCGGCCGGGCCGTACAGGAGGGCGCGAGCGCCTTCCTCACCCGCCAGTTCAAGACCCTCGCGCCGTTCATCGTCGTGGTCTTCCTGGTGCTCTTCGCCCTGCCGGCGGGCAGCACCGGCGAGCTGATCGGCCGTTCGGTGGCCTTCGTCGTCGGCGCCCTGTTCTCCATGGCGATCGGCGCGCTGGGCATGAACCTGGCGACCCAGGCGAACATCCGCGTCGCCGCCGCGGCCAACGAGCCGGGCGGGCGCGACAAGGGCGCCAAGATCGCGTTCCGGACCGGCGGCGTGGTCGGCATGGCCACCGTCGGCCTCGGTCTGTTCGGCGCGGCGATCGTCGTGCTGATCTTCGTCGAGGAGGCCCCGCGCGTCCTCGAGGGCTTCGGCCTCGGCGCCGCCCTGCTCGCCATGTTCATGCGTGTCGGCGGCGGCATCTTCACCAAGGCCGCGGACGTCGGCGCCGACCTCGTCGGCAAGGTCGAGCAGAACATCCCCGAGGACGACCCCCGCAACGCGGCGACGATCGCCGACAACGTGGGCGACAACGTCGGCGACTGCGCCGGCATGGCGGCCGACCTGTTCGAGTCCTATGCGGTCACCCTGGTCGCCGCGCTGATCCTGGGCTCGGTCGCGTTCGGCACGCTGGGTCTGACGTTCCCGCTGATCATCCCGGCGATCGGTGTCCTCACCGCCATCGTCGGTGTGTTCATCACCCGCACCCGCGAGGGCGAGAACGCGCTGCGCGCGATCAACCGCAGCTTCTACATCTCGGCGATCATCTCGATCGTCGCCTGCTCGTTCGCGGCGTTCTACTACCTGCCGACGAGCTTCGCGGAGCTGCCCGGGGTCGACGCCGACCGCATCGGCGACCTCGCCGCCGCCGGGAACCCGGCGGTCATCGCCGCCATCGCCGTCGCCATCGGCATCGTGCTCGCGATCGTCATCCTGTCGCTGACCGGCTACTACACCGGCACCGAGACCCAGCCGGTCAAGGACGTCGGCACCAGCTCGCTCACCGGTGCCGCGACGGTGATCCTCGCCGGCATCTCGGTCGGCTTCGAGTCGGCGGTCTACACCGCGATCGTCATCGGTGCGGCCGTCTACGGCGCGTTCCTGCTCTCGGGCTCCGTGTTCGTCGCCCTGTTCGCCGTGGCCCTGGCCGGTACCGGCCTGCTGACGACGGTCGGTGTCATCGTCGCCATGGACACCTTCGGCCCGGTCTCGGACAACGCGCAGGGCATCGCCGAGATGTCCGGTGACGTCGAGGGCGCCGGTGCGGACATCCTCACCGAGCTGGACGCGGTCGGGAACACCACCAAGGCGATCACCAAGGGCATCGCCATCGCCACCGCGGTGCTCGCCGCGACGGCGCTGTTCGGGTCGTACAACGACGCGATCACCCAGGCCTACAGCGATGCGGGCCAGGCGCTCAGCGACATCTACAACATCACCGCTCCGAACGTCCTGGTCGGCGTCATCATCGGTGCGGCCGTGGTGTTCATGTTCTCGGGTCTCGCGGTCAACGCCGTGTCCCGCGCGGCGGGCGCCGTGGTGTTCGAGGTGCGCCGCCAGTTCAACTCGATCCCGGGGATCATGCAGTACCGGGGCGGCCAGGGTGAGGGTCGTCCGGAGTACGGCAAGGTCGTCGACCTCTGCACGCGCGACGCGCTGCGCGAGCTCGCGACGCCCGGCCTGCTGGCGATCCTCGCGCCGATCGCGGTCGGCTTCGGCCTCGGCGTCGGCCCGCTCGCGGGCTACCTCGCCGGCGCGATCGCGGCCGGCACACTGATGGCGATCTTCCTGGCCAACTCCGGTGGCGCCTGGGACAACGCCAAGAAGCTCGTCGAGGACGGCAACCACGGCGGCAAGGGCTCCGACGCCCACGAGGCGACGATCATCGGTGACACCGTCGGTGACCCGTTCAAGGACACCGCCGGCCCGTCGATCAACCCGCTGATCAAGGTCATGAACCTGGTCTCGGTGCTGATCGCCCCGGCCGTCGTGGCCCTGTCGGTCGGAGTCGAGGCCAACCCGGCCGTCCGCATCACGATCGCCGTCGTCGCGGTGGTCGGCATCGCGGTGGCGATCTACGTGTCGAAGCGCCGCTCGACGGCGATCGCCGACTCCAACCAGGACGCGGCGACTCCGGCCTCGGCCTGACGCGAGCGCGCCAGCGGTAGCTGAGCGCAGGGCCCCTTCGGTCGACGAGATCGACCGAAGGGGCCCCTCGCTCGTTCACCAGGCGACGACACCGTCCCGCTGCAGGAACCGCCCGGACGGTCCGTCGACGTCGAGAGCGGCGGCGACGATGGCGTCGGTGCCCTCCTCGACGGTCTGGGTGCCCTGGTGGTCGTTGAGGTCGGTCGCCGTGTAACCGGGGTTGACCACGGTGACGAGGACGTCCGGGAGGCTCTGCGCGTAGCCGATGGAGAGCATGTTCAGCGCGGCCTTGGTCGACGGGTAGGTGAGGTGGGGGTGGTTGTCCCAGCGCCCGCTCGTCATCTCCGTGAGCGAGCCGAGGCTCGACGACACCATCACCAGCCGCGGGCGCTCGGCGCGGCGCAGCAGCGGCAGGAACGCGCGGGTGACGCGCACCGGGCCGAAGACGTTCGTCTCGTAGGCCTCGCGGAGGTCCTCGACGCCGGTGTCCGCGGGCGGCCGGGTGCCGCCGACGATCGCGGCGTTGTTGACGAGCACGTCCAACGCCCCGACCTGCGCCTCGGCCTCCTTCACGGCGGCCTCGACCGACGCGTCGTCGGTGACGTCGAGCGCGATCCGGCGGATGTCCAGCTCGTCCGGGGTGACGAACGCCGCCGGTTCGCGGCACCCGGCGAGGACGGTCCAGCCCTGCGCGGCCAGGCGGCGGGCGGCGACCACGCCGAGTCCGCGGGAGGCGCCGGTGATCAGTGCGGTTCTCATGGCCTTCACGCTGCGCCGTCCCGTCGCGGGCGACCAGGGAGCACGGACCCGGGGACCGGCGGTACCAGGCTGCGCTGCCGGGGACGGGGCAGGCTGAGGGGCATGTCCCGGGGTGACAGGAGCGAGCTCGCGGCCGCGCTGCGCCAGTGGCGGGAGCGTCGGGGCCCGGCGGACGCGGGCCTGCCCGCCGGTCCGCGGCGGCGCACGCCGGGGCTGCGGCGTGAGGAGGTCGCGCAGCTCGCCGGGGTGTCGGTCGACTACGTCGTGCGCCTCGAGCAGGGCCGCGGCCCGCACCCGTCGTCGTCGGTGCTCGGCGCGCTCGCCCGGGCGTTGCGCCTGACGGCGCCGGAGACGACGCACCTGTTCGACCTCGCCGGCGTCGAGACACCCGGCGCCGGGCAGATCGTCGATGTCGTGCGGCCCAGCGTGCTGCGCCTGCTCGACCGGATGCACGACCTGCCCGCGATGCTCGTCGACGCCCGCAGCACCCTGCTGGCCTGGAACCCGCTGCTCGAGGCGCTGTACGGCGACCTCTCCGCGATCCCGCGGGACCGGCGAAACATGCTCTGGATGCGCTTCGGGCCGCGCGGCGGCGAGGGCCGCGCGCTCGTGGTGGACGAGGACGGCAGCCGCGAGCGACTCGATCGCCTCTCCGTGGCCCAGGCACGGGCAGCGCTGGGCCGCTACCCCGACGACCGGGTGCTGCGGGGGCTCGTCGACGAGCTGACGCGGACGAGCCCGATCTTCGCTGAGCTGTGGGCGCAGCGGCCGGTGGAGGACCGCCGCGTCGACCGGAAGTCGTTCGAGGTGCCGGGCGTCGGACGGCTCACGCTGGACTGCGACTCGCTGGAGGTTCCGGGCGACGACCAGCGCCTGGTCGTCTACTCCGCTGCGCCGGGCAGCCACGACGCCGAGCTGCTCGGCCTCCTGCGCGTGGTGGGTCTGCAGACCGTCTGAGGTCCCACGTCCGTTCGAACGCATGTTCTAGGCTCCGCGGGCGTGGGGCAGCTGTCGTTCTACTCGGCCGACGCCCGCCCGCGCGCCCTGACCGACCTCGAGGGCCTGCTCTGCGGGCCGGGGCGCGCGGAGATCTTCGGGCGGGGCTCCGCGGCGCGGCTGACGATCGTCCTGGGGCCCGAGCCGGCGCCGGAGCCCGAGGAGGACGATGACGTCGGGGACGAGGAGGTCGACGTCGAGATCGCGACCGACGACACGCCCGAACCCGATCCCGACCCCGGGCCCGACGTCGACCCGGACGAGCTCGCGTTCCTCGACCTCGACCCGGACGAGATCGCCGCTCTCCTGGGGCGAGCCGGCGGACACCCTGACGTTCGACGTCGGTCTCGCGCCTCCGGCGAGGCAGCTCCCCCGATCGGCGTGCTCCCCTCGACGCTGCGTGCCGCGGGTGGTGGCCGCCACGCTGAGGCACCCGCCACCCCCGGGCCCGGCGTGTCGCTGCAGCGAGGCTGTGGCGATCCTGGCGTCAGACGCCAGCAACGCCGCATCGCTCGCACGCCGGAGGCTGACGACCCCCTCGTGACGTGGCGCGTGCGGGCCCTGTGCTGCGCGCTGCGGGTGCGGGGGGTGCCGGCCGAGGTGGGGCGCGCCGGGGACGGGCGCCCGGAGGTCCGCACGGCGTTCCGGGCCGATCTGGTGGACCTCGCGAGGACCTGGACCGGCGGCGGGGGAATGAAGCACGTGCCCGAGGGGTTCGAGCTCGACGGACCCCGGTTGCGGCTGTGGGTGCTCGCGGCCGGCGCGGTCGACGGGCGGGCGTACACGCTCGGTCTCGACCCCGACGCTCCGGGATCGAGTGACCGTCTGCTCACGGCGAGTCGTCACGCGGGGCTCGGCGCCACCCTGGCCGGCGCGGCCCGGACCCCGGTGCTGCGTATCGTCGGGAGGCGACGGCACGGTCGACTCGGCGAGCTGCTGGGCCGACCGCCCCGCGATCTGGCCGAGGGCGTCTGGCCGGTGTGAGCCCGGCGACATCGAGCCGAGGAACACCCGGTCGGCCCCGTGAACAGCGCCGATCGGTCCAGAATCCGGGTCGCCACGCCCGGCGGCAGGACCCGTCACCACCCTGGTGCGTGAGCGTTGACACCGGTCGCGCCTGGCGCAGGTGACACCGTGAGGCACACTGGCGGCGAGTGGCGACCCGCCATGAGTACGACGAGACGAGGCATGCCCGTGGCACCGACGAAGGGCTCGACGACGGCACGCAGCGCGACCACCGAGGCCGAGACCCCGACGCAGAACGGGTCGACGGCCGGGTCCGGCACGCGCGCGAAGTCCGGCGCGACGTCCTCGGGTGGAGGCAGGAAGACCGGTCGCGGCGGCGCGACCCCCGCCGGTGACGGCGGCCGCCGCCTCGTGATCGTCGAGTCGCCCGCGAAGGCCCGCAAGATCGCCGACTACCTGGGCTCGCGCTACATCGTCGAGTCCAGCCGCGGCCACATCCGCGACCTGCCGCGCGGCGCCGCCGACGTCCCCGCCAAGTACAAGGGCGAGGCGTGGGCGCGCCTCGGCGTCGACGTCGACAACTCCTTCGAGCCGCTCTACATCGTCACCCCGGACAAGAAGTCCACGGTGACCGAGCTGAAGGACGCGCTCAAGGAGGTCGACGAGCTCTACCTCGCCACGGACGGCGACCGCGAGGGCGAGGCCATCGCCTGGCACCTGCTCGAGACGCTCAAGCCCACGGTGCCGGTCCGGCGCATGGTGTTCCACGAGATCACCGAGTCGGCCATCCAGGCGGCCGCGGCGAATCCCCGCGAGCTCGACAAGGACCTCGTCGACGCCCAGGAGACCCGGCGCATCCTCGACCGGCTCTACGGCTACGAGGTCAGCCCCGTGCTGTGGAAGAAGGTCATGCCGAAGCTCTCGGCGGGCCGGGTGCAGTCGGTGGCGACCCGCGTGATCGTCGAGCGCGAGCGCGAGCGGATGGCGTTCGTGTCCGCCGGCTACTGGGGCATCGACGCGCAGCTGCGCGCCACGGAATCGAAGGACGACCAGGCCCCGCGCAGCTTCAAGGCGTCGCTCACGGCCGTCGACGGCGCCCGCGTGGCCACCGGCCGCGACTTCGACTCCCTCGGCCGGCTCAAGACCCAGGACGTGCGCCGCCTCGACGAGGGCGACGCCCGCCGGCTCGCCGAGGCCCTCACCGACCGCGACTACACGGTCTCGTCGGTCGAGGAGAAGCCCTACACGCGCAAGCCCTACGCGCCGTTCATGACCTCGACCCTCCAGCAGGAGGGCGGGCGCAAGCTGCGGTTCTCGGCCGAGCGCACGATGCGCACCGCGCAGCGCCTGTACGAGAACGGCTACATCACCTACATGCGCACGGACTCCACGACGCTGTCCGACACGGCGATCAACGCCGCGCGCACCCAGGCCCGCGACCTCTACGGCGCCGAGAACGTCGCCGAGAAGCCGCGCCAGTACACGCGCAAGGTCAAGAACGCGCAGGAGGCCCACGAGGCGATCCGGCCTGCGGGCGAGACGTTCCGGACCCCCGGCCAGGTCGCGGGAGAGCTCTCCGGCGACGAGTTCCGCGTCTACGAGCTGATCTGGCAGCGCACGATCGCGAGCCAGATGCGTGACGCGCGCGGCACCACGATGAGCGTGCGCATCACCGGCACCGCCGCGACCGGCGAGGAAGCCACGTTCTCCGCGTCCGGCCGCACGATCACGTTCCCCGGCTTCCTGCGCGCCTACGTCGAGACCGTCGACGAGGAGGCCGGCGGCGAGGCCGACGACGCCGAGCGCCGCCTGCCGCGCCTGGCCGAGGGCGACGCGTGCGCCGCCGACGAGCTGAGCCCCGAGGGCCACAGCACCAACCCGCCCGCGCGCTACACCGAGGCGAGCCTGGTCAAGACGCTCGAGGAGCGCGGCATCGGCCGCCCCTCGACCTACGCGTCGATCATCAACACGATCCAGGAGCGCGGCTACGTCTGGAAGAAGGGCGGCGCTCTCGTCCCCAGCTGGATCGCGTTCGCCGTGGTCGGGCTGATGGAGCAGCACTTCGGGCGCCTCGTCGACTACGACTTCACCGCCGCGCTCGAGGACGAGCTCGACGCCATCGCGGCCGGCGAGGCCCAGCGCGAGACGTGGTTGTCGCACTTCTACTTCGGCGGCAACGGCAGCTCGCCGAAGGGCGACGGCGTCGAGGCGTCGATGTCGAACCTCGGCGGGCTGAAGAAGCTCGTCGGCGACAAGCTCGAGGGCATCGACGCGCGCGAGGTCAACTCGCTGCGGATGTTCGCCGACGACCAGGGCCGCGACGTCGTCGTGCGCGTCGGTCGCTACGGGCCCTATCTCGAGCGGATCGTCACCGAGGACGGCGAGGAGAAGTCCCAGCGGGCCAACCTGCCCGAGGATCTCCCGCCCGACGAGCTCGACCTCGCCCACGCCGAGGAGCTCTTCGCGACCCCGCAGGAGGGGCGCTCGCTGGGCACCGACCCGGAGTCGGGCCACGAGATCCTCGCCAAGGAGGGCCGGTACGGGCCCTATGTCACCGAGGTGCTGGACGAGGGCGACACGTCCAAGCCGCGCACCGGCTCGCTCTTCCGGTCCATGACGCTGGCGGAGATCACCCTCGATGACGCGCTCAAGCTGCTGAGCCTGCCGCGCGTGGTCGGCACCGACCCCGAGTCGGGCGAGGAGATCACCGCCCAGAACGGGCGCTACGGGCCGTACCTCAAGAAGGGCAAGGACTCCCGGTCGCTGGACAGCGAGGAGAAGCTGTTCACGGTGACCCTCGAGGAGGCGCAGAAGCTCTACGCCCAGCCCAAGCAGCGGGGCCGGGCCGCGGCGAAGCCGCCGCTCAAGGAGCTCGGCACCGACCCGGCGTCGGGCAACCCAATGGTCGTCAAGGACGGCCGCTTCGGCCCGTACGTCACCGACGGCGCGGGCGTGAACGCCTCGCTGCGCAAGGGTGACGCGGTGGAGAGCCTCACCGACGAGCGGGCCGCCGAGCTGCTGGCCGAGAAGCGGGCCAAGGACGGCACCAAGCCCGGAGCCAAGAAGCCGGCGGCGAAGAGGGCCCCGGCCAAGAAGGCAGGCGCGAAGACCGGCACCGCGAAGAAGTCCACCGCGAAGTCGGGCAGGAGCTCGACGCGGGGGACACCCACCAGCTGACCCGACGGGACCCGTGTCCTGCTGAGGACACGGGTCCCGGGCGCGCGGTCGGGCGACCTCGGGCGACCTCAGGCCACCCCGGCGGCCACGCTGCGGGCCATCTCCCGGCCGGCGTCGCCGGCGAGCTCGTGGGCGCGGGCGCGCACCTGGTCGGCGAGCGGGCGCAGCTCCGCCATCGCCTCGACGCTGTCGGCGAGCGTCAGCTCGGCCTCGACGAGGGTGACGTCGCCGCCCCACACGTCGCCGAGGATGCGCACGATCCAGGCGGTGGCGTGGTCCCACCCCGCGCGCGGGGTGCCCTCGCCGTAGCCGCCGCCGCGCGCGATCACGAGCGTGACCTGCTTGCCGGACAGCGGCGACGTGCCGGGCGCGAAGCGCGGGTCGGTGATGAGCAGGTCGATCCACATCTTGAGCTGCTGCGACACCCCGAAGTTGTAGAGCGGTGTCGCGATGACGAGCGCGTCGGCGGCGTCGACCTCGTCGGCCAACTCGGCGGCGAGCCCGACCGCGGCGCGCTGCTCGTCGGTGCGCTGGTCCTCGGGGGTGAAGCCGGCGAACGCGGCCGTCGGCCAGGCGTCGGCGGGCACGGGGTCGGTGCGCAGGTCGCGGTGCACGACGGA
Source organism: Actinomycetospora sp. 2LY8.5 (assembly GCF_057180585.1). Taxonomy (NCBI): domain Bacteria; kingdom Bacillati; phylum Actinomycetota; class Actinomycetes; order Pseudonocardiales; family Pseudonocardiaceae; genus Actinomycetospora; species Actinomycetospora sp. 2LY8.5. The sequence goes on from NZ_JBXUHE010000005.1 coordinate 284,929, forward strand.
GCCGTCCGGGTGCTGGTCGAGGTAGGCCCGCTCGAGTGTGTCGGCGACCTCGCGGCTCACCGAGCCCTCGGTGCGGATGCTGCTGTCGAGACGGAACAGGGTCACGGGGTCCTCCGGGAGAAGCAGAACAAGTGCTGTCACCAAGATGTTCTGTTGGGCAGACGTTCTTGTCAACAGAAGTAACTGCTACCCGCTAGCCTGTGGTCGTGACCACTCCGCGCGTCGAGGCCGACCTGGGCTGGGCCCTGGGCCGGGTGGCACGTGCCCACCTCCGCACCGCCCAGGACGTGGTGTCGGGCCTGCCGGGCGGCCCGCGCGGCTACCAGGTGCTGGCCGGGCTGGCGGAGGGGCCGCCGCGCTCGCAGCTGGCGCTCGCGCGCACGCTCGGCGTCGACCGGACGGTGATGACCTACCTGCTCGACGAGCTCGAGGGTGCCGGTCTCGTCGAGCGCCGTCCCGACCCGGCCGACCGGCGCGCGCGCCAGGTCCTGCTCACCGAGGCGGGACGGGCCCGGCTGTGCGGGCTCGAGCGCGACCTGCGCGCCGCCGAGGAGGAGCTCCTCGCCCCGCTCGACCCCGCCGAGCGCGACCAGTTCCGCGCGCTCCTGCAGCGCCTCGCGACCGGTCCGGACGGCGCCGGCGCGTGCCAGGTCGCCGAGGAGATCCAGGAGATGCAGGCCGACGGCACCTGCTGAGCGGCGCCTCGCCGAAGGATCCCGCGCGCCACTACCCTGCGGGGAGGGCCGGGTCGAGGCGAGGGGTGATCAGGGATCGACGAGCAGCCCGCCGAGTCCGGCGCGCCGTCCGCGACGCACCGGATCCGCAGCGTGCTCGCGATCCGCCCGTTCCGCAGACTCTGGGCGGTCACCGCGGTGGCGAGCTTCGGCGACTGGCTCTCCCTGCTCGCCCTGACGGCACTCGCGACCCAGCTGACCAGCGGCTACCAGGCCCAGAGCTTCGCGCTCGGTGGCGTCGTGGCCACCAAGCTGCTGCCGGCACTGTTCATGGCTCCGCTGGGCGGCGTGCTCGCCGACAAGTTCGACCGGCGCACGGTGATGGTCACCTGCGACGTCGGGAAAGCCATGCTCTTCCTGTCGATCCCGCTCGTGGGCTCGCTGTGGTGGCTGTTCGCGGCGACGTTCCTCATCGAGCTGTGCGCGCTGGTGTGGATCCCGGCCAAGGACTCGTCGGTCCCCAACCTGCTCAAGCGCTCCGACCAGGTCGAGACGGCCAACCAGCTCTCCCTGGTGATGACCTACGGTGTCGCCGTCATCAGCGCCGCCGGCGCCTTCGCGCTGATCTCGAAGTCGGGCAACATCGCGGGCTGGCACCCGAGCCCGACCACCACGGTCTACCTCGCCCTCGTCGTCAACGGCCTCGCCGCGCTGCTCACGGCGTTCACCGTCGCCTTCCGCATCCCCGAGATCTCCGGCCGCAGCGCGGAACGCCGCGCGGCGGCCCCCGGTCTGCTGGCCATGCTGCGCGACGGCGCCCAGTTCGTGTCGACGACGCCGTTGATCCGCGGCCTCGTGGTCGGCATCGTCGGCGCCTTCGCGGCCGGCGGCGCGGTCATCGCGAGCGCCCGGCTCTACGCGACGAGCCTGGGCGGCGGCGACGCGGCCTACTCGGTGCTGTTCATCGCCCTGTTCACCGGGCTCGCGCTCGGGATGGCGACGGTGCCGCGCATGGCCCGGCGGATGCCCCACCACCGGCTGTTCGGCGTGGCCATCGTCGGCGCCGGCACCTCGCTGCTCGCCGTCGCGGTCGCGTGGCACCTCTACCTCGCGCTGGTCACCGTCGTCCTCGTCGGCTTCTTCGCCGGGACGGCGCTGCTCACCGGGCTGACGATCATCGGCGCGCAGGTCGAGGACGCGGTGCGTGGGCGGGTCGTCGCGTTCGTGCAGTCGATCGTGCGCGTCGACCTGCTGGCGTCGATGTCGGTGGTCCCGCTGCTGGTCGGGCTCGTGCAGTCGCGGACGCTGACGCTGTTCGGGCAGCCCTCGCAGGTCGACGGCACGCGGTTCGTGATGTTCGGGGCGGGCATCGTCGCCGCCGCGGTCGGCGTGCTCGCCTACCATCAGATGGACGACCGCCGCGACCGCACGATCCTCGCCGACGTCAAGCGCGCGCTGCGCCGCAGCCGCCACGGCGAGCCCGGCCTGCTGATCGCGGTCGAGGGCGCCTCGCGCACCGACACCGCCGAGCAGAGCGAGCGTCTCGTGCGCCGGCTCGCCGAGCAGGGCGCCGACGTGGTGCTCGCCGGCCGCAGCGCCACCGACGCGACGCGGGTGTCGGCGGCGGTGTCCGCCAGCGGGCTCGACGGGCCGCGCGCCCGGGCCCTCGTCGCCGCGGCCGTGCGCGCCGACGTGCTCGCCCACGAGGTGCTGCCCGCCCTGCGCGCGGGCCGGGTCGTCGTCATCGAGGGCGGTCTGGACTCCCCGCTGGCCCGCGCCGGCGACGAGCTCGACGCCGCCGACCTGCAGCGCCTCGGCGCATGGGCGACCGGCGCGGTGCGTCCCGACGTCACCGTGCTGCTCGACCGCGACCCGAGCGCCTCCGACCCGACGGCGGTCACGGATCCCGATGGTCGAGCTCCCGTGTCGGCGGGCTCCCCTCATCGCTCCGTCTCCGGCGGGGTCGTCGACACCTGGCAGGTCCAGCGCACGCTCACCGAGGTGGCCGCCGCCGACCCCGACCGCTACGTGCGCATCGACGCCGACGGCACGCCGGACGAGGTGGCCGTGCGCGTGCGGGATGCGCTCGGCCCGGTGCTCGACCGCGCGCTCGCCGGTGCGCGGTCGGAGCCTGCCGGCCGCTAGCGATCCCGGCGCGGGGGCTCGCCCTCCAGCGTCGCCCCGTGCAGCTCCCAGCCCCGGCCGTAGCGCCGGGCCCACCGCAGCGGGCCCTCCTGCTCCCACGGGTTCTGCGCGCGCTGGACCCGGTCCCAGGCCTGGTTGTACAGCTCCCACTGCTCCCGCATCCGGCGCCACCACGTCGAGGCCATGGCTCGATGGTCGTCCGGCGGTGTCCATCCGACGAGTGGCAGATGTGACGGTGTTCGATACATTTCTGCCATGCACATCGTCGCCGCCCCGGTCACCGACGGCACGCCGATGTTCGAGCTCTCGACGATCGTCGAGGTGCTGGGCACCGACCGCGCGGCGGCGGTGGGGCTGCCGGCGACGGACTGGTACGACCTGCGGGTCGTCGCGGCCGAGCCGGGCCCGCTGCGGCTCGGTGTCTGGGGCCTCCTGGACACGCCCTGGGGCCTCGATGCCCTGGTCGACGCGGACACCGTCGTCGTCCCGCCGCCCCGCGGCGACCGCACGGAGTATCCGGAGGCTCTGCTGGAGGCCCTGCGCGCCGCCCACGCGCGCGGCGCGCGAATCGCCTCGATCTGCACGGGAGCGTTCGTGCTGGCCGCGGCGGGGCTGCTGGACGGGCGCCCGGCGATCACGCACTGGGAGTACGTCGACGAGCTGGCGCGGCGCCACCCGCGGGTCGACCTGCGGCGCATCGTGCTCTACGTCGACGACGGCGACGTGCTGACCTCCGCGGGCTCCGCGGCCGGGCTGGACCTGTGCCTGCACCTGGTGCGGCGCGACCACGGCAGCCGCGTGGCCGGGATCGTCGCGCGCCACAGCGTGGTGGCGCCGCACCGGGACGGCGGGCAGGCCCAGTTCGTGCCGACCGCCGCGCCGGACCTCCCGGCCTCGGGGTTCGCCGCAAGCCTGGACTGGGCGCGTCGGCGCCTCGACCGCCCGATCGGCGTGGACGAGTGGGCCCGCGCCGCCGGCACGAGCCCGCGGACGTTCGCGCGGTGGTTCCACGACGCGGTCGGCTCGACCCCGGCGCGCTGGCTCGCCCGCGAGCGTGTCCGGCTCGCCCAGGAGCTGCTCGAGGCGACCGACCTGTCCGTCGACGCGGTGGCCGGGCGGTGCGGGTTCGCGACGGCGGCGGGCCTGCGCCGCCCGTTCGTCCGCGAGGTCGGCGCGACGCCGGACGAGTACCGGCGGACCTTCGGTCGTCGGAGGGGTGCGGCATCATCGACGGGGTGAGCGTCTGGACCCAGGTCGTCGGTCAGCCGGCCGCCGTGGCGGAGCTGCAGGCGGCGGCCGAGCGCGGCGCCGACGTGCGGTTCTCCGACGAGCTCGACGACGGCGACACCGGCGCCGGCGCCGGCATGACCCACTCCTGGCTGTTCACCGGCCCGCCCGGTTCGGGGCGCTCGGTGGCCGCACGCGCCTTCGCGGCCGCGCTGCAGTGCCCGCACCAGGGCTGCGGCGACTGCCCCGCCTGCCACACGGTCATGGCCGGCACCCACGCCGACGTGCGCGAGATCGTCCCCGAGGGCCTGTCGATCGGCGTCAAGGAGGTGCGGTCGACCATCGACGTCGCCGCCCGCCGGCCCACGACGGCGCGCTGGCAGATCGTCATCGTCGAGGACGCCGACCGTCTCACCGAGCAGGCCTCCAACGCCCTGCTCAAGTCGGTGGAGGAGCCCGCGGAGCGCACGGTCTTCCTGCTGTGCTGCCCGTCGGAGCACCCCGACGACATCTCGGTGACCATCCGCTCGCGCTGCCGCGCGGTCCGCCTGCGCGCGCCGGCGGCGGAGGCGATCGCCGCCGTGCTCGTCGAGCGCGACGGCATCCCCGAGGCCGACGCGACCTGGGCGGCGTCGGTGTGCGGCGGGCACATCGGGCGGGCGCGGCGCCTCGCGCGGGTCCCCGAGGCCCGCGAGGAGCGCGACGCCGTCCTCGCCCTGCCCCGTGCGCTGCGCTCGCCCGGCGACGCCTTCGCCGCGTCGGACGCCATGGTCGGCGCGGCCGAGACCGAGGCCGCCGCCCTCGCCGCCTCGCGCGACGAGGCCGAGCGCGAGGAGCTCGCGGTCTCCCTCGGCGCCGGCGGCACGGGCAAGGGCACCGCCCAGGCCCAACGCTCGGCGCGTGCGGCGGAGAAGGACCTCGAGAAGAAGCAGAAGTCACGGCTCACCCGCACCAAGCGCGACGCCCTCGACCGCGCGCTGGTCGACCTCGCCGGCTACTACCGCGACGTCCTCGTGCGGGGGGTGGGCGCGTCGGTCACGTCGACCCACCCCGACCGCGCCACCGAGGTCGGCAACGCCGCGCGCGACAGCACGCCCGAGGCGTCGCTGCGCCGCCTCGAGGCGATCCTCGCGTGCCGCGACGCGCTGGCCGCCAACGTGAAGCCCGAGATCGCGATCGACGCGCTCGTCACGGCGTTGCGGGCGGGCTGAGCCGCTCGCGCAGGCCCGCCCCGAGCCACACGCGATGGCGCGTTCCGCGGCGACCGCCTACTCTTGCCGTTATGCCGGAATTCCGTAAGAACGGAATCGCGATGGTCCTGGCCTTGGCGCTGCTCGTGCCGGCCGCCTGCTCGTCGGGCGCCCCCGGCGGGGACGCGGCGCCGGCCGTGCCCGCGGCCACCGTGCCCGCGAACCCGCCGCGCCCGGCGGACTGCGCACCCGCGCCTCCCGCGGACCCGACGACGGTCGACGGGTGGCTCGGCATCATGGCCGCGACGTCCGGCGACGTGGGTCTGGTGGTGGACGACGGGCGGGGCTCGGTCGTCTCGCACGCCCCGGACACGCAGATGCCCGTGGCGTCGGCGGCCAAGATCGTGCACGTCGCGGCGTACGGCCGGGCGGTGGCCGAGGGCCGCCTGCGTCCCGACGAGCAGGTCCGCATCGGCGACTGGGAGAACTGGTACCTCGCCTCGGACGGCGGTGCCCACGCGACCGCGCTCGACCTCCTCGGCATCCCGCGCAACGGCGTGCAGGGCGCCGTCGACCCGAACCGCACGGTGACGCTCCAGCAGATGGTCACGGCGATCGTGCAGGCCAGCGACAATGCCGCCGCCGACTACCTGCGTGACCGGCTCGGCGACCAGGCGCTGCTCGACGCGGCGGCGTCGGGTGGGTGGCGGGGCTTCGACCTGCCCTCGGAGCTCGGCGCGCAGCTCGCGCTGGTCCGCCCCCAGGAGGCGCCGCCGCTGTCGGCGCCGCGCTCGGTCCGCGGTCCCGCGGAGCTTGCGATGGCGCAGCGCTTCGCGTCCGACCCGGCGTACCGCGAGGAGTCCCGGCAGCGCCTGGTCGCGCAGGCCGAGGACGTCGAGGCCTACCTGCTGGAGAGCGAGCGGTGGGCGCAGGCGACCTCGACGGGCTCCGCGGCGCAGCTCGCCGGGCTGTGGCGCGCGGTGATCAGCGGGTCCTTCGGGACGGGCGCCGACGTCGCCCGCGGCGAGCTCGAGGTCACCGGGCAGCGCCCGGACGGCCAGTTCCGGGCCTTCAAGGGCGGTTCCTTCCCGGGCGTCGGCGCGATGGTGCTCAGCATCCGCCGGCCGGACGGCACGATCGGGATCGGCGTGCTGCTCGGGCGGGGCTACGCGCCGACCACCGACCCGAGCGAGGTGGGGCTCGCGCAGCTGCGCCTGCTGTCCTCGGCACTGGAGGACCCGGCCGCCCGCTCCCGCGTCCTCTGCCTGGCCTGAGCGTGGACACCCCCGAGGCTCGTCTCGACGCCCTCGAGGCGCGCGTCGCGGCGCTCGAGGAGCGAGTGGACGACCCGACTACTGCCGACCGGCCGACCGGCGAGGCGGGCGAGGTCGGCTACCACGGCAGCGTGCGCCTGCAGGAGGGCACGAACCCGATCACGTGGACGATCGGCTACGACGCCGCCGCCACCCTCGGCCTCGCCGCCGGCCCGGTGTCCGAGGTGCTCGCCGCGCTCGGCCACCCCGTGCGCCTGGCCCTGGTGCGCCGTCTGCTGACCGGGCCGGCGGGGACGAGCGACCTGGTCGAGGCGGCCGAGCTCTCCTCGTCCGGCCAGCTCTACCACCACCTGCGCACGCTCACCGCCGCCCGCGTCGTCGAGCAGGACGGCCGCACCTACCGCGTCCCGGACACCGGCGTCGTGCCCGTGCTCGTCGCCCTCCTCGCCGCCGCCGACCTCGCCGGCACCTTGCGCTGATCTCGAGTCGCCGGGGTGCGAGCGATGCGGCATCGCTGGCGTCTGACGCCAGGATCGCCACATCCTCGCTCGCGCGACACGCCGGGCCGGGCGTGGTCCGGGGGGTTTCAGCCTGGGGGTCGTCGGCGGCACGCAGCGGAGCGGAGCTGCCGCGCCGGAGGCGAATGACTGACGTTCGACGTCAGGAAATCCCCCCGCTCGCTCTCCGGCGCGCGCGGTAGGCCGCCACGTTGGCGCGGTTCCCGCAGAGATCGGGCATGCAGTAGCGCCGCCGCCCCGGGCGACTGGTGTCGATGAAGACCCCCGAGCACGTGTCCGAGGCGCAGTCGCGGAACCGCTCCGGTCCCAGGGCCCGCAGCGCCCCGAGCACGCCGAGCCCGCCCAGCAGGGCCAGCCGGTCGGCGAGCGCGGCGTCCTCCCGGGGGAGCGCGATCCACTGCAACCGTCCCCGCTCGTCCGGCGCGAGCTCGACCGTGCCGATCCCGCGCGCGACGAGCGCCGACGCCCCGCTCCCGAGTGCCTCGGTGTCCCGCTGGTCGAGGACGTCGCGCAAGCGGCCGCGGACCTCACGGACGGCGGCGACGTCCCCGTCGCCCACCGCCGACGCGATCCCGTGCTCCCCCAGGAACGCCGTGAGCGCATCGGCGTCCGGGAGCTGGTCCTCGCCGTGCCAGACCCCGGGCGCCGTGTTCACGAGCTCCGTCGCCAGCCCGGCCGCGGCGACGTAATCCTCAAATAGCGCTTGCAACCCTTACGCACCCTCTCCTAAGGTAAGGCTCTAAGAAAGAGTTTAGCTCTGTCAGGAGGAACTGTGACCACCGACCTCGCGACCTGGGCCCTCCGCCACCGCGTGACCCTGCCGACCGGCACCGTCGCCGTCGACGTCCTCGGTGCCGACCGTCCCGGCACGCCCGTCGTCCTCACCCACGGCACGCCGTCGTGGTCGTACCTCTGGCGTCACGTCGCGCCGGCGCTCGCGCAGGACCGCCCCGTCCACCTCTGGGACCTGCCGACCTACGGCGACTCCACCGGCTGCATCGGGAACGGCCCCTCCGTCGCCGCCCACGCCCGGACCCTCGCCGCGCTCGTCGAGCTCTGGGGTCTCGAGGCACCCGTGCTCGTCGGCCACGACATCGGCGCCGCGACGGTCCTGCGCGCCCACCTCGTCCATGGCGTCCCGGCGGCGGGCCTGGTCCTCGCCGACGCCGCGGTCCTCTCGCCGTGGGTCACTGCCACGGCCGCGCACATGCAGGAGCACCTCGACGTCTACCGGTCGATGCCGAACGGCGCCTTCGCGGCGCTGATCGCCGCGCACCTCCGCACGACGTCGGCCGCCGGTCTCGGCGCGGCGGCCGAACGCGCCTACCTCGACCGCTACGCCGGGCCGGAGGGCCAGCAGCGCTATCTCGACCAGGTCGCCGGCTTCTCCGAGGCGGACACCCACGACGTCGTCGCCCGCCTCGGCGAGATCACCGCGCCGACCGACGTCGTCTGGGGCGCCGACGACACCTGGTTGCCGAGCACCGCCGGGACGGCCTTGCGCGACACCATCCCGGGCGCCCGCCTCCACACCGTCGAGGGCGCCGGCCACTTCCTCACCGAGGACGCGCCGGAGGCGTTCGTCGACGCCCTCACCCGGGTGCTGCCGTGAGGTACGGGGAGGTACGGATCACCCTCGCCGGCCGGCAACCGAGAAACATCACAGCCGTCTATCAGGACGTATCACCCACGTGTCGTCGCACGACAACGGCGACCCATCTGGAGCCCTGCACGATGAGTTCCCCCGCGCGCCCCGCTTCCTCCCACGTCACCATCCCCGCGCCCCGACAGAGCTCCGACGAGGCCCGCGTCCTCGTCATCGCCGCTCGACCCGACGCCCGCGGCCTCGCCGCGGCGAGGGTCCTGGCGGACCGCATGGGCGGCGCCGCCGCCCACTCCGGCGACACCGACCTGGAGACGAGGCTCCGCGGTGCCTCGGAGGTCATCGTGCTCGACCCGAGCGCGATGCGCGCCCGCGTGACGCGCGACGAGGCGTTCACCGCGCCCGCGGCCCCGGCGGCTCGGCGCGACCTGCTCAACCGTCTCGCCCCCCACCAGGACCGCGTCCGCTGGATGACCCGCCCGGCCGCCTGACCGGTCAGAGCCGGCGGTTCGCGAGCACTGGCAACGTGGCTCGGACCTCGGGGATCTGCTCGGGGTCGACGTCGACCACGAGCAGCCCCGGGTCCGCGCCGAGCTCGTCGATCGTCACGCCGAACGGGGACGCCGCCAGGCTGTGCCCGACGCCGCGGGGCGCCGTGCCCGGGTCGATTCCCCGACTCGTCGGGTCGGCCTGGTCGGCGGCGAGCACGAACGTCGTCGCGTCGAGCGCCCGTGCACGCACCATGAGCTGCCACTGCTCGACCTTGCCCGGGCCCGCACCCCAGCTCGCCGGCAGCACCGTCACGGTCGCGCCCTGGTCGGCGAGGGCACGGAACAGCTCCGGGTAACGGATGTCGTAGCAGGTCGCGAGCCCGAGCGTCGTGCCGTCGACCGTCACCGTCACCGGTTTCGTGCCCGGAGCGACCGTGTCGGACTCCCGGAAGCCGAACGCGTCGTAGAGATGGATCTTGTCGTAGGCCGTGTCCACGCCGCGGCCGGTGACGAGCAGCGTGTTGGTGATGCGGCCGTCCGCGGTCGGGGTGAACATCCCCGCGACGATCAGTACGTCGTTCCGCTCCGCGATGCGACGGACCTCGCTCGCCCACGGGCCGTCGAGGGGCTCGGCGATCGGCTTCAGCGACACCCCGAACCGGCACATCGTCGCCTCGGGGAACACGACCACCGTCGCGCCCTGCTGGGCGGCGAGGGCGGCGTGGTCGGCGACGATCTCGAGGTTCGCCGACGGGTCGTCGGTCGCGAGAACCTGGGCTAGGGCGACGCGCATGACCCGTGTATACCGGGCTCGTGGACGCGGCGGACTACCTGACGCGGATCGGTGCGGCGACCGGGGACCCGCTCGACGTGCTGATGCGCCGACACCTCGAGACCGTCCCCTTCGAGAACGTCTCGATCCACGAGCGCGACCACGTGCCCCTGGAGGACGGGGCGCTGGTCGGCAAGGTCGTGGCGCGTCGTCGTGGCGGGTTCTGCTATGAGCTCAACGGTGCCTTCGCCTGGTTGCTGAGCGAGCTCGGGTACGTGGTGACGCGGTGCTCAGCCCGCGTCGCCACTCCCGACGGGCTCTCGTTCCCCGGCGACCACATGGCGCTGATCGTCGGCGACAGGACCCTCGTCGACGTCGGCTTCGGCCGGTTCGCCGTCGGCCCGCTCGACCTGGAGTCCCGGGACGAGCAGCCCGACCGCTCGGGCGTCTTCACCGTCCGCGACGCGCCGGACGGGGAGCTCGACGTGTTCTGGGGCGACAAGGCCCAGTACCGCCTCGACCCGCGGACGCGCTCGCTGGGCGACTTCGTGCCGATGGCCTGGTGGCACCGCACGTCGCCGACGTCGCCGTTCACCCGCGAGGTCACCTGCTCCCGGCTGACCCCGACCGGACGGGTGACCATCTCGGGCCCGACGTTCATCGAGACCGCCGACGACGGCACCCGCACCGAACGCGACCTGTCCGCCCAGGAGCAGCTGGCGACCTACCGCGACGCGTTCGGGATCGCCCTCGACGCCGTCCCGCCGGCGCTGCACCCGACGGACTGACGGTCAGCGCGCTGCGCGCACCCGCGCGAGCAGCCCGTACATCTCGCAGCCGAGACAGAAGCCGAACGCCGCGTTGAGGAACGCCGCGGCGAGGGCCATCGCGGTCGCGACGACACCGAGCACGGTCGCGCCGCTCAGGTAGCCGACGGCGGCGACGACCGTGAAGACCAGCCCCACCGCCTGCGAGAACCGCACCGGCGCGGCGTCCTCCCGCTCGCTCGGCGGGCCGAGACGCGGAGCGAGCAGCACCCGGTAGAGCGCGCCGTAGGGCGAGTACCGCATCCCGGCGGCGACCGGGATCGCGAACACCACCGCCTGCAGGGCGGCCAGCACGCCGCTGCCGGTGAGGAGCACGACGGCCAGGACGACCGTGGTCACGGCGGCGGCGAAGCGGACGCCGCGAGGGTCGAGCTGCTCGGTCAACGGGACTCCTCGAGGGACAGGGCGGCGACGAGGTCCGCGCGCCGTGGGACGCCGCCGACGCGCAGCAGCTCGGTGCCGCTGCGGCCGAAGGCAACGGTGGTGGGGGTGCGCAGAACGTGCAGGGCCTGGGCGACGTCGGGCCGGTCGGCGACGTCGATCTCGACGTGACGGACCCCCGCGTGCTCGCCGGTGAGGATCTCGAGCTCCTCGCGGGTCCGCGCGCACGGCGTGCAGATGGGCGAGGAGAGCTGCAGGAGGAGCACGCGGTCGTCGGGTTCGGGGGAGACCTCCGCGAGGTCCCAGCCGTGCGCGGCGCTCTCCGAGGACCGGATCCGTCCGTCGCGCCGCTGCAGGGCGAGCCCGACGAGGGTGGCGACGACGAGGACACCGACGAGCACGACCGCGCCGAGCGCACTGATCCCCACGACTGTCGCAACCCTTCCGACGTGCGCCGTTGTTCCCGGGTGCTATACCGAGTCGTGGCAGTGGCGGCGGCGGCGACCTTCGTGTGGCTCGGCATGGTGCTGGCGCTCTCGTTCCTCGAGGCGCCGTTGAAGTTCCGCGCGCCGGGTGTGACGACGGTGATCGGCCTCGGGATCGGGCGGCTCGTCTTCCGGGCGCTGAACGTCGCCGAGCTGGTGCTGGCGGCGCTCGTCGTCGTGGGCGTGGTCCTGGCCGGCCTGCCGACGGGGCCCGCCGTCGCGGTGGCCGTTCTCGTGGCGCTGCTGATCGTGCAGCTGGCCCTCGTGCGCCCGGTGCTCAACCGCCGCTCCGACCGCGTCCTCGCCGGCGAGAAGCCACCGCGCTCCCGGGCGCATCTGGCCTACATCGGGCTGGAGGTTGCCAAGGTGGTCGCGCTCGTCGTGCTCGGCGTCCTGCTGCTGGCCTGACCCGCCTGCTCAACGCGGCGGGCGCCTGCCCTACACTCGTGACCATTGCCGCCTTAGCTCAGTCGGCCAGAGCAACGCACTCGTAATGCGTAGGTCTCGGGTTCGAATCCCGAAGGCGGCTCCACCCTGACCAGCAGGTTTCCCTCTCAGGAAGCCTGCTCCCGGTCGGCGTCGTTGCAGTTGTCGTTGCAGTTCCGTTCACGGGCGGCCTCGACGCCGGCGGCGTACGACCGACGCATCAGCGACGCGAGCGTGGCGACCATGTAGGTCTCCCAGGCCGCGACCCACATCAGGCAGCGGCGTTCGAAGTCGCTCAGCTCGACGTCGGCCAGGGCCTCGGTGAGCACGGCGGCCTTGCGCTTGCGCTCGCGGTTGCGGTGGGTCTCGGCGTTCTCCCAGCGCTGCCGGAACAGCGAGCGGTCCTCGCGGTCGTAGGGCGGCGTGAGCCGCAGCGGCGGCTCCTCGATCGGGCGCTCAGGCATCGTCGCCCCACAGCGCCGACCCCATCCGTCGGGCCGCGTCCCGGGCGACCTCGGAACCGATGTGCGTGTAGCCCTGCGTGGTGCGCACGTCGGAGTGGCCGAGGATTTCCTGCACCGCGCGGATGTGCACGCCCTGGGCGACCAGCAGCGTCCCGGCGGTATGGCGCATGTCGTGGACGCGGACCTCGCGCACGCCGGCCGTCCGCAGGATCGTCTTCCACTCCTCCCAGTCGCGGCGCGGGTCGACGGGCCGGCCGAGGTCGGTGGCGAATACGAGGTCCCGGTCCTGCCAGCTCTCGCCGGCCCGCTCCCGCTCGAGGTCCTGGGCGGCCTTGTGCTCGCGCAGGGCGTCCACGAGGCGGGTCGGCAGGGTGACCGTGCGCCGGCTCTTGCCCTTGGGTCGGCGGAACACGAGTCCGCCGCCGTAGCGCTGCGGGCAGGCCGTGGCGTGGCGCCGGCAGCCCTTCGGACAGGTGGGTCGGTGCAGGCGCTCCCCGCACACGTGCGGGTCGTCGCAGCCGTGACGCCAGCGGTTGCGCTGGAGCTGCCACCAGACCTTCACGTCCCCGGTGTCGAGGTCGACGTACTCCCAGCGCAGCCCGAGCGCCTCGCCCTGACGCAGACCCGCCGAGAGCGCCACCGACCAGCGGGTCCCGTTGCGCAGCTCGGCCGTGGCCGCGAGGACCTGGCGCGCCTCGGCGAGGGTGAGCTGCTGCTGCTCGACCTCGGGCGACGACGGCGGATCGACGAGCAGCGCGACGTTGCGGTTCACGTGCCCGCGCCGGTGCGCGATCTTGAGCGCGCGGGACAGGATGCGGTGGGTCTTGAGCACCATCGACGGCGCCCGGCCGGCATCGAGCATCACCGCGTAGAGCCGGTCCAGGTGCTCGGGCGCGAGACGGTCGAGCCGGTGCCGCCCGAGGTTCGGGATGATCCAGTTCGTGGCCTGCGACCAGTACGCGTCCAGCGTCTTCGGCGTGACTCGCTGCGGCGCGATCGTGTCGAGGTACGTCGTCATCCACGCCGCCACGGTCGGCGCGCGACCGGCCTTCTTGGTCTCGCCGCGCTCCCGGTCGCGCTCGAGCTTGCGGACCTTCGTCGTCACGCCGGCCTCGGTGGTGGCCTGCAGGTGCCGGCGGTCGAGCCGGCCGTCCGGCTTGTGCCCGACGGTCACGTAGCCGTGCCAGTAGCCGTCCGCGCCCTCGAAGATCGAGGAGCGCTGGTTGGGCTTGCGGGTGCCCATCACGCCGCGCCCTCGGAGAGCCGGGCCACGTAATCCCGCACGGCCTGGTCAGGGACGCGGCGGCTGCTGCCGATCTTCACCGACGCCAGCTCGCCGGCGTTCATCAGCCCGAAGACCCGCGAGCGGCAGATGCCCAGCAGCTCGGCGACCTCTTCGACGCGCCACAGGTACTTGGTGGTGTTCACGGTGCTGTCCTCCGGGTCGGACGGGCTGAGGTGGTCGAGGTGATTGCGGGCGCGGTCGAGGTGGCGGGCGAACGCCTCCAGGACGTCACGGGCGTCGTTCAGCCCGGCGCGGGCCTGGCGCAGCGCATGGATCGGGTCGCTGCCGCGGTCGTCGCGGTAGTCGACGGGATCGGCGGTGCGCAACGGCCGAGCCACGTGCTCGAGGAGCTGCGGCAGCCGGTGCGCCAGGTCGGTCAGGGCCCCGACGACCGCGGAGGTGTCGGGCGCGGTGAGCGCGGCGTTCATCGCGACGTGATTGGCCGCGCGGACGGCGCCGGCCGCGGCGCTGACCTGCTCGGCGACGGTCGTGGTCATCGGGTCTCCTTGGGGACGTCGGCGGCGCGGTCGGTGGCGGCGCCGAGCTGGTGGGCGAACTCGCCGGCGCTGCTCGACACGGCAGGTCCGAGGGTCGGGAAGGCGGCGAAGAGCAGGACGAGGGTCACGACGCCGGACACGAGCGCCGGCGCGGCCTTGCGGCTCTTGACCAGCAGGGCGGTGACGAGGCCGGCGATGACGACGATCGCGAGCAGGTTCACGACTCGGCCCGCCGTCCGAAGCGCTGCACACGGTCGACGTACTCGCCGTACTCACCCAGGTACGGGACGCGGATGCGCTGGCAGTCCCTGCCAAGTCCTGACAGGTATGCGACGCCGGGGTCGGCGTTGGCGTGCTCCTGACCCAGCGCGCGGGCGTCGGCGCCGTGGAGCATCTCCAGCGAGTCCGCCGGAACCCTGAAGCTCAGCCTCAGGGCGAACTGGTCGCGGGCGTAGCCGCCACCCACCGCGGTGGCCTCGAAGCGCTGGGCCAGCATCAAGACCCGGAACGCGGCCTTGCGGCCCTCGCTCAGCAGCCGCAGCACGGCGGAGCGGATGCGGTCACCGACCGGCACCCCCTCGCCGCGCTTGGGCCTCGGCAGTGCGTCCGCGGCGCGCAGCAGACCCGGGAACTCCTCGAGCGGGACGAGCACCGTCGGGCACTCCGCCGAGGGCACGATCTTGTCCCGGCGCGGCGGGATGGTCGCGAGCCGGCGGTCCATCTCGGCCACGAGGTCCTCGAGCAGCACCGCGTGGGCGGCGATGTCCGCGGTGCCCGTGGCCTGATGGGCGCGGTGGATCGTGCCGTCCCAGGCGCGCCCGAGCAGCAGGCCGGTGATGTCCGAGCCGGCGATCAGCACGTCGGGCGCGGCGGCGAGCTGGGCGAGCAGCCCGTATGTGAACACCGACTTCCCCGAGCCGTTCATGCCCTGCACGGCCACATGCGCCGGGTCGGTGACCGCGTGGCCGAGCGTGACGCCGTCCTCGGTCCGGCCCAGGACCACGGCCTCAACACCAGAGGGGACGACGGCCGGCGGGAGGCCGAAGCCGTCGCGCAGCGGGTCGGCGTCGAGCAGGTGCAGCCGCACCCAGCGTCCGGCGATCGGTTCGACCCGCAGCCCGTGGGCGCCGAGGGTGTGCGCCAGCCGAGGCCCGTTCTCCTTGGCCGTGAAATCGCCCGGCTCCTGTCCGGGCAGCAGTTCCACGGTCAGCGAGGTGGGCGGGCCGACGCGGACCTCGCCGACGCGCGGAGTGCGGATGGTGACGCCGGCGGCGACCTGGACGTAGTGGCAGATGCTCAGGCCGGTGCACGCCTCGCGGAACGCGCCGCGGACGAGCTCGGCGTAGGCGACGATCGACGCCTCGTAGTCCCGGCGGGCCTGGCGCTCGCGGAGCCGCCCGAGGAACCCCGGGCCGGCACCGCCACCTGGTGCCCGCTCGAGGGTGCGGGTCCCGGACACGGTCACGCTCCCTTCTCCTGGCAGGTGGGGCAGAGCGACCCGTCCACGGCGGGGACGGGGAACAGCAGCGAGCAGGCCGCGCACGCCGGCTCCCGGTCCGCGATCGGGTCGGGGACGCCGGCGAGGCGCTGGCGCCGGATGGCGCGGCGCTCGGTGGGTGTGGTGGCCGCCCAGATGCCGTCGTCCTGGCCGGTGTCGAGCGCCCAGGTCAGGCACTCGGTCTGCACCGGGCAGCGCCCGCACACCGGCCGCACCGCGGAGAGGTGGCGGGCGACGATCGGCGCGGTGTCGTCGTCGGTGGGCGGGAAGAACAGCTCCGGGTCGGTGTCCCGGCAGGCCGCGCGCGTCTGCCAGCTCATGACGCCGCCGCCTCGGACTGCGCGGCCTCGTTCCGCCGCTGGCGCGGGGTCGTGGAGGCCAGAGCGCGGACCTCCTGGCAGCGGTACCAGACCTGGGCTCCGGTGACGTTGCCGTTGCGGTCCTTCTTGTCCATCACGCCGATCTCGAAGCCGACCAGTTCGACGGGCGTGGCCGGCGCGAGGTCGTCAGCGGGTGCGCGCTCGGCGACGAGACCGACCTTGATGATCTCGTTGGTGGCCCGCCCGAACTGGCGGAACCGGGCGACGAGCTGGGCCTCCCACTTCGGGAGCCCGTCCTTGGTGGTCTCCTGCCGGAACGCGTCCCCGAAGGCGATCTTGGGCTCGCAGGACAGGAACAGCAGCGACTCGAAGGTCGCGGCCTGGTCGATGGCGAAGTTCTGGATCACCGAACTGTCTCCTTGGTGTTCAGGGGTCTAAACACTGCGGCGCAGCAGGACCACCTGAGTGTGTAGGGGTCTAAACAACGTAGCAGTCTCGACCCCTGCCGGTACAGGCCCCTAAACTTGACCGGTGTCCGAGCCCGACGACGCCGAGGAGTTCCACGCCCTGCGGCGTGAACCCGACCCGATCATTCGGGGCCGGCGTGCGACCGAGCTGCTCGCGCTCTACCAACAGCGCTCGACCGAGCTGGCGCGCCTGCGCCGGGCGGCGATCGAAGAGGCCCGCGACCAGCTCGGCGGCAGCTACACCGAGGTCGCGAAGGCCTTCGGGCTCACCAAGGGCCGGATCACGCAGATCAGGCAGACCGCGCCCGTCCCCGAGCGCGCCTTCTACGGCGTCGGGCCCATCACCGTCGCGATCCCGGGCCGGCTCTTCCCCGGACGCCGGGACCTCGTGATCGCTTCCGAGGACGACGAGACCGCCGACATCATGACGGCCGAGCTCCACCGGCTGGCCTTCCACAGCGAGCGCTACCGCATCGACCCCGAGCAGCACTGGACGCCGGCCGGCGACGCCGTGGTCATTTGCGGGCCCGTCTCCGCGCCCATCGGCGGCAAGCTGCTGGCCCGAGACCCCGTGCTCGGTTTTGTCCAGCTCGAGGGCGGCCGGTGGGTGCTCGAGCGACGCGACACGGGAGAGCAGTTCGTTTCGCCCATCGACGACGACCGCCACGACGAGCGGGACGTGGCCTACCTCGGCCACCACCAGGGCGAGGACCACGTCACTGTGCACCTCGCCGGCATCCACGCCCTAGGCTCCATTGCCGCCGCCACCCACCTTGCTGCGGGACTGCAGGAGATGTGGCGCGAGATGGGGGAGACGTCGTTCTCGATGGTCGTCCGTGGCACCTTCGAGGACCAGAAGCCGACCGGCGTCGAGGTCATTGCCGGCCCCCTACGGTGGAGCTGATGGCTTCCCCGCGTATCGAGCACGCCGTCCTGCCCGCCGGCGACGGCCCCGGCCAGGACCGCTGCTTCATCGCGGACGGCCTGGTCGTCGTCCTCGACGGCGCTTCCGCCATAGACGCGGCCGTTAGCCCTGAGGCTGGTGAGTACGTCGACACTTTAGGACAAGCTCTAGTCGACCAGGTCACAGACCACCCCGAGTGCGACCTTCGCGACGCGCTTGCAGAAGCTATCAGCCTCACGGCGAACAATCTCGACCTAATCCCGGGCAAGGCGCCTTCCTCGACCGTGAGTGTCGTACGTTGGGGGCGAGACGCTATCGATGTCCTCGTCCTTGGCGATAGCCCTGTCATCGCGAAATTCATTGACGGCAACCAGCAATTGATCGCTCAACGGGCGATGGCTCAAATTGCTCCGGAGCTGCGCAACCTCTACCGTGCGCGTCTCGCTAAGGGTCACGGCTACGACGATGAGCATCGACTACTGCTACGTGAGATTCAGCGCGTAGAAGCGTCGCGCAGAAATTGCAGTTCCGGCTACTACATCGCGGAGGCCGTACCGGAAGCAGCGAAGCATGCCGACACGGCAAGCTGGTCTACTTCAACGACCCGCGCAATTGTAGCCGCCACAGACGGCGCGCTGCAGCTGATCGAGGACGTCGGAGAGACGGTCGATAAGCTGTTCGATTTGAGCAGTACGGAGTTGCTCGACCAGCTGAAGGAGCTGGCACACTGGGAGTCAAGTATAGATCCTCGGGGAATCATCAGACCTCGGTCGAAGCGCCACGACGACAAAACCTTGGCGGTGATGACTGCTAGGTAGATGTGGTGTAAGGCTGATCTGGGCCGGGCGACTTGGGTCCAAGTAGGGTAGGACGACGGCGAAAGAGGAATGTGGTAAACAATGCAACCCATCGAGGTCCTGCCCGGAATCGGAGCCTCATGACTGGTCAGAAGCTATGGAACGACAATCCGCACTACCAGGACCCAAACGTCGCAGACCGGTTGCTTGAGCAATACAAGATCTATGTTGAGATGGCCGACCGAGTCAGTGCGCGACGCGCCTTGGCTAATACGTTCTTCCTGACTCTCAATACCGCTGTCTTCGCCCTAGTTGGCGCTCTGGGTGCTCGGTTGATTGACACTCCGTTGCCAGTCCTTCTCGTACTTGTGCTGGTTGCCTTTGTGGAGTGCTTTGCCTGGTTCTTCATACTGCGTTCATACCGCCAGCTTAACTCGGCGAAGTACAAAGTTATTGGCCTCATGGAACAACGCTTACCTTCGTCGCCATATTGGGAAGCCGAGTGGCAGGAATTGGGCGAGGGTAAAGATCGCTCCAAGTATTGGCCGCTGTCGCATCTCGAGCAGTGGTTGCCGTTAGCTTTCGGTCTGTTGTACCTCGTGGCAGCCATTCTGCTGGGAATCTACAGTTGAGGATGGAGGTGTTGTGCGTCAGTCCGCCGAGTACCCGTACATATTCTTGAGCTACTCTCGAGCGGATTCAACGATTGCTCGCAGCATATCGCAACGTCTTAACGAAGACGGCGTGCGGACCTGGGTCGACGTGGAGGAGATTCCTCCTGGCAGCAACTTCGCTGAGGCAATTGCGACGGCGCTAGAAGGCGCATCGGCGATCGTTGTAATCGCCAGTGAGAACTCATCGAGAAGCAATTGGGTCTCACACGAACTGGCGACTTTCACCTCTGGCAACAGAGCCGTTATCCCCGTAGTAATTGACGACGTTGGCGCGGCCACGCTTCCATCGACCTTGAGGAAGCGGCAGTGGATCGATCTACGTTCCGGCTATGACGAAGGACTTCGAGCTCTGGTCGCGGCCGCCAAGAGCTACGCGTCCTCGAGCTTCACTCTACCCAAGCCTGATCTACAATCTAAAGGTTACGCGTTCATAAGTTACGCGGAGGAGGACATCTCCTTTGTCGACGAGCTCATCGACTTTCTAAGAGGTCGAGGCTACGGATATTGGGAGTACTCAACCTCGGAGCGCGATTACCAAGGACAGATTCACCTCGAGCTAGAGGACGTCATTAGGGAGGCGTCGGCGACCTTCTCGATCCTCACGCCGGCCTGGAAGACCTCGGATTGGACTATTCGCGAGTACCTATTCTCGCGTGAGGTTGGCACTCCAGTATTTCTGCTCAGGCTCCAGGAGGTCGGACCCACGCTGATTATTGCGGGTAGCCCTTACATCGACTTTGTGGCTAGTTCGGACGCGGGTTTCGCCAAATTGGAGCGGCTTCTGGACAAGCGAAGAATTCTCGGCTAGCTCGTCGAGGGCGCAGTTGGCGAGCCGGCCGCAACGATCCGCTGGAGCTCTCGCATGGCGTCGTCGAGTGTCCGTTGGTCGAGGTCAATCTTCACAGTGTAGTTGTAGCTAATTTTCTCGCCGTCTTCTATCCGGCGAGTGAGGTCCTGCGTGAATTCGACGAAGTCATCCACGAATTTCCTCAAGGTTCTAACTGGACTGTCCACGAAATGCGAGATTAGGCCCAATAGGTCGAGGGCTTCCTCGGGTACGCTAATGGCCCTAACCGTCGCCGACCAGTCGAGCGCGTTCTCATAGATCGACATTATCCGGCGAGCGAAATGATCGATACGTAGCGGATCGCCAGGCTCGCCCGGTGCGCCGAGCGCCCAGGTCTGAGCGTCGTTGCCTAGTAGTATATTCAGCTGTCTAACAATCTTCTGGAGGTCGTCGATGGACCGCCGGAAGAAGTCGATGAGCTCGTCTCTTTCAAGGCGTCTCTCGCCGATCTGCATCACTCCAAGCTCATGATCCCGCCACTTGGGCTCAACTTCCTCGCGCTTCTGCCACATACATCCAGCCCACAGAATCCATTCCCATCCAGCCGGCCGAACCTCAAGAAGGCGTCGTTGCAGTTCTGGCGTTCGCGGGACGCCGATAGAACGGACAGTGCCGGTATCGCTAAGTGCTTCGGCGGCAGGGCCATCGACGGCCAGCTTCTCAAGAAGAAAGCGAACAATCTCATCGGCTGGTCGCGTAGAACCGTCCAAATACGCCCGCGTCGGGGGTATTCCGGGAAGGTCCGTATTGTCAAGTCTGACGGGGAGCAAGTAGGGACCCTTGTCGACTAGTGCTCTAGCTTGAGCGCTCTGCTGTTCATGCGTGGTCCAAGACTTCTGTGCTTACGACCTGGAGGAGAAGACGACGGCGTATCGCGACTCTTGCCGATAAACTCGGTCTAAGTACGATACAAGGTCCTCCCCCCATAGTTCGCTCATCATGAATTCGTCGTAGAATACCCGAATGCCGTGCCTTCGAAGGGACTGCGCTACCGCGCTTACGTACTGTCGATCCTCGCTGGCGTAAGAGAGGGCCACATCAAACTTGTATTCCACGGTGGGAGCACCTGTCAGTCGGTCTCGCAATTCAACGGTCTTGCCTGATTGGTTCCGCGGTCTCTGCGACGCCGACAAGATACGCCAAGACCTGCAAGGTCCGTGAGCGAGGGCGCTGTCGAGAGGCGAAGTGTGTTGTGGGGCCGGCTCGGTGCGGCGGAGGAGGACCGACGCGGGTCGACTGCTTCGATGCGACGCCACTACTCAGTCCTACTTGTCGAGGTAATGAGTCAGGGTTAGCGCGAACGCTGGCCCGTCGTTGAGAGCGATCCAGCCCCGGTTGCCGTTGGTCATGAGCTGGACGCGGGATCGGGACTTTCGGAGCCGAACGCGCCCGGTGCGGGCACAGGTGCGCGGCTTCCACGTCTGCTGCGCGCGTCGCTGAGCTCGCGCCCACCGGCGGGCGATGCGGCCGGCCTGGACCCCGTGCTCGGGGCGGACAGCGATGGTGCGGGTAGCGCGCCCGAGGTTCCAGACGCCCCAGAAGCGGCCGGGACCGTTCCCGGGCTCGCGCCACTCGGCGGGAACCTCGTGCTGGTACTCCTTCGCCGCCATCAGCCCGTGCTTGGTGAAGTACGCCGCCACGCGGCGAGGATCGGTCGCCCGAAGGCCCTCGGCGTAGTCCAGCGCCGTCCCCGCGAGCTCGTGACGGCGACGCTGCTCCGGGTCGGGATGGTCGACGACGCCGGCCCACGCGTCCAAGAGCCAGACCGCGAAGCGCTCGCCAGTGGTCTTCGACAGGCCGTGCGGGGGAGTGCAGAGCATGTGCACGTGCGGCGCTCCGCGCCGCTGGAACTCCAGCTTCCACACGCACGACCAGTCCTCGCCCCACGCGCGCAAGTAGCGCTTCCGCAGCGCCTTCATGTGCCGCTTCAGGTCCTGCCCGGTGGGGACGACGGTCAGCCAGTCGCCGGGATAGGTCAGCGTCACCATCGCCGGCAGCCGGCCATCGCGGTAGAGCGGCGTGTAGTCCAGCTCGCACAGCCGGCGCGTCATCCGGTTCCGCGACTTCCGCGACCAGGCGGTGATCGACGAGCGCGGCGGCTTCTCCGGCCACTCGCCGGTCGCGATGTGCGCGGCGACGTCCTGGTCCACGTCCTTTACGTGCGCCTCGTGCGCCCGCTCGCCGGTCCGCTCCCGACGGGACCAGTCGTGGCACGCGACCGCGAACATCCCCGGCCCGACCGTCAGCTCCCACCGCGGACCCTCCCCGAGCGTGCCCGCCTCCTCGGTGACCGCGGGCAGCAGCGCAGCGGCGGCGTCGACGAGCTCGGGGGAGGGGAACCGAGGCGACCACAGCGACCCCGGGTCATCCGGAACGACCGGAGCCGCTTCCTGAGCCTCCCGGCCCGATATGGCACATAGAACAAGCCCTGGCGACCGGCCCTCGGCTGGCGCCGGGGCAGCGGCCGGGTCGGACGCGGCCGGCTTCCGCCGGCCGCTCCTGTCTTCGACCCGCGCCGGCGGGCCGGCCTCGCCTCCCACGGCCGCCACCGACGACAGGGAGGAAGCGGGCGCAGGCGTGTACGAGCGCCACGGATCAGGCAGGGAGCGCCAGGACGACGGCCGGGTCATCGGACGCCGCCGAGACGCGTGATGTTGCCGTCGGAAGCCCTCTGGGAGCCAGGCGCTCCGCCCTGGACCCGGGCACCACCAAGGGAGGGGTCGACGCGGACGGGCAGGGGTGCGGCGGGGAGGTGGTCGCGGCGGTGTCTCTCCCTCGCCGGCGCTTCCGGGGTCTGACAGCCCGGTCGCACTCCCGCAAGGGCCACGGCGGTGCTCGAGGCGTCGCCGAGGACGGAGGGTGTGGCCCTTGCCCTCGCGCGCCCGACCTGTCCGAGGCGACCCCGCGCCGCCGAGGGAGAGCCCCCGAGGCGCAGGCGTGCGGTGAGCAGACGGTTGTCGTGGTGGTGGAGAAGGTGGAACATGGCCGGCCTCTCGAGAAGGCCGACCGGGGCGCCGGTGTGGCGCGGTCAGGGCGTGCGGAACCGCCGGCGGGAGGGTCTCCCGTCGTTGCAGCAGTCGTTGCAGTTGTCCCGCGAACCGTCCTCGTTCAGGGGTATAGACCGAGACCAGAACCCCAGCTCAGGGTCGGGATGGAACACCACGAGCGATCCGCCCGGGTGCCTCGTAATGCGTAGGTCTCGGGTTCGAATCCCGAAGGCGGCTCCGCAGGGGCCAGGGAGGCTGTTCGTGTCCCGGTGGACAGCCCTCTGACCGGTTTCGTGGCCTCTCTCGCGGCCTCCAGGGACGTGCTTCTGTGCCTATCGCCTCGTCACGGTCCCTCAGAAGCGCCCTCGCGGCACGATCGGTTGGCTTCCCAGGGGTTCGCACGGGTGAAGAGGTCTACGCCGGGCTCGACCAGGTGAGCGGCGAGGAGCTCTCGTGGCGAGAGACCGTTCCGGCTCGCGCGACACGCCGTGAGAAGCGGTCCGCGACGTCGAGCACGTGGGGGGCGACAACGGAACGGTCTCCGGCCGCCGCCGCGCCCGAGCCCTTGGGCTCCGCCGGGGACCGACGCCACACGCCCCGCAACGTCACGCCCCTCTCCTCCTGCTGATGCATTGGGTGTAATTATACATCTGCTGTATATAGATGTCGACTGCAATACTTCGCTTCGTGACCGAGGAGATGGGTCGGCGGGAGCGGAAGAAGCTCGCCACGCGCCGCGCGCTGGTCGATGCGGCGGTGGAGCTGTTCACCGAGCAGGGCTTCGAGGAGACCACCGTCGCGCAGATTGCCGAGAAGGCGGACGTCAGCACGCGGACGTTCTTCCTGCACTTCGCGACCAAGGAGGACGTGCTCGCCGGTGAGGGTGATGCCCGGGTCGAGCTCGGCCTGAAGGTCATCGCCGAACGGGTCCCCGGTGAGGGTCCCGACGAGGCGTTCACGCGGGCGATGCGGGCCATGATCGACCAGCCCGAGGAGGAGACGCAGCTCGGCCGCCTGCAGTATCGGTTCGCCCCGGAGGTGCCGTCGGTCCAGGCGAACCTGCTGCACCGCCGCCTCGAGTCGGAGCGCCGGTTCGCCGCAGCGTTGCTCGAGCAGTTCCCCGACGAGCTCGACGAGATCGGCGCGAAAGCCACCGTCGCTGCGGTCATGGCGGCCACCTATGCCGCGGCGATCACCGCGCTCGCCCGCGGCGAGCCGATGGAGGGGATCCGGGAAGCGATGCGCCGGGCGGTCGAGATCGGTATGTGGGGCCGCCGCCGGAACGGGTGAGTCGTTCGATGACCACGGCTCCGACCGCGATGAACGCCGACGACGACACCGATCGTCGCCAGCCACATCCACAAAGGGCACGGACACGGAACGGTCCTCCAGCGCAGCTCGCAACGCTGAAGGTCTCCTCCGCCCACCCCGGGGTGGACCGGCGCCACCGGGCCAGCCTGTCCTGGTCCGTATCGACGACGACGCCGCGACTCGGGAGTACTCCCCTTCGGACGCCGACGCCAGGGCACGACGGCCGACCTCGACACCCAGGACCGACGCGACGCCACTCACTTCTTGCTGCTCTTGATGTATAGATGCACTCAATGCAGAATCATGGACACCTGCGGTGAGGGGTGATCGATTCTCACGGGACGTGCCACCGTCACCGCCTCCGCGCCGGAACGGGGCGGTATCGCGTTCCACCGCCGATCGTCGTGGAGCGGCAACGCCCGACCATCTTCGTTGGAGGGACATTGCCCGTCCTGCCCGACCGACGAGTGCCCTCCGTAGCGAGCTGGCAGCGTCGGCTGGGCGGAGCGCCCTGGTGGACGAAGCGTGATCAAAGGAGGAACAGGTGGCATTGACGCATTGGGCGTTCATCTACACCGCAGCGGGCAGTCCGCCCGAGGGACGGTTCAGCACGGAGGACACCGGCTCCTGCCGGACGGTGGTCGTCGGAATCCCAGGCCCCGAGCACGTCCTCGAGGTCGCCCAACGGCTGGTAGCCGACGGCGTGCAGCTCATCGAGCTATGCGGCGGGTTCGGCCCGGTGTGGGCGGGCAGAGTCGTCGAGACGATTGACGGTGCAGTGCCGGTGGGGGTGGTCGGGTACGGACCCGAGGCCGTCGACCAGATCCACGCGATCTTCGCCTGACTCGCAGCTCTGCCGCATAAGCCGAGCGGGCGCACCGGTGCCCCTCCGGCCCCGGGCACAGCCGGATGGTCGGGCGGGCAGACCACCTACCAGGCGACGGGCAGCTCGTGGACGCCGTAGACGATGCTGTGGTGCTTGTAGGGCAGCTCATCGGCTGGTACGGCGAGGTGCAGGGTGGGGATGCGCGTGAGCAGGGTGGAGAGCGCGATCTCGAGTTCCAGTCGGGCGAGGTGCTGCCCGAGGCACTGGTGAGCGCCGTAGCCGAAGCCGACGTGGTGGCGGCTTCCGCGGTGGATGTCGAGCCGATCCGGCTCGGCGAACATGCTGGGGTCCCAGTTGGCGGCGGCCAGCAGGGCGATGACTCCCTCGCCCGCGCGGATGGTCGTGGCGCTGAGCTCGGTGTCCTCGGCCGCGATCCGGGTGGTGATGAGGTCGGCGATGCTCAGGTGGCGCAGCAGCTCCTCGACCGCGTGGGGGAGCAGGTCGGGGTCCGCGCGCAGCGCGGCGAGCTGGTCGGGGTGCTCGAGCAGCGCCACGGTGCCCAGGGAGATCATGTTCGCGGTGGTCTCGTGGCCGGCGTTGAGCAGCATCAGGCACATCATCACCAGCTCGTCGCGACCGAGCTGGCCAGTGGGTTCGAGCTGCTCGGTGACCAGCTTGCTCAGCAGGTCGTCGCCGGGCTCGGTCTGCTTGCGGGTGATCAGCCGGTCCATGTAGGCGCGCAGCTCGCCCACCGCGGCCGCGGACTGCTCCGCGCTCGCTCCGGACACGACGAGCGTGCTCCTGCTCTGGAAGAACTCGTGGTCGGCGTAGGGGACACCGAGCAGTTGGCAGATGACCAGCGACGGCACGGGGAGCGCGAACGCCTCGACCAGGTCGACCGGCGGGGTCTGGGCGAGCAGGCGCTCGAGCTGGCCGTCCACGATGGACTGGATGCCGGGTCGCATCGTCTTGATCCGCTTGACCGTGAACTCCGGGATGAGCATGCGCCGGTAGAAGGTGTGCTGGGGCGGGTCCATGCGGATGAACGGCGGTCGCCGCAGGATCTGCGCTGCGCCGGGGACGAGGGCGGGAAAGCCGGGGCGGGTGCCGTCGGCGCTGAACGCCGGGCTGCTCAGCACGGTCCGGACATCCTCGTATCGGGTCACCGCCCACGCGGTGTCGCCGGTCGGTAGCGCCACCCGGGACACGGGTTGTTCGGTGCGCAGCCGTGCGTACTCCGGCGGTGGGGCGAAGGGGCACTGCCGCGGGGACGGGAAGTTCCGATTGTCGGGGATCGCGGTTCGAGGCACCGGACACTCCAAACTAAGTGGAAGAAAATCCTCCGGTTAACGGGTGGCGGTAAGCTACCACAAACGGAGGGTTTCCCTCCGTATGCAGGTTTCCGGGAGTGGAGTGCCAGGTGGTCGAGAGAGCGACCCGGCTGCGGGCGGACGCCCGCCGTCACCGCGCGCAGATCGTCGACGCGGCTCGTGAGGTCTTCCTCGAGCAGGGCGTCCAGGCTCCGCTGGAGGAGATCGCCCGTCGCGCGGGCGTCGGCGTGGCCACGCTCTACCGCCGGTTCCCCGACCGGCGCGCGCTGGTCTGGCAGGTCGCCTGGGAGAACATGGCCGTCGTCGGGGAGGAGATGGACGGCGCCGTCGCGGAGCACTCCGACGCCTGGGGTGCGTTGGCGCAGCTCATTCGCCGTCTGGTGCACCGTCGGGTCGGTGTGTTCACGCCCGTGCTGGCACCCGCCCTGGAGGAGGACCTGCGGGCCGAGGGGGGAGCGCTGAAGGCGCAGCGCAACGAGCTCCTCGAGCGGATGGAGGACCTCGTTCGCGCTGCCCAGCACGACGGACAGCTCCGCCGGGGTGTCACCCCGATCGACATCGTGCTCGGGATCATCAAACTGTCCCGTCCACTGCCTGTCATCGGCGCCGAGCTCAACGAGCTGCTGATCGACCAGCAGCTGGAGCTGTTCCTCGGCGGTCTGCATGCCGTGGCGCTGGACGCCACCGAGCCGCTGCGTCGGCGGCGGCTGACCCTCCACGAGCTGGACCGTCACCTCGGGGCGGCGGACTAGCCGGCGCCGTTCTTCTCCGCCCGGCGCTCAGGAAGACGTCGTTGATCGGAGCCGGGCGATCGGGCTCGCCACGGCCGGTATGTCCTTCGGTCTGACCAACTGCCCGATCATCGGGCTTCCGGGCCGGGGTGCCTGCTCTGGCCGTGCTCCACGCACTCGGCGTGGTCGCGGCGGGAAGGGGACCTGTGTCAAGGGACCACGAAAACTGACCCCCTGCGGGGCTGTTGAAACTTGACCCCCTTCTCGGTGGGTGGGTGGGTCAGTCCTGGTCTCGGTCTTTGGCGAGCAGCTCGCGTCGGGCGCGGGTGCGGTAGGAGTCGCCGGAGAGGGTCAGGACCTCGGCGTGGTGGACGAGGCGGTCGATCATGGCTGCGGCGACGACGTCGTCGGAGAAGGTCTCGCCCCAGCGTCCGAAGGGCAGGTTCGAGGTGACCATCACCGAGGCTTGTTCGTAGCGGGAGGCGATGAGTTGGAAGAACAGGTTGGCGGCGTCCTGGTCGAAGGGGATGTGTTGGGTCGGGGACGGGACGCCGTGCAGCCTTTCGGGCTGTCGGTTTTCCCGTCCCCGCCCGCCGAACCGGACGTGCACGTTCCCGCGCATCCGGCTCTCCACGTGTTCGTGCCGATGGGGTC